>VGRX01000143.1 GCA_016875215.1 Deltaproteobacteria bacterium
TTTTCAGCGTTTCGACCGTCGTGCCGGCCGCTGACAGGTAGCTGCCGAGCACCCGGGATGCATCCACCTTGTCCGGGAGCTTCCTCGAGAGGCCGATCATCATCCTGGAGAAGCGGAAGTCATCCTGCCACCGGGAGCGTCCTTCCTCGAGCACTCCCAGCGTGTCGTCGAAGCGGTCGAAGCGCATGAGCAGATCCGCGACCGCCAGCGCCCGGTCCCGATCGTCCGGTGCCCCGGCGATCCACATCCGGGCAATCGCCACCGCGTCGTCTGGTCTCCCCGCCTTGAGCAGCACCCGCATCAGGTCGGCCTCCAGCGTCGCCGGCGGGCCGGGAAGGCGCCGGCACCGCTCGAACAGCTCTACCGCTTCGGCCGCGCGGAACGCGGCCTCGGCCTCGAGCCCGGCGGCATGCAGCAACACCCCGGCTCTTTCCGGGACCTGCTTCTGGAGTCCGTCGACCAGCGCCTTCAGCCGCTCGGTCTCGCCGAGGCGGGCCAACGCAGCAGCCTCGAACGGGAAGGTCGTTTCCGCTGATACTCCCACACGACGCATGACTTCGCCGACCTCGACCACCTTGTCGTGCTCTCCGCGCTGCGCCAGGCGTTCAGCATAGTCCTTTTTCCCCTGCTCGGCAGCCGGTGCGTGCCAGTCGGCACTGCCGTACTGATACAGCAGGAACAGGGCACGCAAGTGTGAGAAGGTCCCGGCCTGCCCCCTGGAATACAGCTCGGCCAGGCGGGCAGCCGCGTCCTTCGCCACGATCCGGATCTCCTCGTGCAGCTCATCGGACCGGTTCCAGGAACGGGCCAGGTGGTGTGCTCCCTTGACGAACTCGTCGCCGCAAATCCACGCCCGCGCCAGGAGGTACTCCGACAGTGCCGACTTCTCGTGCTGTCCGACGTACACGGTCAGCAGCGGCAGTGCCTGACGGCAGTCGCCGCCGACCAGCTTGTCGGCGGCATCCAGCAGCTCCGGTTGCAGGGCAAGCAGCTTCACCACCCGCGGAGGCAGCGGTCCCTCCTGTGCAGGCGTTCCCGTGCCGGAGCAGGAGCCGAGCATCAGCGCAGCCAACAGCACCGCTACCAGACTTGCGTCACGATACGACATGAGCACCTCCAGTGGGGGCCCCCCCATTGTGCCGCCATCATACCCCCACGATCTCCACGGGGCAACGGACATCCCGCGACGCTGACTTCCATCCATAGGCCGGCTGGTGGTCGTGTTCGTCGCCGTTGACGTCGCCGTCGCCGATACCAACATCCGTACCTTCGCGGGACGGCCGATGCGGGGCGGCTGGCCGATGTCAAGCTTGCTGGTTTCGTCCTCGGGGGCTCAGGAGCAGGCTTCCCAGCGCGAACGCCAGCAGGAGCAAGGTCGCGCCACAGGCTCCGGTGCGTGACGCACTGCATCCCCAACCCGTACCGTCGTCGGACTGCGGGTGTGGAGTCCCGGCAACGTCCCCCGGACCGGAATCCGGGGGTCCGCCCGGCAGCTCCCCTCCATCCACGGCCCCGGTCTCGTCGGCCTTCCCTGCCGTGATGCGGACAGCGAGGTCCAGCGAAGGGGAGGGGCAGCGAATCGGCTCTCCCGCCGGGGTCCGCAGCACCAGTGCGGTGCGGAGCTCCCGGCCGGGGGGCTCGGGGGCACGGACGCGGAATTGGAGGCGGCCGATGCCGCCGGGGGGCACGTCTCTGCACAACTTGGCAGGGACGTCCCACGCGGCCCAGGAGTCGGGGACATGCAACGGGCTCGGTCCCGGCTCGTCATCGGCAAGTGTCAGCCAGACTTCGCCGGCAGGCCAGGCAAGGACCCCGACGTTGCGGAAGTCGGCCCAGACCGTCGCCTCGGCCCCGGCCGCAAGAACCGTGGGGAACGAAGCGTCCTCCAGAACCGCTGCAAACGGGGGCGGGGGATCGGACAGCACCTGCGGATTCCCGTTGTCGGTCACCCCTTCGCAGTCGTTGTCCAGTCCGTCACACAGCTCCGGGGACGCCTCGACGACGTTGACGCACTGGATCCACCCCGTCTTGCACCGCACCCGGCCTTCAGAACAGACACCGGGCAGCTCCGACACGCAGACCAGCGTGCCCCCCTCCGGGTCGGGTCCCCAGCATTCGGACCAGTCGTTCCACTGGCATGCGGCCGAGCAGGTACGGGCGTGCGAACCGCAGTCGCCGCACTTCCCTTCCTCACCCTGTCCCGGCCCGCACGGTCCTTCTCCCTGGCAAGGGCCCCAACCGCCCCACTGGCAGTCTCCCTGGCAGCCTCGGCCCTGCGTCCCGCAGTTGCCGCACCCCTGCGCCTGGGAATCACCCGGAACGCAGGCCCCTGCATTCTGGCAGCCGCTCCATTGGCCCCATGCACACTGCCCCGAACACGTTCGGACCTGGTGCATGCACGGGCCGCACGACTTTGAATCCTGGCTTCCGGGAGCGCAATCTCCCTGTCCGGTGCAGCCGCTCCAGTCACCCCATTGGCCATTGCCGCTGCAGGTCCGCTTCTTCGTCCCGCAGTTCCCGCATTCCTGGGATTGGGTCTGGCCGGGAGTGCAGACCCCGACCACCACGTTCTTTCGCCGCGCAACTGCGTAGCTGCCCCAGTCTATGCCCCGGGAATTGTGGACGATGCCGTAGTTGCAACCCTTGGCTTCCCACGCCCATACATCCCCCCACGAGGTGTTCTTCTCGAAGATCATCACGTGCGTCTTGCTGGCCAGGGCATCGCCCGGCTCGCGTTCCGAGTCGTCCTTGTGGGTCCAATCCGATGACGAGTTCATGTAGGTCGCTGCCACCGGCCCATGCGGTCCGCACACGTCCGATTGGGACAGGTTGGCCAACCGCCATACGGTGTACGTGAAGCCGGAGCAGTCGGCTCCGTGGCCACCCGTGTGCGTACAGCAGTCACCGCAGCACGAGCTGCACGTGCAGGTGCATTTCCCCTTGCCCCCCCCGTAGTCCGGGCTGCACCCCGAGGATTCCCAGCACGAACCGCCCCACCAGTAGGAGAACCCGACTCCGCTCTTGGCTCGGCAGAAGATGTCGTCCACCGACATCGACGGCGTCGCGGCCTCCGAACTGGTCGACAACGAGAGCAGACCGGCAAGGCCCAGCGCCACCAGAACGACCGTCGCCCGAATTCTGCGGGGGAAGGGGGCGAATTTCACGGTCCCCTCCACTTCAACAGCTTCACGCCGTCCGGAGTGAACGCCATCTGGACCACCGAGCCGTCCGGCAGAAGCCGGAACTCCCGGAACTGCTCCCACTCCGTCAGCGTGTACGGGGACGAGAACGCAACCGTCGGCTTCCCGTCCGGGCTGAACCAGCGGCCTCGGACCTCCTGGCGCTCGATACGGTCTCCGTCTTCGGCCCAACGCCAGCAATGGTAGACCAGCAGCACCGCGCCGCCCGGCCCGTCGGCAAGCTCGATGAGCCTCCCAATCGGCACGTCGTCCTGCACGAACACCGAAAGCGGGCCGTCCCCCTTCCGCTCGTACCGAACGTCGGCCCCGCCTCCGACCCCGAGCGATACCTCCACTGTCCCTTCAGCGCCCCGCATGGGACGTCCGAGCACGATCTTCCGTTCGCACGGATTCCATCTCGGATCGAGCACTCGGACCGAATGCACCCGGCCATAATCCAGCCATACCCCGTCCTCCCGGACGAGGACGGCCATCACGCCTCCTCCCTCAGGGATTCCGGCCCCCAGAACGGAGAGCTCCTCGGTTTCCCGGGTACGCGGGTCGAAGATGACCAGGGCCTCCCGCACCAGCCGGTCCAGCAGGAGGATTCGCCCGTCCGCACCGACTTCGATCTCCTCGAACGTGGTCCCGGGAAGGGAGATGAACCGGTCGAACAGGAACGGGGCGTTCCCCGGGCCACCGGGCGGCTCGGATACCCCCCCGCCAGCGACTGGCCGAAAAACGGCCACACGGCCGTTCACCTGGTCCAGCACGTAGATGGTTCCGTCCGGTCCGAACGCGAAGCTCATCGGCCCGAGCGATGCCCCCTCGCTGCCGTCCTTCTTCCCAAGCTCGCCCGGCCCGCTTCCCCAGCGAGCCGTCAGGATGATCTCCGGCTCGCCGAGACTTGGCGGCTGTTCTCCGGCACTGCACACAGCGATCAGGCCGATTGCAACGAGAGCCGCTGCGGTGGACATGGCGAAACGCACCCGAACCTCCAGGACCGTCCGGCCCCAGGATAGCGCAGGCCGCTCGACAAAGGCAAGATCGCAGGACGTTTCGCCACGTCACAAGCTCCCCACCAGCAGCCGCAGGCCGACCACGGCCAGTGCCACCGCCAGCGCCCGCAAGATCAGCCCCCCTTTGACCTTCGAGGACAGGCGGGCTCCCAGCGGTGCTCCCAGGAGCACGCCGATGGCCAGCATGGCGGTCCTGCGGAACCCATGCGTGAACGAACCGGTCGAGAAGTGCACCAACGTGGCCGACAGCGACATCAACGCCACCATGAGATGCGAGGTGGCCGTGGCCACGTGCACCGGGAAGTTCAGGAACCGCACCATGGCCGGCACCTGGACGACCCCTCCGCCCAGACCGAAGATGGCGGACACGAACCCGATGACGAAGCTCATCGGCGCGCCGACGCGGGCATTGTAGGAGTACTGGTGCACGGTGCCGTCCTTCTCCACCACGCGGCGCATGACGGTCCCCGGGCGCGCCGCTGTCGGCAGCCCGCCCCTTCCGTTCTCTCTGGACAGGAAGAGCAGCACGGCCACAAGCACCAGCACCACCCCGAACATCCCGTCGAACGACCGCCTGGGGATGAAGTCCGTCACGTAGGCCCCTACCATTGCACCGGGAAGAGAGACCGCCGCCAACAGGAGTCCGGACCGGAAGTCGACCCGCCCCATGCGGGCGTATGTGATGCTGCCCGCCGTGGCGGTGCAGAAGTTCACGGCCAGGCCGATGCTGGTGATGATCGCGGGGTTCTCCTCCGGGTACAGGAAGAGCAGGATCGGCACAAGAATGAAGCCACCGCCGACACCCACGACGGTGCTGAACGCTCCCACCACGAATCCCAACGGCACCAGCCAGACGAGCGGCCACACGCTTCGTTCCCCCCCCGCTCAGTTGTGCTCCAGCGTCCACCCGGTCAACTCTCGGAACCGAGCCGCACCATCGAAGCACATCCCGGCGCTTCCCGCAACAGCATCCCGGCACGTCCAGCGAGCGCTCCCTGCCCTCGGTGAGCGAAGGGGCACCGCCAGGCGTCCCGTTCAGGCCCGCCAGCTCCTGGAGCCTCCGCCCGGGCGATTCCTCGTCCTGATAGCCGGTCAGTGCCACGCAATCGGCCGGACTTCCTGTCATCTTCTGCATGTAGTACACCGACGGACCGCCCGTCAGCATGCCCGAGTTGGATACGATCACGCACGGGGGCCCGGACAGGATGGCATCCTGCTGCGCGTTTCCCTCGGTCAGGGGCCGGACATGGTCCGGCACCCCGAAGAACGTGTTCCCGAACTTCTCCTGGAGCCGCCGCGCCTGAGGGGCGAGCGCAGCTGCGTGCAGCGAGTAGACCCGGCACACTTCCCGGACCAGCCCGTCCGCCCACACCGGGGTTGGCGCCAGCGTCCCTTTCCTGAATGTCTTAAGGATGTGGAGTTTCATTCCCACGTCGCCTTCGAGCCGAACGCCTGCCCAGCTTGACTCGGACTTTGCCGCAATACTGCGCTTGTTGCAAGCTGTTCCACGAAGCCCCTGATCCACCATCTCGGGCCACCTGCTGGCGCCTGCCCCGAGCGAAGTCGAGGGGGTGCTCCGTCGCCGCCTCACTGCGAGGTGGCTTGGGCAAGGCCTCGTTCGGCTGGCGCGGTCGCGCCTTCTTCTCTCCTCTGCAACTGGCACCAATCTGGTGGCCGGGGATGCGGCGAACATGCATTTCCCCGTGTCGAGGCCGTGTGAGGCAGGAGGTGGGCACGACACGGGCCTTCAATCGAGGCTTGCGGCCACCACCCGGACGAGCACACGGCGGGCGCCGGCTGCTTTCAGGGCGAGGGAGCACTCGACCGCGGTCGATCGGGATGCGGCTACGTCGTCGACGAGGATGATCGTTGCGGACTCGGGCACGCGGTCGGGAGGGGCGAGGAACGCTCCGGCCAGAGAGGCCCGTCGCTGGAGTGCGGTACGCCCCCGGTGGCTGCCGGTATCCCGGATGCGCAGGAGGAGATCGGTGTGTACCGGCAGTCGCCAGACCGCTGCCATGCCCCGGGCGATGAGCAGGGCCTGGTTGTACCCGCGTTCGCCCAGGCGGTTGCCATGAAGGGGGACGGGGACCACGATGCCCCTCTCCGGAGCGGGGAGGGTGGAGGCGGCAAGTCGGCCCAGGCGGTGACCCGTTTCGAGGTGGCCCGAGTGCTTGAGTGCGAGGAGGGCCTCCCGCATCGGGCCGCCGTAGGCGAAGGCGGCGCGCAGCTCGTCGAACGGCGGCAGGTGGGCCGTGCACCGGCCACAGAGGCCGTCGTGGTGGATGCCGCCGGAATCGCAGCAGACGCGGCAGGCCTGAGGGGGGACCGGCTCCAGCTCCGAGAGGCAGTGGGCGCAGAGGATCTGCGGTCCGCCGGCGAGTTTTCTGCAGGCAGCGCACCGGGAGGGGAAGAGGGCTTCGGCCAGTGATGTCAGCATGGAACCTCCGATGAGGGGGCCTCGGCCCCTCGGTACGGTTATCGTCACGTGCGTGCGTTTCGAACACGCCGGATTTGCCCGGACCGTGGGATCGTGCTAAAGACGACGTGCGCGGGCGGGCGGCCCGGGCGGTGCCCGCAATGGCATACAGCAGAGGGAGAGGAGCATGGCCAGGACAGTATCGGCATTCGTTGGGCGGCACGGCTGGTGGCTGGCTCTGACTGCTGTCGGGTTCGTCGCGCTCGGCGCGGTCGTGGAGGTCGCGCAGGCCCGGTCGGTTGGGATCGCGGACTGGTACATGCACCTGGGCATGTGGGTACTGCTGCTCGTGTACTACCTGTTGACGACGTGGGCCGTGGTGACGGGGCGGCGGGTGCGGAGCTGGTTCAACCTGGTCATTGTCGAGGCTCTGTCGATCTTCTGGGTTGCGATGCTGCTCCACAGGATTCCGCCGCAGAAGGTGGTGGTCGAGGGGCAGCTCGTTTGGCGGGAGGCGATGACTCTGGGGTGGGTCTCGGTGGCTCTCCTGGCCGCAGCGGGAGCGCTTGCCCTGCTCCTGGCCGTCGCGGGAACGGCACGAGGGAAGAAAGCGGGGGAGACTCGGGAACAGCGATGAGGCGGCCAGGCATGGGAGCCGAGCCGCGGTTGAAGGTGTCCATCCACGACCTTTCGGCTTGCGGATGGGCGGCAGTGGGCGGTGGGCTGTGAGCGGCCTGCCCTGCGTAGCCTCGGCGAAGCAGGGTAGGAAGCTGCCCGGAACCACAGAGATCCTGCTTGCTGTTCGTCGCGACCCGGTGGCGGCTCGCCCGAGCGAAGCGGGGTCGGTGGACGGGGAGTTGCAGATGGCAGATGGCAGATGGCAAGTGGAGAACGGCAGATTGGCAGAACCGCCTCTGTGCGAGGCGAGTACGGCTGCGTTCGTTCTCCTGCTTTCCTGTGGATTGCTCTGCGTGGGTTGCCCGCAACGGCCGGGTGGCTACGACTACCACGGCGGCCCTGCGGAGCTGCCCCGCCTTGACACCGTCGGGACCTGGGATTTGCCCGAGCTTTCCGGGATACCGGATGGTCGTCCTGCCGAAGAGTCGGGCCGGGGGCCGGACGTTGGCGGGGAGGTGGGCCAGTCCGAGGCGGGCTCTGAAATCGTTGCTCCCGATGCGGTCGTGCTCACGGGCAAGGTGCGCAACTGTCGGGTCGCGCTGGAGTTCGAGCCGCCGGACGGGGGAGCTCCTGCAGTGGCAGGCGAGTTCACCGACTGGGTCGATGGGGAGCTCCCGATGTCGGACCCGGACGGCGACGGGACCTTCGAGCTCGAGATCGATCTGGCGGGCATGGAGCCCGGCTCCTACGGATACAAGTTCCACACCAGTGCGGACGGCTGGTTCCTCGATCCGGCCAATCCCACGTCCAAGTGGGTATCGGGCGTCGAGAACTCGAAGCTGAGGGTACCCGACTGCCGTGTGCCCGAGCTATCCCTGGCCCAGCTCTCGGTCGATGCGAAAGGAGGGGCCGTTGCGGTCAGCGTGGAGCTGCTGGACGGCGTGGGCAGCCAGGGGGCCAAGGTCGCCACGGCGCGGGCGATGCTGAACGGCAAGGCGCTGCCGTCCGCGGGCTTCGATGCGCAGAAGGGGCGGTTCGAGCTGGTCCTGGACGGGCTCAAGACGGGAACCAAGGCCTCGCTGATCTTCTCCATCGAGAACGAGTTCGGGAGCGCGGAGCCGCTCTACCTGCCGGTCTGGCTGGACGACGAGCCCTGGGAGTGGCGGGATGCCGTCATCTACTTCGCGTTTACCGATCGGTTTGCCAACGGCAACCCGGACAACGACGGGGTCGAAAGCTGCGCCGTCAAGGACGGCCCGGCCAACTGGCACAACGGGGACTTCGAGGGCATACGCCAGCAGATCGAGGCGGGGTACTTCGACGAGTTGGGGGTGAACGTGCTGTGGATAAGCCCGGTGATCGACAATGCCGGGGGCTGTTTCAGCGGGCACATCCCGGGGGTGGCGTACACCTCCTACCACGGCTACTTCCCGCTGGACATCGAGGCCACGGAGGAGCATTTCGGCACGATGGAGGAGCTCGTCGCCCTGGTCAACGCGGCCCATGAACGCGGGATCCGGGTGTTGTTCGATTTCGTGGCCAACCACGTGCACGAGTCGTCGCCCATCTACCAGCAGCACAAGGATGACGGCTGGTTCCACCCCTTCTACCCGTGCGACCCGAACTGGGACAAGCCGATCGAGTGCTGGTTCATGCCCTACCTGCCCGACCTTGACTACACGAACGACAAGGTGGTCGAGATGACGGTGCAGAATGCGTTGTTCTGGATCCGTGAGACCGGCGCCGACGGGTTCCGGGTCGATGCGGTCAAGCACATGGTGCACAACTTCATCCGCTCGCTGCGGCATCGGATCGAGCAGGGGGTGCACACCGAGACGAGCCCGTTCTACATGGTCGGCGAGACCTTCATGGGGGAATGGGGCGGCGGAACCGGGATGGCCGAGACGGTGATCAAGGAGTACGTGAACGACTGGGAGTTGGACGGGCAGTTCGACTTCCCGTTGTACTGGAAGCTGTTGCGCTCGGTCGGCCGTGACGAGGGGGACTTCGAGGAGCTGGCCTCCATGTTCGAGGTCAGCCTTGGTTACTGGGGCAAGGACGCCCTGATGGTCAGCTTCATCGGCAACCACGACGTGCCGAGGTTCGTTTCGCATGCGGCCGGACAGATTGCGGACCAGTGGGGGAATGGCAGCAAGGAGCAGGGGGTCTCCGCACCGCCGCCGCAGCCTGCGGATGCGGATCCGTATCTCCGGCTGCAGCTCGCCATGGGCCTTGTGCTGACGCTGCCCGAAATCCCCATGTTCTACTACGGCGACGAGGTCGGGCTTGCCGGTGCCGGAGATCCGGACAACCGCCGGGACATGCTGTTCGAAGGGCTCACGTCGCACCAGTCCGGAGTGCTGGAGCTGTCCAGGAAGCTGGGCAAGCTGCGCCGCCAGCTCGAGCCCCTCCGGCGGGGGGACTTCGTCGTGCGCACGGTCGGCAAGGACCACCTGGTGTTCTCGAGGTCCTCGGGCGGCAAGACGGTCCTCGTGGCTGCCAACCGGGCAGCCACGTCAGCGGTGGTCCCCGTGAATCTCCCGGGGGTTGCGGGCACCAGTCTGGCGGACCAGCTCGGCGATTCCAAGGTGCCCCTGGTCGGGGGCAAGGCGACTTTGGAGCTTCCCGGCAGGGGATTGGCGGTGTTTGTCCTTGAGTAGCAGGATCGATCCATGCAAGACTGCATGGACGGACGGAAGGGACGGTAGCGCAGGACCATGGGGCCGGTGAAGTTCGGAAAGTACACGTTGCTCGAGAAGATCACGACCGGCGGGATGGCCGAGGTCCACCGGGGCGTGGCCATGGGGCCGGGCGGTTTTGCCCGGATCGTCGCGATCAAGAAGATCCTCCCCTGCTACTCGGACAGCCCCGAGTTCCTCCGCATGTTCCAGGATGAGGCCAGCATTGCGGCCCGCCTCAACCACGCCAACATCGCGCAGGTCTACGACTTCGACATCGTCGACGGCGTGCCCTACCTGGCCATGGAGTTCGTGGAAGGCAAGGACGTCCGCAGCATCCTGATGACGTGCGCCGAGCGCGGGCTGTCGATTCCGTGGCCGCTGGCCGTGTACGTGGCGCTCGAGGTGGCCAAGGGGTTGTACTACGTGCACACGCGGCGGGAATCGTCCCGCCCGCTCAACATCGTTCACCGGGACGTGAGCCCTCAGAACATCATGGTCAGCCGCTCGGGCGAGGTGAAGCTGGTGGATTTCGGCATCGCCAGGGCGGTGAAGCGGCAGGCGGTGACCTTTGCCGGGACCGTCAAGGGCAAGTACGCGTACATGTCGCCCGAGCAGGTGTCGGGCCAGCCGGTGGACCACCGATCCGACATCTTCTCGCTGGGGACCGTGCTGTGGGAGATGCTGACGCTGCGGCGCCTCTTTGCCGGCGAGAATGAAGGCGAGACCATCGCTCGGCTGCTCAAGACGCGCGTGCCCGCGCCGCACCAGGTGAATCCGGAGGTGCCGGAGCGTCTTTCTCCGTTCGTCCTCACGGCCCTGGCCCGCAACCGGTCGGAGCGCTTCCCGACCATGCTGGCCTTCCACGAATCGCTCTCCCGGGTTCTGTTCGAGTCCGGGGCCTACCCCGACATCGACGGCATCTCCCGATTCGTGCACGATCTGTTTCCGGAGGAGATGGAGCGGCTGGCGCAGGGGGAGCACCTTGCATTCGAGACCGCTCATCCCCAGGTGGAGTTGGAAGCGCCCCCGGCCGGAGCTGCCAGTGAGATGGACCTGGTCGAGCCGCCTTCGGCCGAAATCGACCTCGCCGACACGATCCGGGAGGGGCATGGCGATACTCAGACCCGGCCGTTGTCGCGGGCGATCGGAATTCGAAGCCGGCGCCGGTGGGCGCTCGGTGTGGTCGCGGGGGGCATGCTGTTCGCTGCGCTCGCCACAGTGGGCTTCCTGTTCGGGCAGCAGTTCCTCGGCCGTTTCGGAGCGGCCCCGGGGGTTGCCCCGGAAACAGAGCCAGGAACCTCGGCTCCCACGGCTAGTCGAACCGACGGCTCGGCGCTGCCCGGCACCGCGGTCGGCGCGTCCTCCGCTCCCACGACCAATCCAACCGACCC
>VGRX01000144.1 GCA_016875215.1 Deltaproteobacteria bacterium
TCGTGGGCGCCGTGGGAGAAGTTCACACGAGCGACGTCCATCCCCGCGTCGAGCAGCTCGGACAGAGCGGCTTCCGATTCCGTGGCGGGCCCCAACGTGCAGACGATCTTCGCTCTTCTCATGTTGCCTCCCTATTCATTCCATGGCTCTGAAGGCTCCCGCGACCGCCACCACTCCGACGGCCTTCCTGCCCTGAGATTCTCGAGCTCCTTTCGGAGCCACTGTTGCTTCGTCGGGTGGCAGACCCTGTCCGGCCCGCTGGTCAGCTCGAGGTACCGTTCGATGTCGCCGGCTGCCTGCTCCAGGTCCTTTGTGCGGATGATGATCGATCGAACGTAGTACACGTCGGGATCCTCGATGACCGGTGCCAGTGCGACCCCACGGGCGATGTACGCTTCGGCCTCTTCCTGCCTTCCCTGGTAGAAGCTGTCGAGCGCCAGGTACACGAACACGCGCGGCTCGTCGTCCTTCTGCCGGAGCACCTTGTGGAAGTATGCGGCACTGGAAGCGTAGTCGCGGCGGGCGTAGAAGAGGAACAGCCCCTTGAGGTAGAGCCCCACGAGATCGTGCGGGTCTCTTGCCAGGCGGGACTCGATCTCGGCCTCCATCTCCCGGTCGGTGCGGAACTTGCTGTAGAAGAAGAAGACCGATCCGAGACGGGAAAGCACCTGCGGCTGGTGCGGGTCGCCCTCGGCCACGCGGACGAGGCTGCGGAACGCCCCCTCCAGATCCTCGCGACGGTCCTCACGGGTCCCGCGAAGATAGAGGGCCGAGGAAAGGTGGTCCTGGACCGAGAGGCTGGCAGGGAAGAGGCGCTCGCACTGGTCAAGCACGTCCACCGCCCGGTCGAGTGTACCGGCAAGAAGCAGGCGGCGGGCCTCCCGGTTGCAGTCGTCCGCTACGCTTGCCCAGGGATCCTGGGGTCTCCCGCTCGGGCTTGTCGACTCGAGCTCCAGCAGCCCGAGCGTCATGTTGCGAAGCGACCTCGGGTACCAGTGGAACGCGGGGGCCAGCTCCGGTCGATTCGCGACGTTCTCGAGGTAGACCCGGGAGACGCGGTGGGATGCCAGCACGTGCCGGCAGGCGGGGTGAAGCGCAGGTTGCGGATCGGCCGGTACGCCCCAGGTGCTCTGCCCGCCGGCATCGCGGTAGGCATAGCAGGAAGCGCCGAGATAGAAGAAGGTACGGCTGTCCCGTGGCAGCCCCGCCCGCATCCGGGAGACGGAGACGACATCGACATCCGGCCTCAGCGCCCTGAGGCGGTACAGCGGAAGCTGCCGGTGGACCGGGACGTGGCCCGGCGGCGGCGTCTCCCCTACCCTTCCGGGGTCCGCGATGGCCAGCTCGGGAAGATCGTCCGCTGTGAGCACGACGAGTCTCACCCGGCCCGGCGGGAGCCGCTCGACCGCGGCATGGAACACGCGGGAATCCTCCTGGGAGCTGGTCGAGACGAACAACGACCCCAGGCCGGGGAGGGAGCAGGCTGCAAACGCGACCAGCACCGCGGCCACCAGCGCTGTCTTCTCGGCTGCGGAGCGGGCAAGGCCGACCACCCGGGCCCCGGCAAGGGCGGCAAATGCGCACCAGATCATGGCGGCAGGCACCTGGAGGCGCAACATCGACTCCTCGGTGAGGTCTACTGCAAGCAACGCCAGCCAGCCCGTCGCCAGCAGGATGATCGTGATCGAGGTTGCCCGGTAGTCGCGGTCCCGGACGGCAATCCACGCTCCGGCAAAGCCCAACAGGCTCACCGAGACCGGGAAGAACCTCGGAGCGAGGAGCACATCAAGGGCCACCAGGTTGCGAAGGATGAACCCGGGGTGCAGGCGTTCGAGGACGAGATTGTCCCCGGCCAGCTCGTTTGCCGTGGAGAAGGCCAGGAACAGGATTCCCGGCAAGAGGAGCAGGAAAAGGACCGCCGCCACGGAGAGGAAGCGGCCAGCAGAGTGGAGACCGTTCGGCCGCCCGTTTGCCGCCTCCCCCGAAGTGCCGTTGCCGGTGGATTTCCTCGAGGGCCGACTCCACTTCTTCGTTGCTGCCGCGTGGCGACACTGCGCTCGCACACGGGCAAAGAAGAGGAAGGGCAGTGCGAGCGCAAGGACCATGATCTCGGGCCGCATGGAGGCTCCGGCCACGAGCGCGGGCAACGCAGAAAGCCCGGTCGACAGCCGCCCATCCTCGACAAAGTCCAGCACCAGGTGAAACCCGGCGAGGAACAGGAAGAACCCCGGGACCAGCAGGCTCTCCGTATTCCCGTCACGCAGGAACAGCGGCGTCAGAGCCAGGAAGAGGGCGGCAAAGGACATCACCCTCGGCTCGGGGAAGAGCCGACGGGCGGCCGCCGCAGCAAGCAACGGCATCAACAGGGCGAGAAGCGAGTGAAGCCGAAGCAGCTCGTCGAGGTGCGGCCTGAGGAAACGGAACACCAGGTGTGCCAGCACCGCCCCGCCCGCACCGTAGCGCGGCAGCCCCTCCATGCTCAGCGCCTGCTCCAGCATCGGGAAGACCATGCCCACCTTGACCGGAACCAGAGGGACGAGCACCAGCCGGACCGCGCCTGCAGCGCACGCGGCTAGCACCAGAAACCCCTCGATCCGGCCGGCTGCGGCAACCGTCCTGCCTATCGATCCGGAGACTCTCCAGAATGAAAAGAGGGAGAAGACCAGGGCGAGCAACGCGGTGATCGCTGCGGCCTGATCCGCCGGGCGCCCTGCAAGCCAGGCCCCACCTGCGGATCGTCGTGACGTGCCGGCCTCCGGGCCGTGCCCCTCCCTGCCGTCGCTGCCGGAACATCCCCGGCCGCTTCCGTCCCCCTGACCGTCCCTGCATCCATCGGGTCCTGCGCCACCCCCGGCCTCGTCCCCGGTCCCTGGGCCGGAATCCTGAGGGGCCAGCTCGGCCCAGTCGCCGGCATCCGCCAGCCGGACCGAGGCGGCAACCTGCTCCAGGAATGCGTCGAGCCGGGCAAGCGCCTCCGGAGTCTGCAGGTAGGAATCGTCCAGGTCGAACCAGAGGGTCAGATAGTCGGTCTCGGCGTACCCCTTGTGCCCGGCCTGCCTCGGGGCCACCCAGAGATCGAGCCGGCCGCCGAACGGGTGGTCGAAGCGGAAGCGGAGGCGCGCCCCCTCGATGGACAGCGCACGGAACACGAACCCCTCGGCCAGCTCGGGCACGTATCCGGCACTGCCCCCCAACAGCTCCTCCGCAGCCCAGTGCCGCTCTCCGTCAGGTGATGCCTGTCGGT
The DNA here is from genome assembly GCA_016875215.1 of Deltaproteobacteria bacterium. Taxonomy (GTDB): domain Bacteria; phylum Myxococcota_A; class UBA9042; order CAIXZC01; family CAIXZC01; genus CAITUV01. The sequence goes on from VGRX01000144.1 coordinate 3,245, forward strand.
GAGCGCCGGGGCCGGAAGGCAGCGACGACTCTCGAAATGCTCCTGCCGGAAGAGCTGCCGAAGGCCGGGGGCCGGCAACGGCTCCATCCGAGGAGCCACCGGCAACCGGCTCTTCGTCCCCTGCGACAAGCGCATCGGCCGCGGCCTCGAGCATCCGCGCCACGCCAGGCGGATGCCCCCCGGGATCCTCACCTTCCGGGGCCGCCTCGATCTTGTAGTTCAACGCCCGCCGGACCGACACGGCGAACGCTGACGCGCCCGGCGTCCGGTCGGTGACGATGAGCGAGATCTTCCATCCGGAGGCATCGGAAAGGGAGAAACGGGTCTCCCCTTCGATCACTTCGACATTGGTCAGGGTCCACCCGTCCGGCGGGAACCCGTGCCCCTCGGTCCCGGAGAGAAGGCCATACGGAGAGGACTGGAGCGCAAGCAGAGTCGCGACGGAGACCAGGATGGACGTCATCGCTCCTCCGCGGACCTACGGGTGCGTCAGCTTCTCGAACTCGCCCAGGAACCACCTCTCGGCATCCGGAGGCAGGAGGGGCTCGATGCGGCCGGGCAGCGGCTCGACACCGAGGTTCCATGGCTCCGGCGGGGCGGCCATCAGATCGCGGGCCTCGGTGGCCAGCAGGACGTTGTCCGCGTGCTTCACCTCGGGCGGCATCGGCCAGGACAGGCCGAAGCGCTCGGCCACGCGGCAGAGCACCCGGTCCTCCAGCTCGTTGAACTGCGGGAGGAACTGCTTGACGGGCCGGGGCAGGTCCGTGAGGTAGGCTTCTCCCGCATCATGCAACAGCCCCCAGAGCCGAAGCTCGGGGGGGAGCTCGCGCGACACGCGGACGGAATGCTCGGCCACCGAGTAGTACCTGAGACAGTGCCCGTTGAAGCGACACAGATTGGCCAGCGAGTGGGCGATGTCCCGGATGTCGACATCCTCAGCCCGCGGCTCCACCGAGTAGAACTTCTTTCCCTGGTAGGTCTGGATCCAGTTCATTGCACCCCCACGTCGTCGGGCGGATTCTACTCTGCCTTCCCGCCGGATGCACGAACGGAAATGCCGGGCCCCGCGACCGATCACTCATCGGTGGAATCCGGGCGATGGTCCCCACACCTTGCGGCCAGGACGCATCGGCTCTCTCGGTGCGTTCGACTCATTCCTGCACGGGCCCTTTGGCAGACTTGTCCTTCGAGGTCCGAGGGGCTCCGGGTCACTCGAGCGGGATCGTTTCGAGCACTTCGCCATCCGGGTGGCTGATGAGGAGGACCGAGGCGCCGGAGGAAGAGAACACGACTGCGGAATCCCCCTGCGGCCGGGCGAACACCTGGCCCGGGACCGCGGGCAGGGCGGCTTCCACGGTCTCGAGGCCGCCGGGCGCCACGGTGAGCAGCTTGCCCTGGTGCACGAGGTAGAGGCTCCCGTCCGCCATCTCGGCCTTCTCCTCGAAGGTCGCGGGCGGACCGGAGAGCACCTCCATCTCCTTCGAGTCGGCGTCCATTCGGACGAGGCGGTCCTTGCCCCCTTCCTGGTCGTGCAGGTAGAGGTGCATGCTCCCCATGTCGAAGAAGTAGTCGGGCTCGTCCGAGCCATACTCGACCACCTTCCAGTAGAGGTCCGACATCCGGATGAAGATCAGCCCGACCAGCTTCTGCTGGAACATGTTCCACTGCTTCATCATGGTCTCCTGGCGGGAGAATGCCACCGCGGTCTGCCCGTCGCCGGAGAACTCGACCGGGCCGAAGCCGGGGAGGTTGCCGACGAACTTGCGCTCGACCAGGTCGATGACCGAGCACGGGTCGGCCTCGTCCCACTCGTCCCACTCGTCCCACTCCTCCTCGGGCTCGGGGAACTCCTCGGGAACCACCTCCGGGGCCAGCGTGACCGGGTGCACGAAACACTGCGTCGGGGCCAGGATGGCCAGCTCCCCCTCGGGCTGGACCACGATCTCGTCCGCACAGTTCGGGAACACGATCGTGTTCTCGACCACGCCGGTCGCGGTGTTCATGAAGTGCACCTGGGCCTCGGGCAGGCCGTCTTCCTTCCACCACGACATGGAGACCAGGAGCGCCCGGTCGACGGGCGAGAAGGCGGTCGAACGGACCGCGTACGGGAAGAACTGCTCATGCACCGCGTCGTGGGCCAGGTCGATCACGGTGATGCGACGCAGCTCCATCAGGTAGGTGCTCCACTCGTACTGCGCCTCGGACCACTCGTCCACCGGCCTGTTGGAGAGCACCAGGAAGTCGCCGTCGGGGGACACCTCGAGCACGGCATACGGGTTCGCCAGCTTGTAGGCGGTCGAGGCCTTCATGGTCGACAGGTTGAGCACCTGGATCTCGAGCCCGTCCTCCAGCAGGAGGAACGCCAACTCCCCGTCGGGCGAGAACGCGAACCATCGGAGGCCGCACAGCCCGGCAGGATGGTGCACGTCGCCGCTCTCCACGTCGGCCGCCACCAGGCAGAAGCCGGCCGCGGAGTCACGCTGGACCAGGAGGTACCGACCGTCGGGGCTCAGCTCGGCCCGGGCGTACGGGCTGGGGGGAAAGACCACCGGGGGAGTCGGGTCATCCGGCACCTCCGGGTCGTCGGGCGTCGGGTCATCCGGCGTCGGGTCATCCGGCGTCGGGTCGTCCGGCGTCGGGTCGTCCGGCGTCGGATCCGGCGGCAATGGCTGGACATCGATCACGTCGGGCGGGTACTCGTCCTCCGGAGGCGGCAGCTTCCCCTCCGGCTCACACCCGGTCCCGGCAAATGCCAGGGCTCCCAGGACAAGGGCCGCTGCGAGGGCTCCCCCCCAGCACATCCGCCCCTCTCGGGATTTCCTTTTCATGGCGTTCCTCCTTCGCCCAGGGTCAACGTTCCGTGACTCACGCTCTCACCACAAGCAAGTTCAGTGCCAAACGTCGGTGCCACCCGGCAGTGCCCTTGTCGTCATGCCTCACGCCGCGTTCTGCGCACACAACAAAAGGAATTTCGTAGCTTATAACGGCCGATATTTACCAAAGGAAATCCCACTACTCCTCCTGTCCCTGCTTGAAGGTAGTCACTGTACACAACATGCACACGAGACCGCGCACGTGGAGATTTCCACCCCCGCATGCGAGGGGCTGGAACGCATGTCCGCCCGGGCCGAGGATGCGGGGAGGCTGGCCGCGGGAATCCGCGGTCACGGCCCAGGACAAGGCCACGGGCCGCCCGGAGCGGTTCGAGTCGCTCCATTCGAGAGGCACGACCCTCCGTTGGGGGCCGACATGGCACGGAACTTGAAAAGGCCCCGGTCGAATGCGGTTTGGAGGAGGGAGCCATGAAGACCAATCGAATGAACGTGACGGCGTGGAGAGCGGTTGCGCTTGCCCTGGCGGGTCTGGTCCTTTCCGGCTGCGGCCTGGAGAGCAACCCCCAGCCCTGGCCCAGCGGAAGCAACAAGTGGGACGGCGAACAGGACGCATCCGGCTGGCCAGGCCACGCCAAAGACGCTGCAAGCGCCGACGCCATGGGCGACGGGGGCGTCCCCTGGGAGTACCCCGACGCCGTTTCGGCGGAGGACTCCTGGTGGTGGGGCGGGGAGACCGTGGCTGCGGACCTGTCCATGGGCGGCGATGCAGGCGGGCCACTCAATCCGGGGGGCAACAATCCGCCCGACGGCTGCGTGCCGAACTGCGAGCAGAAGCAGTGCGGGCCGGACGGGTGCGGCGGATCGTGCGGCTGGTGCTCTGCGTCCGCAAGCTGCCAGGACGGGGTCTGCGTGGTCGTGGACGGCTGCACGCCGGAATGTGCGGGGCTGATGGTGGGAGAGCCGGACGGCTGCGGCGGAGTGTGCACCGGCGGCGGCATGGGCATCGGCCTGAAGCCCGGCGGAGCGCAGGACGTGGGGTACTTCCGCAAGCTGGTGGCGGATGGGCAGGTACCCGACCCGCAGTTCTTCCCCATCGAGGGGTTCCTGAACGAGCACGACACGCCGCTGCCGGCACCGGACTACTCGATGCTGGTGACGATGCACGCGTTCCTCGGGCTGTTCTATGATCCGGCAGCGGGCAAGCCGCTCATCTCGATGCAGCTCGGGATGAACTCGGGGCTCGACCCGACGGTCATCGAGAACAAGCACCTCAACCTGGCCGTGGTGGTGGACGCGTCGGGCTCCATGGGGGAAGCGGACAAGATGGAGTTCGTGAAGATCGGGCTCAAGCTGATGGTCGAGACGCTGGACGACAACGACATCATCAGCATCGTCTCGTACGATGATTCGGTCAAAGTGGCGAGCCCGCCGGTCCATGCCACAGCGGAGAACAAGCCCAAGCTGCTGGCAGTGATCGACGGGCTGACGCCGGGCGGGTCGACCAACCTGCACGCGGGCATGGTCCAGGGGTTCGAGCAGGCCATGAAGAACATCACGGATTCCGAGGCGATCCACCGGGTCATGCTCCTGTCCGACGGCAACATCACTGCAGGCGTGGCCGACCTCCCCACGATCCTCGCCAAGGCAGCATCCTACAATGCGGCGGGCATCGGACTCACGACCATCGGGGTGGGGCTGAGCTTCAACTTCGAGCTGATGTACAAGCTTGCAAGCCAGGGCAACGGGAACTTCTACTTCCTGGACAAGGGAGAAAAGCTCGTCGAGGTGTTCCAGTCGGAGCTCGAGTACCTGCTGACCCCGGTTGCGGACAACCTGAAGATCTCGTTCTTCCTGCCCCCCGGATTCTCGGTCGAGAGCATCTACGGCTTCGACTTCGACGAGCAAAACGGCGAGGTCGTGATCCTGGGTCCGTCGCCGCAGTACACCGTGGCCCCCAAGGAGGACAAGCCGCCCGTCGTGAACCCGGGAGACAGCGGCACGGTGGCCGTCTCCACCCTGTTCGCTTCGAAGAAGAACGGCCTGGTCATGGTCAAGATCAAGGCCGAGAACCCGGACATCTTCAAGGCCTGGGAGACGGTCAACGACTTCGCTGTGATCAAGTACAGCTACGAGCTCGTCGACAAGGGCAAGACCGAGTCCGCGACCAAGAAGGTGGCCATGGGCAGCCTCTCCTACTTCGCAGAAGATGATCCCGGCTCACCACTGGCCTACTTCACCGGGCCGATCATGCAGCGCAACTTCTGCGTGCTTCGGGTCGCGCTGGCCATCAAGCAGGCGTGCACCCTGTTCAACGAGAGCGAGGAGAACATCGGCGACGCCATCAAGGAGATCGCGGATGCCGACACGTTCTGCACGGGCATCAATTTCACGCTCAAGGACCCGGTCATCACCGAGGACGTGGAGTTCCTGAACCAGGTCAAGACCAACATGTGCACGATTGCCGAGTGCGTGCTGCCGCAGTAGATTGCCCCGGACAAAGGAGGCTGCCCAAAGCCTCCAAAGCCCCAAACGGCCCCGCCGCTGTTCCGGCCGGTCTACTTCGGGATCGGGAGCAGGTCCTCGACGAGAACGTCGACCTCATACTCGCCGGAGGTGCCGGAGAGCTTCAGGTGCCGCACTTCTCCGTCCTTTCCACGCAAGCTCTTCTGCACCTCGGCGAGACTGCCCATCTGGGCGACATCCACGTCGTCGACCGTGAGCAGCAGATCGCCGGGCACGATTCCCAGCGTCTCGGCGTCGGAGGGAGACAGGACGAACTTGACCGGGTAGCCCAGGCCGTCCCAGACCATCTCGATGCCTACGCGCTCCCAGAGGCCGCCGTCCCCGGAGGTCCCATCGAGCGGCCAGAGGTCGAGCATCGAGCCGGGTCCGTCCACGCCCACTGCGAAGCGCCCCAACACCGAATTCCCGAGGAAGCCGCTGACGAAGACGCCGCTCAACTCGAGGGTCCCGGCCATGTGGTGCTCGGTCGGAATCACGGCGACGACCTGGTCGAGTGCCTGGATCCCACCAATTCCGATAGTGGGGATGCGGGTCAGGACGGCGGGGTCAGAGCCGTACTTGGTCTCGTAGACCCACCCCGACACCTTGGGTGCGTTGGGGGCCACCTGGTCGAGCACTTCCTGCGTGATGTAGGTGATCCCTTGCCCGGTGTCCAGCAGGAGCGGGATCGTCTCGGCCAGCCCGACGTCCACCTCCGTCACCGGGAACTGGTTGACCATCTCGAAGGGATGGACGGCAGCCGGCGGGCCGAGATCCATGGGCGGCTCGGCGGGCTTCCCCTCGCAGATACGGACCGAAGGCGTCGCCGGATCCCGGAGGACATAGGCCATGAGCAGGATCTCCTGGCCGAGCAGGGCCCCGATGTCGAAGCCCAGGCTCTCCTCCTGCACCTTCAGATCCCGCCCTTTGGAGAGCCAGTCCGTGAAGTGGAACGGACCGACGTCGAGGTCCAGCTCGACGTACGCGGTCTGGCCTTGAGTGAACTCCAGGTCTGCAAACACGACCTGAGCGGCGCTGTCCACGGCGAACCACGTCTTCTTGCCGTCGAAGAAGCCGCGCACAAGGGCCGTCCCGTCGGCCCCCATCGCGGTCTCGAGGGGGGCGGTCAAACAGGTTGGGACTGGCAGCAAATCCTCTGCAATCACGACAAGTTCCAGCGGTTTCCCGTCCCGAAGGAGCCCCAGATCCAACGCGGTGCCGGGCTCGCTGCGCAGCGCCTGTCGGACCTCGTCCAGAGTCCCCCCGGTCACGTCCTTGCCGTCGATGGTCGTGATCACATCTCCAATCAGGATGCCCTGGGCCTGCGCATCGCTGGGAGCATAGATCATCTCGATCCGGAACCCCTCCTCGCGCCAGATCGGCTCGATGCCGACGCGGGTCCACTCGTCCACGGGCAGGTGGCCTTTGTCCTGGTATTCCCACCAGAGATAGCGGTTCTCGGCGCCGTCCACTCCGACCACGAAGTTGCGGTAGAACGGGTACCCCAGGAACCCCTTCACGTCGATGCCGTTGGCCTTCAGCAGCGGGAAGAGATGGTTGTCCTCGGGAATCACGATCGCCCAGCTCCATTCCACGTTTCCCTGGCCGTTCTCGCCCGCCTGGATCCTGGGGATCCGGGTCACGAAGCTGGCATCGGACCCGTAGTTGGTGGCCCAGACATACCCATCGAGCCTGGGCAGGCTGCCGTCATCGATGGAATCGAACACGTCCTGCGTCAGGATGGTCACGCCCGATCCCGTGTCGGCAACGACCGGCACGGTGACCGATGTCCCTGCGACGAACGTTGCCTGGACGACCGGAATGGAGGACGGAAGCTCGTAGTGCAGGATCTCCGGCGGGGCATCGAGAACCCCTTTTGGGGGCACTTCGGGGACTGCCTCGAGAAACCAGGCACCGGGGTCCGCGTAGTCGAGTGCGATGAAGCGCTTGTTGAACATGTCCTGTCCGGCAAGCCCCCCGAGCTTCCAGCCGATGTAGGCCTCGGCCTCCGAAAGATCCACGCTGTAAAGCTGTTTGTCTGCGAACTCGAGGGGGCCGATCGAGAAGCTGGCCAGCTTGGGGTTGGTGGTCCCGGTCACGTCGGAATGTGCGTAGGTCCGTGCGGCGCCGGTATCCATGACCCAAAGGATGGGCCCTCCCCCCTCGTAGGTCCCCTCCACCAGGAGCTGGCCGTCGATGGAGTGCATGGCCGGCCACCTGCCGGCCCAGGGGCCGGGCTCCACGTCGGGACCGTCCACCGTATCGGGGGCATCGGCATCCGGCGGGACGAGCCCGTCTTCCAGATCCGTCGAGTCCGGCCGGGCATCTCCGCCCGCGTCCGTCAGCTCGCGGGCATCTCCCGTGGAGTCGCCCGGCTCGCCCCCGATGTCCGCGACATCGAGCCGCAGCTCCGCACCGTCGGCCTGC
>VGRX01000145.1 GCA_016875215.1 Deltaproteobacteria bacterium
CCTTGTCGTCAGCCATGATTCCCTCGACGCTGCGTTGTCGCTCCCAACCGGTTGCCATAGCCCCCCCGGGAGCCGTAGCCCGATGCTCTACGCCGCCATCCTGGCCACCACACCCGGGTCCATGCCGAGCCCCGTGTCCCCGCTCTCCAATCCGAGCGACGCCTCCACCTCGGCCTTGAGGTGCTCCAGCATCTTCATCGTGTTCCGCTCCATCTTGACCTTCAGGATCGGTCCGATGATGTCCTCGATGACCGGAATACCGACAAGGTACTCCACCTCGAACTCCACTCGCAGCCCCGATGCCGTCTCCAGCACCTCCCAGCGGCCGGAGAACCGGTCGAAGTCCCCCTCGACCGAGTCGAAGCTGAACACCATGGCATCCCCGTCGAAGCAATCCCGCTCGACCCAGTGCAGCGGGCAGCCTTCGATCTCCACGTCCCATTCGCTGGCCCCGGCCGTGTCGGACTGCTCGAGCACCCGGACCCGCTTGACGTCCGGCATGAACCGAGGGTAGTCCTCGAGGCGACGGATCTTCTCAAATACCAGAGATCTCTCCACTGCGCCAGCGATGTCGATTGCCGTCTTGACCTTCGTTCCCATCTCTTCCTCCTTGTTGCCGGCCCTCGGGAACCGTGGACCAGGACCCCCTGACGATTGAGTCTGGATCCCGCCCGCGACGTTCACTCCGACCGGCCTTCATGTGTCGAGTTGCGCCCTACGGTCCCTCAGCAGGATGGGCGCCGCACGCTTCGGTGGATATGCGAGGTTCGACCACCAAGTCAACGTACTTTCTTCGGCCCCCCGTTGCCGAATCGCCCCCGCTGCACGAACCGGTCCGGGTCGCGATGCCCTGAGCGGCCCTCCGATCCCGCGGTGCGGCAGACCCGCTGGACCGCTTGGCTGCTTGCCCGCGGCGCGGCCGCTCCAGTCGGCGGCTCGCCCGCCGGGCGCGGAGGCATGACGCGGGCCTAGGGGAAAACCCCAGAGAAATTTCCTCCGCCGTCTGGCATCGAACTGAGACCCGTCCGAAGCCGCCGTTCTTTCGAGCCGAGCCCTGGCGCCGACGCCGTGCTTGACAACTTCGCAGCGTCCGGCTAGCAATGAGCCGAGGAGTTGTGTCCATTGTTTGACTCCGGTGAAGAGAGGTGACGGCCATGTCCGGGCTCGTGCCGGACTCGGTCCGGAAGAGGCTGCTTGTAGTGGATGACCACGCGGTGGTGCGGCTGGGGCTGCGCCAGCTCCTGGGCCGGGAACCCGACCTGATCGTCTGCGGCGAGGTGGGCACCGTCCGGGAGGCCGTCGAGGCGATCCGTCGTCTGAAGCCCGACATGGTCATTGCGGACATCTCGCTGGTCAACGGGTCGGGCCTCGACCTGGTCAAGGAGATCCGCAGGTCCAACTCGAGGCTTCCGGTGCTGGTCCTCTCCATGCACGACGAGACGCTGTTCGCCGAGCGGGCGCTGAAGGCCGGCGCCAACGGGTACATCATGAAGATGGAGGCCCCGCAGGAATTGGTCATTGCGGTCCGCACCGTTCTCGCAGGACAGGTCTTCGTCAGCCGGAAGATGGTATCCCGCCTGCTCAATCGCTTCCACGGAGGATCTCCTGAGGCCGGAGACCCTGTCGAAACGCTCACGGACCGGGAGCTCCAGCTCTTCACCATGATCGGCTCCGGACTCACCACCAAGGAGATTGCCGGCCACCTCTGTGTCAGTCCAAAGACCGTGGACTCCCACCGGTCCAGCATCAAGCGCAAGCTCCAGGTCGGCACGACGGTCGAGCTCACCTGCATGGCCGCTCGTTGGGTGGAACGCAAGGATCTGGACTGAGGGCCCGAGGGCGCATATCGGCCTGGCAAGCCGGCCATGCCGCCACGAACGACAAGGAGAGCGGACGCTCCGGGGCGCTCAGGCTCCGCTTGACACCCCCGCTCCCTTGAGTGCTATGCTGCGCTCAGGATGGGGGGAGAATGTACGAACCCGAGGGACATATTCGAGCAGGTCGGATCATCGCCCGACACTCGACCAACCGGGTCGACATCCGCGAGGTCATCCGGAGTTGCATCCCGCTGGACCGGACCGAGAGCCTCCTGGACCTCGGGTGCGGCTACGGTTTCATCTGGGAGCAATTGGAAGGCCACCTCCGCCACGGAACCCGGGTGGTCGGAGTCGACCGCGACGATGACAACCGCTGGTACTTCGAAGCCCGGGTCGCCCATTGCGGCGGCAGACCCGAGTTCTTCGCCATGGGGCTCCCGACCCGTACAGCGTTCCCCGACGGTTCGTTCGACACCGTGCTGTCCGTCTTCTCCTTCTACTACTTTCCCGGAATGGCAGCGGAGGTGCGGCGCCTGCTTCGCCCTGGCGGATGCTTCGTCGCGGTCACGCACTGCGCCGACTCCTTCCAGGAGCTCAACCGGATCATCGGGGACGACCGGGTCTTCGGTGTGCTGGAACATTTCAATGATACCAACGGGTTCGACATTCTGTCACCCTACTTCTCGAGCATCAGCGTCGTGCGCTACGAGAACCGCCTGAGGTTTTCCCGGGACGATGCCGACGACCTGGAGCGATACCTCCGGTTCAAGCGCCCCGGGTGGATGGGAAACGTACAGGCCGAATCCATCGTCGCGACCACTCGGGAGATGCTCTCCCGGCAGGAACTCGTTGTCACGAAGAACGACATCATCTTCGTGTGCGTGCCATGAAGAAACTCTTCTGTCCGCAGTGCGGAAGCAGGCTTGAGGTCCGGGAGCTCGAAGGACGGGAACGGCTGGCCTGCCCGGCATGCAACAACGTCCTCTACGAGAACCCGCTCCCGGTTGCCTCCGTCCTCGTCCCCGGGCCCGACCGTTCCATCCTCCTGATCAAGCGGAACCATGAACCGTTCATGGGGCGCTGGTGCATGCCTGTCGGCTTTGCCGAGATCGGCGAGGACATCGAGCAGGCGGCACTGCGGGAGCTCAGGGAGGAAGCGGGAATCGACGGCCGAATCCGGCAGCTCCTCGATGCCAGCTCGTACGTGAGCCCGCTCTACGGCGACGTCCTCATCGTCACGTTCGAGGCCGAGAAGGCGGGGGGAATCGAGCAGGCCGGGGACGATGCGGACGAGGCCCGCTACTTCCCGCTCGACGGTCTTCCCCCCATCCCCTTCCCTCCCCAGACCCGAGCCATCGCAGCGTACCTCCGCCTTCACGAGGAGGAATGGACCATCCGGAAGTCGATGGAGGGGTTCCTTGCCAGCACGAGGTCCGGCGAGCTGTTCTCGGAAGGCATGGCTTCCGACCTGCTGCTCGACATGCTCGCCCTGGATCCGGAGCCTGCGGTCGCCGGGTGGGTCCAGGACGTCACCTCGCACTCGTCCACCCTCGGGTACCACGGATGGGACCGCCATGAGTTGCAGGAACGGGCCCGCTACGTCCTGTCCCGCTTCGCGTCGTGGCTCAAGGGAGCGCTGCCGGCCGACAGCCTGCGGGCCCACTACGTCGAGCTGGGGGCCAGGCGCGCGGCGGAGGGGTTCGCGCTGCACGAGGTGCTCAGCTCGTTCCTGCTGCTCAAGAAGCACATCTGGGCGGTCTTTGTCGAGCGGGGCTATCGGGGCAAGCTGCTCGATACCTATCGTGTGCTCGAGCTCGACAAGCGTGTGGCCTACTTCTTCGATCACGTGCTCTACAGCGTGACGCTGGGGTTCGAGTCGAAGCGTCTTCGGCCGGAGGTGGATGATGCTGTGTGAGGGACGGATTGGGCGCCTGCGGACGGCCGTACCAACCGTGTGGCTTGCGGCCTTTGCTCTGGCCGCATCGTGCGCCCACTCGCCGACCAGTGGGGGTCCATGGTCCCGGGTACCTCTCGATGACGTCCGGTTCCCCCGCAACTGCGATGACGGCAATCCGGTGACGCCGGATGACTCGCTCGTGGACGGCCTGTGCCGCGGCATCGTCGACCCGGACGGAGACGGGATCCCCAACTTCGGCTCGGGCCCGCCGTGCAACGGCCTCGGGATGCCCGAAGGGTGCGTGGACAACTGTCGCTTCCAGAACAACCCGGACCAGGCCGACGGCGACGGCGACGGGAGCGGCGACGCATGCGAGCGGGTCGCTGAGTGGACCCACGTGGACACCTCGGCGAAGGTGGTTGCCCTGACCTTTTTCGACGGTTACAACGACGCGGCGCTCAATCGGATCCTCGACGCGCTCGATGCATTCCACGCCCGGGGGACGTTCTTCCTCAACGGGCTCTATCTCCGCGACGGCACGCTGCAGAAACGGACCATCGAACGCCTGCGGGACGGGGGCCATCTCCTCGGCAATCACACGAACAACCACACGCTCGGTTCCGGCCGCGAGCAGACCCGCACCGAGCTACGCACTTGCGAGCAGGCCTTCCTCGATGTCGCCGGCGTCTCGCTCCATCCGCTGTTCCGTTCCCCCGCGTACGCACGCGCTGCGTGGCGGGACGAGGTGCTGCACGAGGAAGGTTACACAGAGCACCTCCTGGCCACCCTCGACCTCGAGGACTGGACCGAGCCGCCACCTCCGCCGGCGGCCATGACCGCCTGCGTCGCGGCCGAGGCAGAGCCCGGGGACATCATCCTGTTCCACGTCGGACCCCACACTACGCCGCTGGCCCTGCCCGGAATCCTCCGGGCCCTCTCCGACCGCGGCTTTGCGTTCGTCACCGTCGAAGAACTGCTCCACTTCGGTGAGCCGGCCTTCGAACAGGCAGGCGCCCGGCTGTGCCGGAAGTACTACCGGTGAGTCCGTCTCGGCCCCCGCCGATGCCCCCGATCCGATGACCTCCGGACCGCTCCTTCGGTCGGAGCAGGAGTACGCCCGGAACCGGGCTTCTCCCTCCCCTTCAGCGTCGTCACCGGCGGCGGCGGTATCGGAGAACGGTGGGGATGATCCGAAACCCGGATCAGGTGCATGGCGATGAGCCTCTCGATCGCGGCCAGGTCATCCCGCTCTTCCTGGGCGCAGAACGAGATCGCGGTGCCTCGGCCGCCGGCCCGGCCGGTTCGCCCGATCCGGTGCACATAGACCTCGGGCTCGTGCGGGAGGTCGAAGTTCACGACCAGGTCGATGTCCTCGACGTCGAGCCCCCGGGCCGCGATGTCCGTGGCCACCAGGATGCGGGTGTCCCCTGCCTTGAAACCGTCCAACGCCCTGGTCCTCGCCCCCTGCGACTTGTTGCCATGGATGGCAAGCGCCCCTACCCCGTCCCGCTTGAGCAGCTTGACCACCTTGTCCGACCCGTGCTTGGTGCGTGCAAACACCAGCACCCGTCTGAGCTCCGGCACGGACAGCAGGTGCTTGAGCAGGTTGAGCTTGTCCCCCTTCTCCACGAAACAGACCGCCTGCTCGATGAGCTCGACGGTCGAGGCCGGAGGATCCACCGCGACCCGGATCGGGTCATAAAGAAGGTCGCTCGCCAGCACGCGGATGTCCTCGGGCAACGTCGCCGAGAAGAACAACGTCTGCCTCTTCCTCGGAACATGCGAAGCGACCTTCCGGATGTCGTGGATGAACCCCATGTCCAGCATCCGGTCCGCCTCGTCCAGCACGAACACCTCGACTCCTCCCAACTCCACGTACCCCTGCTGGATCAGGTCCAACAGACGTCCGGGAGTCGCCACTACCACGTCCGCCCCACGCTTCAGTCCCTCCACCTGGGGCACCTGGCTCACCCCGCCGAAGATGACCACTGTTCTCAGCGTCGTCTGAGCCCCGTACCGGACGAAGTTGTCCGCCACCTGGGCAGCCAGCTCCCGCGTCGGCGTCAACACCAGGGCACGAATCCGGCGCCTGCCGCGGGTCTCCCCCGTGGCGGACAGCTTCTGCAGGATCGGCAATGCAAACGCTGCGGTCTTCCCCGTGCCGGTCTGCGCGCATCCCAGGACGTCCTTGCCGGCCAGGGCGGGGGGAATGGCCATCTCCTGAATGGGCGTAGGCTTGTCGTAGCCTTCCGCCGCAACGGCCCGGAGCAGGGCCGCTGACAAGCTCAACTCGTCGAATCTCATCCTTCTACCTTTCCGCTGCAACGAACCAGGAGAGCACACCAGCCCACCGGAATGAACATGCGGTGAGCGCAACCTACTCCAACACGGCCCGAAACGCAAGCAATGCGCTGCTCAACTTGTTGGTGTGCCGGGAGAGTTGGTGTATGATCCAGCGAACCGTCACGGAGGTTCCCGATGATCAAGACCCTCGTTTCGAGCCTGTTTGCCGGCCTCGTCCTCGTCACCGCAGCATGCGGAGGAGGAGGTGGAGAACCCACGCCCCAGGATGACGTTTCGACCGGCACCGACGCCGCCCTGCCCGACGCCCCCCCGTTCGAGACGGTACCCCTCGAGGGGGAGGCCGCCCCGCCGGAAGAAACCGTACGCCTGCTCTTCATCCATCATTCCACCGGAGAGAACTGGCTCAATGACGAGAACGGCCAGCTCGGACTGGCGCTGAGGGCCAACAACTACTTCGTCAGCGACACGAACTACGGATGGGGGCCGAATGCCATCGGCGACACCACCGACATCGGCCACTGGTGGCTCTGGTTCCGCGGCCCCGACTCCTCTGCCATCCTGGATGCCGTCTACGGCGAGTCGGGACAGAACTGCTCCTACTCCCGCCTGGACGACGACCCCGGCGGAGAGAACGAGGTCATCGTGTTCAAGTCCTGCTTCCCGAACTCCGCGCTCCAGGGCGACACCGATGACCCGGTCCCCGATATCGACGACAATCCGCTCAAGGAACAGGACTCGTCCTCCGAGTTCCACACCGCAGCCAATGCCAAAGGCATCTACATCGACCTCCTGGAGTACTTCGCCACCAGGCCCGAGAAGCTGTTCATCGTGATCACCGCGCCGCCCCTGAGCGACGGCACGTTTGCGTGGAACGCCCGGGTCTTCAACGACTGGCTGGTCAACGACTGGCTCAAGGACTACACCGTCGGCAACGTGTTCGTGTTCGACTTTTACAACGTGCTCACGACCAACGGCGGCAGCCCGGAAGTCAATGATCTCGGCAAGGCGACCGGCAACCACCACCGCTTCGTGGACGGCCAGGTCGAGCACATCACCGACGGCGACGACGACGACGACCCGAACGTCTTGGAGTACCCCTCGGGCGACGGCGACGACCACCCCAGCCAGGCCGGCAACCTCAAGGCCACCAGCGAGTTCGTCCCCCTCCTGAACCGCGCGTACAACCAGTGGAAGGCGGGGAGGTAGACCTGCGCTCCGGTGTTGCCCGTCTTGGCCCCCTGTGTCATCCGCTTGAAGAAACTCCTTGACTGGGTGCCGGCAGGCGCTACGATTCATGTTCTGTCCCCGTTTATGACTCCTGGCGAGAACGGATAGGTTGACCAATGATTGTTCGTCGATTACCGTGCCATGGCATTGATCTCTTCGCTGTCGCTGCGGTCCTGGTATCTGCGAGCGCCCACGCCGAGGAAGAAGCATCCAGCAATTCCCTCGGCAAAGTGGAGTATTCAAGAATCGTGTACTCGCCTTCGGCCGGTGCGCTGCTCTCGTCGCCTCCCTACGGAGAGCCGTTCGTCGTCGAAGCCTCGTTTCCAAAGAACGAGACATCCTGCTTTGGGTTGGCCTGGAAGGAATGCGACAGGGACGGGAACTGCGGTGAGACCGCCTGCCCCAACACACCGAGCGCTGAAGTTCACTTCCGACCGACAGGCGACGCTCCCCCGGCTTCCGATTCGAGCGGGTTCGAGTGGGGATCCAGTTGCACGCCGGTGGCCTCTGCCGAAGACAAACTTGCCAAGTTCGAGATTCTGGTCGCGCCCCGGCAAGGACGTGGCCTTCGATATGAGATCGAATACATGTTCTGCGCATATACAGCCAGAACACGAACACAATGCGAGGTGTCTGCAGAGGTCTATACAATCAGGGCAGAAATCAATATACTCCTGAGTGCCTATGAACACAACGTTCAGAGCATGAAAGCGTACCCAAGCATAGCAATTAACCCCTCAGGCATACTCAACACCAGCCTGAATGAGTTATCCAGTAAGCACGCGGCGACATCAGACACGACTAGCTTTGAATTCATAAAAACCAACATAACACAAATAGCAGTAAAGACCGAGAACATCGACAACACGAAGACAAATTCCATCAATAGCTATCTTACGAGCTTCAATGAAGCGATCCCACAATTGGTGAACGCCTACCACACCTTGTGTGTTTGCGACGACTCGCTGCCAAGCTGCCCTGGACAGCGGGATCTCGTAGAGGGGGCATTGACCGTGCTGGCTCAGGATGACGACTACGGAACACAAGCGCGCAAGTGCTTCATCTCGGGAACCTGCATCCCCACCAAGTCCGCCTCCGATGGGATCGTGGTGTTTGAGAAGGCACCACCGGGGGAAAGGCGGAAGCTCGCTGCGGAGCTTGCTACCGGCTGGAAGCAGTGCGTCGCATGCGGAAAGTGCACGGACACTTTGGGGAACAACCTCGAGGGCAAAGCCTTCTCGGTGTCCGCCTTACTGGAAAGGGTGGCGGCTTCGCACGTGCAGCTTGCGGACCTGGAGAAGGAGGTTGCCGCCCTGGATGCTGAGTTGTCGGCCCGACTTGCGAGCCAGGTGGCTGCGATACCAGGAGAACGCATCCGCGTCAAGACCGGAATCCAACGCTCGCGGGTGAAGCTCGAACAGGTGATGCTGACCGCGGACTTCGGGTTCGGGTGGTTCGCTTTCGGGGATACGGGCCATGCTCCGCCGATAGTCCCCTTCTCAGCGGGAGTGAATTTCTACCTGCATCCCGTCGACCCCAACGTGGCCTTGTGGGAATCCGTTCTGCCGTGGTATGGCACCTTCCATCCCTGGTACAAGTGGGTCTCGCTCGTCTTCGGTGTCACGGTCTCGAGTTTCCAACGCAAGGACCTCGGAATCCGGGGGTTGCTCACGGACGACATGACGCCGTTCCTCGGGGTCGGGCTACGGCTGCATCAGAACATCCGGATATCCGGGGGCGCAACCGTTGCCTGGCACAATGCGGGAGCCCCCCTCGATGACGAAGACCGGCTGATGGTGGGCGGCTTCGCCCGCCTGTCCCTCGACATCAATGTCTGGAAGCTGCTGAAGGACGCTGTCGGGATATTCAAGTGAACCATAGGAGGAGATGCGATGGGGATTATGTGTGTAAGGCTGGACGTGCCGTCGAACCTGAAGTTGGGAGTGCAATTCGACGGGAAGTTGATCGGCGAGTTGACGTCGCCGGAGTGCAGGCTGAAGGGATTCAGAGTATGGGCCGACGGCCTGACCCTGGACCTAACAAATGTGAAACAACAGGCGAACGACACGTTCAGCTTCAAGGCGACCCTGACCGACCCCACAGGAAAGGCTACCTTGTCGACGCCGGTGACGCTGTTTTGGAAGGCCTGGGAGGAATACAGTCGCTTGTTCCATGTCACGAAATGAGCGGAGGCGGTCGATGTCAATACCATGCTGGTTCCGTAACGGGGGATTCCGCAGCAGGACGCTGTTGGCTCTGGCCCTTCTGAGCGCGGGATTGGGAAACTCGTGTGAAGACCTGAGACAACCCGAGGTTACGGTCGCGGTCGAGCCCGCGGCCACTACCGTCCCGGTGGGAGAGGTGGTCGTCGTCTCAATCCTCGTGGGCGAGTCGGGGGCCCCGCGGGGCTCCGGGCTTCACGGAGAGGGCGGGACTGCCGTTCGGATCGCCACGTCGCTGGGAACCCTGTCGGGACCGGGGGTGCCCGACGCAAAGTCCTCGGTCGATCTTGTCCTCGATGAGACGGGCCAGGCTAAAGCATTCCTGGTCAGTACCGGAGCAGGTCATGCCAAGCTCCGAGCGGTCGTTGGTGGCTTTGTCGGCGAAGCTGAGGTCGCCTTCGAAGCCAAGGCCCAACCGGCCGTCGTGCCGGTCGCTTTGACCCTATCAGCGTCAAGGCTCGGTGCGGATGGTGAGGGGCGGCCGCTTATGGGCGACGGAGTGCTTGCAGGCGACTGCGTGGAGCTGTCCGCCGCGCTCACCAAGCCGTCGGGCGAGGCACTCTCAGCGAGTGACCTGAAGACCCTCGGGCCTGTGGTGTTCGGGACTGACCTCGGCTACTTCCTCTCCCCCGAGGGCGGCACAGCCAAGACATCCGTCAGCGTGACTCCTGAACCGTCCGGAGCTGCCCGGGCGATGCTGACCTCCTCAATACCGGGCATGGCTCATGTGGTGGCACCCTATGCCAATGGTTGGGATGCTCTGTTCGTCGAATTCCATCCCGCCCCGGGGGACGACATCTCGTCCGAAGCTGACGTCCAGCCGGCGGATCAGCAAGGGGCGGAGTAGACCGTCTCCGGCCCGAGCCCTTCGGCCAGCCGCCGCCACGCGAACAGCCTGGTGAATCTCTCGACCATGTCGCCGAACGCCCGCCCGAACGCCTCGTCCGTCGCCTTCTCGATGAGTCGCTGCCCGCCCGGGGCGCTCATTCCTTCGTCCCTCCCCCCATGAACTCGGCGAAGTCCCTGAAATCGTACCCGGATGAGAGCAGTTGATGCCCGCCGATCCGGACTGTGAGACCAGGTCGTTCTCGACCTCCTGGCTTTGGCAGGATAGGATGGACCTTCGAAAGGAGGTGCCCCATGCGCCACATGCTCCACCTGGCGGCTGCCGTGTCACTCGGTTTGGTGGTGCTGCTGGCCACCGGCCAGGAAGCCCCCGCAGCCCCGGACATGTCCGGGATTGACGGCGTGACGCGGGCAACCCCGCCGGCGG
>VGRX01000146.1 GCA_016875215.1 Deltaproteobacteria bacterium
ATGGCGGGGACCCAGACGGATTCACGTTCGGCGGCACATGCGAGGGCAAGGAGTGCGGCACGGACGGCAAGGGCAACTCCTGCGGCATCTGCGCTCCTGACAAGTACTGCATTGCAGGCAAGTGCACCGACCCGGACGAGCCTTCCGATGCAACCGACCAGCCCCCGGCCGATTCGGACGTCACGGGGGACGAGGGGCCCGGCCATCCGGTCGGCGAAGGTTACGTCCTGCCCGAGATTGCCGACCCCGAAGCAGACTCGGACGGTGACGGCATCAAGGACCCCGAGGACAACTGCCCGTTCGACAAGAACCCTTCCCAGATGAACTCGGACGATGACGAGGGGGGCGACGTCTGCGACCCGGACGACGACAACGACTCGGAGAAGGACGATACCGACTGCGACCCGAAAAACCCCTACGTCAATCACTTCATGGCCGAGAAGTGCAACGGGTTCGACGACAACTGCAACGGCCAGATCGACGAGCCGGGGGCGGTGGGGTGCATCCCCTACTACAAGGACAACGACGGTGACGGGTTCGGCACCTTCGAGACCAAGCAGTGCCAGTGCGACTCGATCGGTCCGGGATACTCGATCAAGTTCGGGGATTGCAACGACCAGGAGCCCAAGCTCAGCCCGGGGGCTCCCGAGATCTGCGACGACGTGGACAACGACTGCGACGGTGCGCTGGACGAAGGGTGCGACGAGGACGGGGATGACTGGTGCAACATCAACCTCCCGGTCGTCGGCTTCCCGGCCACCTGCCCGTTCGGGCCGGGCGACTGCTACGACGGTGCCGGCGAGGTGAACCCCGGCCAGCTCGAGACCGCAGGGGACGGGCTCGACAACAACTGCAACGGGCAGGTCGACGAGCCGGTCAAGTGCCCCGGCCAGTGCACCGGACACACGGTGGACGCTTACCTGTGCGCTCTGGAGATGTGCTTCGGACCGGCCATCATCTCGGCCCAGTTCTCCTCGCCGACCGGCGACAGCATCGAGTCCGCGTGGGAGGCGGTCTCCCACTTCGGCAGCGGCGGGAACGACCTCAAGCCGTGGGGTGGAGACAGCTACGCCCTCCTCGCCTCCGGGCCGTGCACCGGCACTTCGCACAGCACCGACCTGCCCGGTGGAAGCTCGATCGGCGACCCCTATGCCAAGGACGGCTACCAGACGTTCGACAACGTGGAGTTCAAGGTCGTGCTCAAGGCCCCGGCCAATGCGCTGGGCTTCGCCATCGACTACATCTTCTTCTCCGAGGAATACGAGGAATACATCGGGACCTCGTTCAACGACAAGTTCTACATCTTCCTCACCGCGCCGCAGACCACCGGCGGCCAGAAGGTGGTGATCAACTCGACCGCGTGCAGCAACCCGAACGCGTACTACGACTTCATCGACCAGGGGCAGAAGAAGTGCTACATCGCCATCAACACGGCATTCTCCGAGCCGTGCTCGAACCCCAAGACGAACATTTCGGGCACCGGCTACGAGTGCGGCCCCCCGGATTCGGCACACGGCTCCTCGACCGGCTGGCTCACCACGTCCTGGCAGATCAAGGCCGGTGAGCAGTTCGAGCTGGTCTTCCACATCCACGATGCTTCGGACGGCATCTTCGATTCCGAGGTCATCCTGGACAACTTCCACTGGCTGAGCACCCCGTTCACCCCCGGCACCGCCACGCACCAGTAGAGCACGAGCTGCCCCCCCCTATCCCAGGGATCTCGCCCCGGTTGTCTACCCCATCGCGGGTGGCCGGACGGCCGGCTTGTTCGAGACTTCCTTGAACGCGATCATCGGCGGGTGGGCAACGGGGCAGACGAACGAGCAGATCATGCACGCGAGGCACTTCGTCTCGTCCATGACCGGGCGGCGGCGATCCTTGTCCCACGACAGGCACTGGCCGCCTGCGTCGTGACAGACGATGCGGCATTGCCCGCAGCCGACGCACCGGTCCAGGTCGTAGCTGGCAATGCCCTGACGGGCGTGGTCGAACCTGTCGGGCGTCACGATGCGGGGGAGTGCCTTGCCCACAATCTGGCCCAGCGAAGTGAACCCCTTCTCGTCCAGGTAGTCGGACAGCCCTTCCAGGATGTCCTCGACGATCCGGTAGCCGTAGTGGATGACCCCGGTGGTGATCTGCACCGTGGATGCGCCGCAGAGAAGGAACTCCACCACGTCCACCCAGGTCTCGATGCCGCCGATGCCGGACAGGGGGAGCCCCAGGGCCGGGTTGCCCGCCATCTGCGCGATGCAGCGAAGCCCGATCGGCTTGACTGCGGGACCCGAGTAGCCGCTTGCCGCACCGACGCCGAAGACGTTCGGTCTTGGGGCAAAGTCGTCAAGCCCGATTCCCACGAGCCCGCTGACCGTGTTGATCGCAGCGATGGCATCTGCACCACCCTGCTTGGCAAACATGGCCGGCTCGTTGATGTCGGTGATGTTGGGGGTCATCTTGGCCATGACCGGGATCGTCGCGTGTCGCTTGACGATCTCGGTGTACTCCTTGAGGAGCCCGAATGCCTGGCCCACCTTCATCCCCGACCCCTCGATGGCCATGTGGGGGCAGGAAAAGTTCAGCTCGAGCATGTCCGCGCCGGAATCCTGGGTGGCGATCGCGAGCTCACGCCATTCGTCACGGGAGAAGCCCATGATGCTCGCAATGACCAGCTTCTTCGGCCAGTTCTTCTTGAGGTAGCGGAGGTCCTTGAGATTGTCCTCCATGGGCCGGTCGGAAATCTGCTCCACGTTCTGGAGGCCGACCAGCTTCTTGCCCTCGTAGTCGTAGCCGGCCATTCTGGGCGCGGGGTGGATGATCTCGAACGCACCCTTGCCGATGGTCTTGTAGACCACGCCCCCGAAGCCGGCGTCAAAGGCCCGGCCGACCATTTCTCCGGTGTTGGAGACCGGAGATGACGAGAGCAGGACCGGATTCTCCAGGGTGAGTCCGCAAAACTCGATGCTGAGGTCGTTGAGCTTCCCCATGGCTACCTCCTGTCCGCCGGTGCGTCGATGACCGCGGGAGCGGTTCCCCCGGTCCGTCTGGCGAGCTCCTCCAGGATGGAACGGGCCGCCATCTTGCCGTCGTGGACCGCGCGGGCCACGATGGAGGATCCTCGGACGGCATCGCCGCCGGCCAGGACCATGGAGCGGCCGGTGTTTCCAGCGGCATCGCGGACCACGATGCGGTGCTGTGCGTCGGTTGGCAGGCCGAAGGCATCGGCAGCCGGAGGCGGCTGGAGCCCGAGGGCCTCGACCGCCAGGTCGGCCTGGAGCTCGTGCTCGGTTCCGGCCATCCGGACCGGCCGGCGCCTTCCCGACGCATCGGGAGCATCGAGCCGGGTACGGACAAGCTTGATTCCGGCCAGACGGCCGTTCTCGATGACATAGTCCGTGGGCTGGGACAGGATCACGAAGTGGATTCCGGCAGCGATGGCCTGTTGTTTCTCGACCGGGTCGCCGGGCATTTCGGAGAAGGAGCGACGGTAGAGCAGGTAGACGTCCAGCGCACCGCTGCGTCGTGCCGCTACTGCGGCGTCCATGGCGGAATCACCGCCGCCGATGACCGCGACGACTTTGCCCTTGACGCGGGCGGCAAACCCGTCCGGGGCGGTCTTGGCAAGCATGAGGAAGGAGAGCGCGTCGTAGACGTCCTCGCTGTCCCGATGCGGCACGTCTAGGGCGAGGGAGCCCCAGGCGCCGGTAGCGAGGAAGAGAGCATCGAACTTCTCCTCTGCGAGCAGCCTGTCGATGTCGGCCGACGTTTCCATCGGGGTACCGCACCGGATCTCGACGCCGAGGTCGGTGACGTCCCTCAGCTCACGCCCGAGGAACTCGACGGACATGCGATGTGCGGGGATGCCGTATCGGAGCATGCCGCCGGGCTCGGGTTGCCGCTCGAACACGACGGCCTTGCAGCCGGCACGGGCAAGCTCGGCAGCGCAGGTGAGTCCTGCAGGTCCGGCCCCGATGATCGCGATCCTGCGTCCGTCGGGCGGCAAGGCCCTCAGGGGCGAGAACCCGGTCTGCCAGGCCCACTCCACGAGGAAGCGCTGGATCTCCCCGATCCGGATGGGGCGGTCCAGGCCCGCCGCCGTGCATCCCTGGGCGCACAGCGTGCAGGTCGGACAGACGACCGCGCACACTCCGCCCAGCACGTTGTTCTCCTTGATCACACGCGCTGCGCACTTGAGGTTCCTGAGCCGCAGCTTGCGGATGAAGCGGTCCGGCTCAGTACCGGCCGGGCAGCCGCACGCGCACGGTGCATCGTGGCACAGCAGGCAGCGTGCGGCCTCCTGCATGGCCTGGTCCATGGTGAATCCCTTCTCCATCGTTCTTCCCTCCTGGTCAGCGGCCGATGAGCGAATCGGTCCAGCCGAGCACCTCGTCGATGATGCCGAGGGACTCGTCGAGCTCAGCCCGGGTGATGGTCAGCGGGGGCGAGATGAACAGGAAATCCCACTTGGCGAACAGGTACAGTCCCAACGCGTACAGCCGCTTGGTGAACTCACCGGACACGTTGCGGATGCAGTCCGCGTAGCCTGCGAGCGGGGCATGCGTGCTGCGGTCCGACGTGAGCTCGATGCAGGCCCACAGTCCCTTGCAGCGTACGTCCCCCACGGAAGGATGGCGCTCCATGAGCTCCCTGAGCTTGCCGTGGAGGTACTCGCCGTCCCGGGCGGACTTCTCGATGAGGTTCTCGCTGCGGTAGACCTCGATGTTCGCCACGCCGGCAGCGCAGGCCAGTGCGTGTCCCTGGTACGTAAGCCCACCCACGAACGGGCGTTCCGAGAAGACCGCGTGGACCTTGTCGTTCCAGATCATGGCGCCGAGCTGGATGTAGCCCGAGGTGATCCCCTTTGCGGTCGTGATGATGTCCGGCACCACGTCGAAGTGCTCGATGCCGAACCAGCGGCCCGCACGTCCCCAGCCGGCCATGACCTCGTCGCTGACCATGAGGATGCCGTTCTCGTCGCAGAGCTGGCGTACCCCCTTCACGAACTCGACCGGCGGGACGATGATGCCGTTGGTTCCGATGATCGGCTCCATGAAGATCGCCGCGACGGTCTTGGGCCCGTCCATCTGGAGCTGGGCCTTGAGTGCCTGGAGGCAGGCGATGCCGCAGCTTCCACAGTCCTTGTAGCCGAGCGGGCAGTGGTAGCAGTAGGGGTAGAAGTACTTCGTCACGCCCGGGATACCGGGCTCGGACGGCCAGCGCCTCGGGTCGCCGGTGAGCGTGACCGCACCGGATGTCGCTCCGTGGTAGCCGTGCCACGACGAGTAGATCTTCTGCCGGCCGGTGGCCCAGCGGACGGCCTTGATCGCGTTCTCGACCGCGTCCGCCCCGGCGTTGGTGAAGAAGACGTGGTTGAGATCACCTGGGGTGACCTCGGCGACCATGGCCGCAAGCTTCGCCTTGGGCTCGGTCGCGAACTGCGTGGCCACGTAGCAGAGCTTGTCCATCTGGGACTTCATCGCGTCGAGCACGTGGCGGTTGCCATGGCCGATATTCACGCACAGCAGGCCCGCGCAGAAGTCGATGTACCGCTTGCCGTTGACGTCCCACATGTAGATGCCTTCGGCGCGGTCCATGACGAGGGGTTCCCCCTTGCCCTGCACCACCCACGGGTACACCACGTTCGCCCGGTCGAGCTTGAGTATCTCCTCACGAGTCATGTCTGCCTCCTGAATGAATGCATCCAGCAATCAGTCCTGCAGAAGATGGTCAGGCGCAGAGTCCCCTCCCACAGGAATCACATCGGCCGTGCTACAATGTTCCTCCGGGCCGTCGCTTGACGAACCGGCCCCATCCCTCCTCACCGACGAACTTCCCTTCCTTTGCGACCACGCGGCCCCTGGACAGCGTGAGGTGGGGATAGCCCTTGAGCTTGTAGCCCTCGAAAGGCGACCAGTCACAGTTGGTCTGGAGCATCGACGTGGAGAGGGTGACCTCCCGGTCCGGATCCCAGACCACGATGTCCGCGTCGCTGCCGACTGCGATGGTTCCCTTCTGAGGGTACATGCCGAAGAGGCGTGCGGGGTTCGTGCTGACGAGCTCGACCATGCGGTTGAGAGAGATGTAGCCCTGGCCGACGCCGAAAGTGTACATCAGCGGGAGCATGGTTTCCACGCCGGGCATTCCGAAGGGGATCTTGCGGAAGTCCCCGTTCCACATGGCCTTCTGCTTGGTGTCGAAGGTGCACGTGTCGGTCCCGACGACCTGGACCGAGCGTTCCTGCAGCCCCTTCCAGAGCCGGCGGCAGTTGTCCGCGTGGCGGAGCTGTGGGCAGGTGGCGTAGAGGTGGCCGTTCTCCCCCTTGAAGAGCTCCTCGGTGAGCAGGAGGTACTGGGGGCAGGTCTCGGCCTGCACGTCCACGCCACGGGCCTGGCCCGCGAGGACCTCGTCATTGCCCTTGCCGGTGGACATGTGGACGACGTAGAGGCGGCCGTGGGTTTCCTCTGCCCAGCGGATGGCGCGGGAGATGGCCTCGGCCTCGGTGTAGTCGGGGCGGGTGATGGCATGGCCCCAGGCGCCGAGCTCCCGGGCTTGTGGCCCGTATTTCCTGAGCAGCATCTGGATGGCGTCGTCGTTCTCCGCGTGAACGAGGATGCGGGCCCCGTTGCGCGACGTGGCCTCCAGGGCCTGGAGCAGCGTCCCGTCATCCGCAATCCACCCTTCGCTCCGGTAGACCATGAACATCTTGAACGAGGGGATGCCGTAGTCGACGACCGAGTCGAACTCCGATGCGGCGGTGGTCCAGTCGGTGATGCCGCCGTGGAGCGCATAGTCCGTGGCCACGCGGCCGTCTGCGAGCTTGCGGCGGCCTTCCACGGCCTCCATGATCGACTTGCCCCTGGACTGGATCGCGAAGTCGATGAGCATGGTCACGCCGCCGCAGGCGCCTGCCTTGGTCCCGTTGGCGAAGTCGTCCTTGCTGACCGTGCCGCAGAAGGGGAGCTCCAGGTGGACGTGGACGTCGATGCCTCCGGGCATGACGTACTTGCCTGCGGCATCGATGACGGTGGCGCCGGGGACATCGGGCAGGAGGCCCGCGATGGCCTCGATACGGCCGCCGGAGATGCCGATGTCGGCTCTGCAGGTTTCGAGCGCGGTGACGATGGTTCCGTTCCGGATGATCGTATCCATGATGTCCCTCCTATGCAGGCCCGCCCATCTCCCGCAGGCAAGGGGAGATGAGCAGGGTCGGTTCCGTGACGGCCTGGACCTCGGACGGGGTCCATCCGGGGGCGACCTCCTCCAGCACGAGTCCCTCCGGGGCGACCCGGATGACGGCCAGGTCGGTGATGACCAGGTTGACGCATTTCCTGCCGGTGAGGGGATAGGTGCACTGCTTCACGACCTTGATTTCCCCTTCCTTGGAGGTGTGCGTCATGAGCGCGACCACCTTCTTGGTCCCGCACACGAGGTCCATGGCGCCGCCGACGCCAGGGATCCGGCTGCCCGGGACGTGCCAGTTCGCGATGTCCCCCTGCTCCGAGACCTGGAACGCACCGAGGAAGGTCATGTCGAGATGGCCGCCCCGAATCATGACGAACGAGTCGGCCTGCGACGAGACGGCCCCGCCGGGCGATATCACGACGGCCTGCTTGGCCGCGTTGACGACATCGGGGTCCTCGGTTCCGGCCGCTGCCAGGGGGCCCATCCCGAGGAGGCCGTTTTCCGAGTGGATCACCACGTCCCTCCCGCTGAGGTACTCCGGGATGAGGTTGGGCAGGCCGATTCCCATGTTCACATACATGCCGTCCCGGATCTCCTGGGCGGCCCGCCACGCCATCTGCTCCTTGCTGCACCCTCTCTTCATGTCGTCTCCCCTGCAACCGCAAGGCATGGTAATGTTGCGTCCCTCACACGCGTCGCTCGTAGAGCTCGCCCTTCACCACGCGCTGGACGAAGATGCCGGGCGTGTGCACCTGGTCCGGGTCGATGGCCCCCGGTTCCACCAGGTGCTCGACCTCCGCGACGGTGACGGCCGCGGCACCGGCCATGACCGCATTGTAGTTGCGCGCGGTGCGGCGGTACACCAGGTTGCCCATGCGATCTCCGGTGTGTGCCTTGACCAGGGCGAAGTCGGCCTTCAGGGGCAACTCGAGCAGGTACTCCTTCCCGTCGATGACGCGAGCTTCTTTCCCTTCGGCCAGCAGCGTCCCGGCCCCCACGGGCGTATAGACGCCTCCCAGGCCGGCCACGGCCAGCCGGATCCGTTCGTTGAGCGTCCCCTGGGGCATGATCTCGACTTCCACCTCTTTCTTCTCGTACATGTCGAGGAACCAGTCGAGTCTGGCCACCGGCCCGGGGAACGAGCCGATGAACTTCCTCACCTGGCGGTTCCTGAACAGGAGGGCCACGCCGTATGCCCCCCCCTGCTTCAGGTCGCTGGAGCCGATGTTGTTGCTGACGATCGTGAGATCCCTGACACCCTTTTCGAGCAGGGCGCGGATGAGGTTCTCGGGAATGCCGCACAGACCGAAGCCTCCGGTCATGATGGTGGCGCCGTTCCGGATGTCGTGGATCGCTGCAAGCGAGCTGTCGAAGGTCTTGTCCATGGGTTCCCTACAGAGTCAGTCCCAACTGGTCCAGCTTCTCGCGTGTGGGGATTCCCTCGTCGTCCCAGTTGCGAAGCTGGTAGTACTGGTAGAGCATGTTGCCGAGGTCGGGCAGCACCCCCTTGGCCCGGCCATCGGGCTTTGCTCCTGCATACAGGCGGGGGGGCAGCACGTCGTCCTTGCGGCTGATGCCGAGACGGACGTTGTA
The DNA here is from genome assembly GCA_016875215.1 of Deltaproteobacteria bacterium. GTDB lineage: Bacteria > Myxococcota_A > UBA9042 > CAIXZC01 > CAIXZC01 > CAITUV01. The sequence continues at coordinate 8,770 of VGRX01000146.1, forward strand.
CATCCGCTTGAGGTTGAAGAGGCGCTCGCCGACGCCCCGCACGTCCGGCATGGACATGTCCCATCCGCAGACGAAGCCGAGCCACCGTCCGATGGCGACCGGCCCGATTCCGCCGAGGAACAGGAACTTGCACATCCCAAGGGGGTTGAAGACCGACAGGTAGTTCTGGAGGTTCACCACGATGGGCGGCTTGTCATCCGAGCGGTGCGGGTCGGGTGGCGTGACGTACCCGAAGTCGGGGGCCTTGACCCCGCGGTCGAGGAAGTAGGAGAGCCCCTCGAGATGGCAGGCGCCGCGCACGGCCGTGACGTAGTTGAGGGCCATGCTCACGTGGCCGCGGGGATCGTGTGCCGGGTACTCCAGCCCCTTGGTGTGGACTGCGAATTCCTCGGCGCCGCGGTCCAGCGCCTGTGCGGCCTTGCGGACCCCCTGTCCGAGCAGCCGCCCCACCGGCGTCTCCTGCCGTCCCACGGCATTGACGAGGTAGAGCATGGAGGGGGCGTCGAAGCGCAGGGGCACTCCCTCGGTCTCTGCGGTCGCCGTGAGCCCGCGCTCGAAGGCCTCCATGCCGAATGCGACCACCGCCCCGGCTGATATCGTATCGATGCCGTAGCGGTTGCAGAGCTCGTTGGCCTCGGCGATGGCCACGGGATCGTCCACGAGGCAGTTGGCGCCCAGCATGCCGAGCGTCTCGTACTCGGGGCCGTGACCGAACAGCCCCTTCTCCTGCACCTTGTAGATCTTGCCGCAGCGGATGGGGCAGGCATAGCAGGCGTAGTGGTGGTCGAGCATCCCGGGCTGGATCGTCTGTCCGGTGATCCGCCTGGCCCCCTCGGGCCACGAGCCGAGCCGCCAGTTGCGTATGGGCAGGTCACCGAATGCCTCGACCGTCACGACGCCGCCCGAGGTACCGAAGTCATGGAGCCCCTGGGTGGCCTTCCGGATCCTGGGGACTTCCTCTTTCAGGTGGGCGTTGAGTCCCTTGGCGTCGGCCAGCGGGACGCGGGACTTCGGGTCCCCCGCCACGACGATGGCCTTGAGGTTCTTGGCCCCCATGACCGCCCCGACACCGCCTCGGGCCGCGACCCGGGTGTTGGGAGGGTCGAAGATGATGCTGGAGATGAGGACTCCCTTCTCTCCGGCCGGTCCGATGGTCGCCACCCTGGCCCTGTCGCCCACTTCGGCTCGCAGCAGCTCGCCGGTCTCGTACGTATCCCGGCCCCACAGGTGGCCGGCTTTGCGGATTTCGACCCCGGTTGCCTTGACGAACAGGTAGGATGGCTCCGCTGCCCGGCCCACCAGGCAGATCCCGTCGTAGCCGGTGCGCCGGAACTCAGCGGGCCAGTGGCCCCCCACCGTGGCCTCGTTCCAGATCCCGGTCTGCGGCGAGCGGCAGCAGACCGAGAGCTTGGAAGTCCCGGGCAGCGGCGTCCCGGTGAACAGGCCGGAGATGAAGTAGAGCGGGCTGTCGGGGTGGAGCGGCCCCAGGGCCTCTTCGAACTCGTCGAACAGGCGTCGTGCGGCCAGCCCTGACCCGAGGAAGTACTTGCGGGCCTCCGACTCGCCGAACTCCACCACTCGCGTCTTGAGGGCATCGAGATCCACTTCGAGGATGCGCCCGAAAAAGCCGTTGGGCATGTCTGGCTCCTTGCTCATGGTCCGTCCAGGGGGGGCAGCGCGGCCGGGTCCCTGACGTCCGGAGCGGCTGTTCACGGCAGCAGCTTCACCATGTCACCGTAGGTTTCGGGCCGGCGATCCCGGAAGAACTGCCAGGCGTTGCGCACCTGCCGGACTTCATCGAAATCCAGGTCCGCGATCAGCAGCTCGTCCTTGTCCGCACTGGCCTGGGCCACGATCTTCCCGCGAGGATTGCAGAAGTAGCGG
>VGRX01000147.1 GCA_016875215.1 Deltaproteobacteria bacterium
GAGAGATCGGGACGTGCCGCAGCACCGCAGGAAGGTTCGCGTAGCTCTCGTCCATGGTGATCTGCCGGATCGACGCGTCCACGTGCATCTGCGGCTCGATCGTGACGATCCCGGTGCGGTAGCGCCTGGACATGTAGAATCGGACCACCTGCACGTGGGCCAGGACCCGGCTGATGTCGCCGCCGTAGGCCGACAGGAGGGCATCGTAGATCCGCCTGGATACCGGGCTCAGGTCGCCGTTGAGCAGGTGCTCCGAGAAGTGGAACCCCGCGGGGAGCACCCCGTCGCCGGCGAGCTGTTCCAGGTAGCGGCGCCGCTCTTCGGCCGGCAGCAGGAAGATCGGGTGATCCCTCAGGTCGCCGGGGATGACCGCTGCCACCTCCCGCTCGTCCAGGAACGCATAGGTCTCGTGCGGCTCGACGCTCGCCCCCGACTCGAACCCCACCCGCTTTCCCAGGTACGAGCTGCGGGGGAACACCCAGTTGAACGAGTAGAGCCCCCCTTCTTCCGTCTTCGAGTAGTGCACCATCGCCCGGGCCAGGCACTGCACGAACGTGGTCTTGGCCGAGCCGTTGGGGCCGTGCAGCAGCACCAGGCGCCCCGTGCGCCGCTCACGCACGAAGTCGGCCAGCGTGTGGTAGAACGCTTCCTGCACCTCCTCCTGCCCGATGAGCCGATCCCGCCCCGAGTCGAACGGAGCATCGAACAGCGCAAACCGCGTCCTGCGTCCCGCCGGGCGGGTGTGCTCGGTACGACCGAAGTGGTCCAGTGCCGCCTGGATGAACTGCGCCCCGCTCCGGCCCAGGAGATGCGGGCGGGCCGAAAACGCCGCCATGTACTGGGCGAAGGAGAGCTGCCGCTTCTCCCGAAGGAACCGCTCCATCGCCTCCTTGCGCAACGATTCCACGTACCGCTCGGCGTCCATTCCTCACCTCGGCTCGGCAGTCCGACCTACCTGCCCGTAAGGGGAAGGTGGATCTCCTCGTTGCGCATGATCTTGCACGAAGTCTCGTTGCACACCGAGAAGCTCCCCTTGACCAGCAGGTCCTGCGCCCCGGACTCCTTGACCACCACCGGAATCGTGATCCGGGCCGCATCCTTCGACACTTCCACGTCCTTGGTCTTGACCGAGAACTCCCTCTTCTCGATTCCGACGCCCTCCCCTCCGCTGACCTCGAACCTGGCCGGATACTCGTCGTTCCAGTGATACCCGCTGCCCGCGGTGAACGATACCACCACCGACACCTTCTCGTTCAGGCCGACCTCGTTCGGCACCGCCGCGGCTTCGTAGTACTTCCCGCGGTTTCCCTCCTCTCCCGAGGTCTCCCCGGCTGCCGCTGCCGCGGTCTGCCCCCCACGACAACCCACCAGCACCATGAACAACACCATGATCCATCTTCTCATCTCAGGACACCTCCGCTTCTGCACGCGCGCCAATCCACCTCCGAGAAGTTACCAGACGCCCCGCCCGGCTACAAGTCGTTTGCTTGCCCCCCCCGGCCTCCCCCTCCCAACCGTCGCAGTCGCAGCGGCCGTGGCCGTCACGCCGGCGGACGACAGCGACAAGAAGGTGCGACGAAAGAGCGCCCCGCAGGCCTTTGATCAGACCTTGGTGAACGCCATGCTGAACCAGTCGGAGCCGCGCACGTAGAGCGAGCAGAAGGCGGTCGAGTCCTTGGTCCACTGCTTCACCAGAACACGACCGATGTCGCTGCTCCCGCTCGGAGTCGAACCGGTCGTTTCCAAGTTCAGATTGTGCAGGAAGTACCGGTCGTTCTCCTGGCGGAGCTGTAGTCCGTGCTTGCCTTCCCTCCCTTCGTTCAGTGAATCAGCTTGTTTCCCTCTCCATCGAATCGTTGTGCGAAGATGCCGGTCGAATCGCCATCCTGATCGGCCGAGCTCGTCCAGACCGCAACGAATCCTCCATCCGCAAGTCCGGCAACCCTGGGCGTGGAATCACTCGCCACCTCGAAGATCGCCGGGTAGATCTTTTCTCCGATTGCCTGCCCCGACGGTGAGAACATCTGCAACCACATGGCCTCGCCGCCAAGCACGAATCCCCCCGAGACGAGCGGGGCCAGACGTCCCGTTGTTGCCCAGTACTTGACAAGATTGACGTTCCCGCCAATCGGAGCGTCGGCCGGGTCGTAGAACTGTCCCTTCAGCCAGTTGAACAGACCGCTGTCCCCGAACGAAACCAACGTTCTGCCATCCGACAAGGTGATCGCTTTCGGTGCCTGCTGATCGAATGCGGCCTGCTCGTTGACGGTGAACTCGTTCCCCTTGGGCACACAGTACTTGTCCAGGAACTGCGCCTGCACGCTCTTGCCTGCCCCATCAACATACTCGGAAGACCAGACCACCAGAGCTCCGCCGCCCGCGGTCGCCGTGACTCCCCCAAGATGCTGGTCGCCGGCAACGAGGGTGTTGACGATGAACTCAGGTCCCAGAGGTTCACCGGCAGCCGAGAACACCCTTGCCAAGATCCCGTCGTTCCCGGTCCCCCAGTCATCCTGTCCCTCGGATGTCCACGCCACGATGAACCGCCCATCGTTCAAGCCGGCCACATTCAGGTGGGCCTGGTAGCCCTTCTCTTCTTGGTTGATCTGGAATTCCGGGCCAAGCTTCGCACCGGCCGAATTGAAGACCTGCCCTCGCAGGTTGATGATGGGAGGGTTCAGCCCCGTTTTCACAACCCAGACCACGACGAACCCTCCCGATGCAAGCGGGGCTACCTCCTGCCAGAGAGAGTTCCCGTAGTCATCCGAGGCGTTGACCTTGACATGTCCGAAAGGGGCGGCGCCATCGGGCCCGAAAACCTGCAACGCAATATCGTTGGGAACCCCCGAGGGGAGGACCCCCCCCCATACTACGACAAACCCTCCCTCAGCAAGGCCGCTGACCCTTGCGCCCGTTTGGTAGCCGCTCCACCACTCCGTATTCACCTGGAACTCGGACACGTGGCCCCAGGTACATCCGTCCCACTCCGTGCAGTTCTTGTCGTCACATTCGTCTCCCGGCCACGTGCAGATTCCTCCCAAGCACCACTGCTTGGCGCAGCATTGCCCGCAACTCCCCCCGCAGCCATCGTCGCCGCACTGGTTGCCGGAGCAGTTGGGGGTGCAGATGCATTTCCCCGCAACGCATGGGAGGGAGGGCGGCGCGCACGACCCGCATGTGCCGCCACAGCCGTCATCGCCGCACTCCTTTCCGAGACAATTCGAGGCGGCGTCGCAGCACTGCCCCTTCCAACACACCTTGCCGGCCCCGCACTCTGCATGGTCCTCCACCGGAGTCCACGCTATCAGCGAAACCGCGGGTTGACAGGTCTTGCACGGGTCAGAGGGGTCGGCGCCTCCGGACTGGACGCAGTTGCCCATGAGCAGGCAGTGGAACGGCGACAGGAGATGCTCGCAACCTGTCATTCCACAGTCGTCGACCGTACACTCCATTCCGTCGTCACAAAGGGACGCAGCCGGTACGTGCTGGCATTGCCCGGACGGGTGACATGAATCAACAGTACAGAAGACACTGTCATCGCAAATGCCACACTGCCCTCCGCAACCGTCATCCCCGCATTCCTTGCTCTCACAGTTGACGAACGGGTCGCAGGTTGCGTCCGCACCGAATGGGTCCCCCTCCACATCGAGCGGATCCTCGGTACCTTCTGGCGGTCTTCCCCAGTCGCCATCCAACTCGGGCCAATCGGGCAAGTCGCCATCGGATGGCCCGGATTCGCAGTGTTCAAGGTCGTACGGTGGAGACTCATCGTGTCCCGCACCATCGTCCCAGGACGAGTCGAGGTCAGACAGGGAACCGTCAGCCAACGCCGCGTCAACGAGGTCCTGGCCCGTGCCGGGGTCGACGGTAGGTTCATCAGAGCTACGGCGGTCAGGCAGGTCGGCTGACACCGCCCGGTCAGTCGTCTCCGGTGGAGCAAGGAAGTCCCGCTCGACCACAGCGGGACTCCGACCGCACGCCGCAGCGAGCCACACGAAGGTGAAGACCGCCAGGGTCCCCGGCCTCAACGCTCGTTCCGCAACAACTTCGAAGATGCCCCGGTGCACGTGGCCCCCTCCCACCATCGACTACTCCGGCTCAACGCGGGTGAAGTCCTTGTAGAACCAGTTGGTCCCGTCACTCAAGTACATTCGGCACTTCCGTTCTCCGTCGGTCCAGAACCGCAATACCACGTGTCCCTTGTTCGCGGCACCCGACGGCTCATCGGAGTAGGCCTCCAGATTCAACTCAGAGAGCACGTACCTGGAATCCCTGTAGATCATCTTGAGCCAGCCGGGCTCGTTCGCCGTGCCGATCCACAAGTCGGCGTTCCCGAGTTCAAGCTTGACAGCAGCGTCTGCGGAAACATACCGGAGCCAGCAGGTGTGGTCGCCGCCGTCCATATACAGGTACCCATCGACGGACCAGGACACCGCCGATGTCACGATGGAACCGCTGAAACGTAACTGGGCGTCCGAACGCGTCAGGAGCAAAGCCGATGAAGTCGGGTCGAATCGGATCGAGGCATAGCTTCCCCACTTCACTTTCTTCCCGGAATCCAGATCGAGATCTGCCGAGTTGATGTTGATGACACCGGCCCCGGACGACACAATCTCGGCGTTGCTTCCCCACTTGAGGCTCTTGCCGCTGTCCAGGTCGATGTGCGCCGAGTTCAGACTGACCGTGCCGGCCGAGTATGCGAACTCAGCGTTCGCACCCCACTTCAGCTTGTTGCCGCCAAGGTCGAGATCCTTGCTGAACTCGGCAGCGTTCGATCCGAGCTTGAGCTCGGCTCCTTCGGCGGGTGGGCTCCCAGCATAGATTGGCTTGATGTGCAGCTTCGAATCCTGACCGTCGTAGTAGGCCAGTGCATTGGGAAGCGCACCGCTTCCCCAGCGCAGCCCGCCGTCCAGCGCCAATTGGACGCCGTAGGTACCGTGTTCATAGAACCGGGCAGCCTGAGTTACATTCGCACCGACTTTGACCAGGAGGTCCTTCTTGCTTTCGATGGACACGTCTCTCATTTCGCCCCACCCGGTCGTGTCCTGCAGGAGCCTGGATGTCCCCTCATCCATGAACGTTATCGTCGTACCCGTTTCGAGATTATCTGTCATCGCTATTCCTCCATCTGTTCAATGAACCAACTTCATGCCTTGCGCATCGAATCGCTGTGCGAAGATGCCCGACGCCTGTCCTTCGGAGAAGACCACGCGCCAGACCGCGACCACCCCTCCCGAGTCCAATCCCACCAGGCGCGCCCCTTCCCAAATGTCGGTCTCCATTACCGCTACCTCAACCACCTCTCCGACCTGGCCGACGGCACCGTCGAAGATCAGCACCTTGGGCGGGGAAGAACAGAAGGCAAGGGCGAATCCCCCGCCATCAAGAGCGGCCAAGGACTTCCCGTGGCCGTATTTCGCCAATTTCACTTCCCCTCCCAATGCCAGGTGATCCGGTCCGTAGAGCCGCCCCATCGCGGGTTGGTCCGACATTGCGAAGTCAGTGAAGACGACTACGACTGAACCATCCGACAGGACGGCAACCCTGGGCGCCCCTTGCGCCCCCTCGGTCTTCAAGTTCACCTGGAACTCGTCACCTTCGGGGAGCCCGGTTGCGGAGAAGAACCTGGCGAAGATGCCATCCTTGCTGCCATCCTGCCCTCCCTCGCTGTTCCAGACCACGATGAAACCGCCCCCCTTCGTGGAAGCAACTTGCGGGCTCACTTTGTCGCCGCTGTAATGCTGGTGAACCTGAAAAGACAGCACCAGGTCAAAGGCTGCCGCATCGAGGAGCGAGGCCTCGATGCCGTCGAAACCGCCGAAACCCGATCTTGACCACACCAACACCAGACCGCCTGCAGAACTGGCAGCGAGAGCGCAATCGCCCCCCCCCGCCGGGACCTGCCCAAGGACGACCGGCTCACCCAACTTGGTCCCGTCGGCGGAGAGGCGCTGACCGAAGAGCAGTTTCGGGCCTCCATACTCGATCGATGTGTTCCATGTCGCCAGGCCCCCCCCTGACGGAAGCGAGACGACATGACGGAGCCAGGAATCAATCCCCGGCGCCAGCGGATTCAACATGAAGGGCTCTCCGTCCTCCTCACCACTTCCAAGATACAGCCTTGCCATGACGCCTGACGCCTCCGCCTCGGGAACGCCCACAGTCCAAGCCACGACGAAGCCGCCCTCAGGCAACCGCGCCACTTGAGGATTCCAGGGGTTCGAGGAGGCGCCCCCGAGGTCCACGCGGAACTCGGAAATCGTTCCCCATGTGCAGCCGTCCCAGTCGACGCAGTTGCCATCGTCGCACTCCGCTGATGGCCACACGCACATGCCAGCCAAGCAGTCCTGGCTCGGACAGCAGGTTCCGCAAGCCCCCAGACATCCGTCGTATCCGCACAGCTTCCCCGCGCAGTCTGGGTAGCAGACGCATGCGTTTCCCTGGCAGACGTCGCCCGGAAGGGGGCAGAACCCGCACAAGCCGCCACATCCATCGTCGCCGCAAACGGCCCCGGCGCAGTTCATCGACTTCGAACAGCATGAGCCCTGCCAGCAGACCTTGCCGGCACCGCACGCCGCCCCATCCTGGACGTTGCTCCACTCGCTCTGCGAAGCCTGAGGCTGGCAGGACCGGCACGGCTGGAACGGGTCGACCGTTCCCCAGGGTACACACCATCCTTCGATCACGCAATGGAATGGCGATATGGGGTGCATGCATCCCCCATCGGAACACGCGTCCTCGGTGCAGGAAAGCGAATCCGCACACTTCATGGGGTCGGGGGTGAAGACGCAGACACCGTCGGGGGTGCACGCATCGTCAGTACATGCGACATCATCATCGCACCAACCGCAATCGCACTCGTCGTGCATGCCTGCCGTACCACACGCAAGGGCCGCACAGACAACGGCGCAATTCGCCACACAAAGGGGGGTCCCATCCACCTGCAATTGGCACGCGTGCCCCGGGGGACAATCGCCGCAGGTTCCTCCGCACCCATCCCCTCCGCATTCCTTGCCGACACAGGCGGCTGCCGGGTCACAGGTCGCATCCGCGTCAGACGTCGGAACATCGAGATCGGACAGATCCGAGCCCGGACCGCCGTCTCCAGAGACTGCCGACTCTGCCTCCACACCGTCGATGCACAGACCCTCGGTTTCCGGTGCGGCGTCCCCATCCGCGCTCCGAATCTCTGGAGTTACTGACTCGGCGTCCTCCTGCGGTGACGAGTCCATTCCGGTCACGCCCTCAAGCTCAGCCCGCGGAGTGGGTTGATCCTGTGCGAGTCCTTCTCCGGTCGCGTCATCCGCCGTCGGTTTCGCACCAGGCTTGCCCAAGTCCAACTCAACCAACCCTGCTCGACCGGAACAGGACGGGAACCAGATGGTCGACGAGACGACCGCCAGTGCGGCAACGCATCGCCACGCTCTGTTCCGCATCGACAGTGCCATCCCCATGGTCAACAGCAGCCCTCCGCCCTCAGGCCAGATCGGCATAGAACCAGTCCGTTCCATCGCTCAAATACACGCGACACCTGTCCTGACCGTCGTTCCACTGCCGCACCAGAATCCGTCCCAGCTTCGAAGTCCCTGTGTGCGTTGCGCCTATGGTTCTGCGGCCACCGGGCGACCTGCGTCACCCCAGAGCATCGGTAGCGCCATTCCGAGACCACGTGCACGAGCCGGCCTCTCAAGTCAATGTCGCTTCTTCGTCGTTCGAACCCTCTCGATTCTCATATTCGCAGGCTTGAATGCCCTTGTCAATGCTTTTATGCTTTTGCTGCCCCGGGATTCCTGCGACTCGACCTGCACCTGCTCCACCCCTCATTTTCCTTGCATCCTCCATGGCCCCCCTCATAATGGGCAGCAGCAGCCGTGGAGGTGGACGATGCGCACCCAGATCCTGGCACTCGCGGTCAACGATCCGCTGGCCATGCCCTGCTTCGTACGCCGCATGGCCGAGGCGCTCGCCCTCGTCGCCCCCACCCAGGCGCAGGCCATCGGAATCGGGAGGTTCGAGCTCGGCGAGCCCCTCCTCGCCAAGCTGCGGCAACCCTGCTGCTCTTCCCTGGTCGATACCCTCTCGGAGATCCGCGGGCGGACCGTCCTGGTCTCCTGCCACGCCACCACCCGCTCCCTGCATGCGTATGACGTGGCGCCGTTCCGCTATCGCAACTGGCTCTACTGTCAGGCCGGCCCGGTGCGGACCTTCCCACCCGAAGAGCGGGAACGCCTCGCAATCCCCACCTACATCGAGAAGAACATTCGCGGCACCACCACCCCCGAGGTCATGTTCCACCACTACCTGGCCTTCCTGCACCGCCAAGGGCTGCTCGGTGGCGAAACCAACGATCTCGGCCCGCTGAGAAAGGCACTCAGCAACGCCCTGTCGCTCGATGAACTCTGGTTCCAGGGAGACAAGCGGGAAGCCTCGCTCGTCGTCTCCAACGGAGAGATGCTCCTGGGCGCTTCGCTGGAACGACCGGTCTACTACCGGCAGCTCAACGGCCTGGAGGATTGCCCCGACTGCGGGGATGGAGACGAGGCCCCATCAGGCAACCACGCCCACGTCCGAGGCATCGCCCTGGTCGATACCGACCGGCTGCCCAGCCCGGAATGGCAGACGCTGGGCCCCAACCGCCTCTTCCAGGTCGACCGGAACCTCCAGCTCGAGAGCTTCGCATTGTAGCGCGTGCGCAGACCCGCAATGGACCGGTCCCGGGTCGACAATGGTCGATGGTCGACTTGTCCTTCGTAGTCCGACCTGCAATGCGCAATGGGAGACTTCGATGGCAACCGAGGGAGCTACTTGCCCTGCCGGGCGGCCTGGCGCTCCTTCCGCTTCGCCTCCGCCTTCTTCTTGAGTCTGGCCTTCAGCCGCCGCTGGCGGATCCGCTGCATCGTCTCGACTGCGTAGTCACCACGCCCCATGGGAATCCTCCTCGACTTCACCGGGGGCGCATTATAGGTCCGGCGTCTTCCCGGTCAAGCGAAATCATTGCGCACCCTTGGACTCCTGTGGTATGCAACCGCTGTTTGCGTCGCCAAGGAGGCAGGGATGCAGCTTACTTTCCGAACCGTGGCAGTGGCCGTCATGCTTCTGGTGTCCGCCCCGGCGTGGGCCGGGTCGGTCGAAGACGCAGAGAAGCTGGCAGCGGATGCGCAGGTCCAGTTCGACGCAGGCCAGTTCCAGCAGGCGCTCGACCTGTTCACGCAGGCCTACTCCACCTTCCCCAAAGCCCGCTACGTCTTCTCGATCGCCAACTGCTACGAGAAGCTGGGCAACCTTCCCCGGGCACTCGATGCCTACGAGATGTTCACCCAGTACGAGCCCACTCCCGAGGTGCTGGGCCGCGTCGAGTCCGAGACGAAGAAGCTCAAGGGGCTGCTCGCCCAGGAGCACGGAGAAGTGTTCATCTTCTCCTCGCCTTCCGGCGCACAGATCATCATCGGCGAGATCTCCAAGCAGAACGTCTACCAGACCCCGACCCGCCGCTGGCTGAAGGAAGGGGAGCATTCGATCTTCTTCAAGAAGGACAAGTGCGCCCCCCGCGAGATGCGCCTCACCGTCAAGAAAGGGGAGCACGTCTACATCTACGCCGGTCTAAAGGAAGAGAAATAGACACAGCGTTCGGGCTTCGCCGAGCCGACCGCGTCCGGCAATCGCACAGGAATATCCAGTTGGAGGGCGGCGCGGGTTTCCCGGATTGCCCGATTGATGCAGGCGGACGCGAGCGGAAGATTCGGGGATTCAGTCTCCCAGCCGAGCCACAGCGTTGCGCCTGAGCCCTTCCGCTACCAGGACGGACGTCCGCTCCATCACGGCAAGAGGGAGGATGCTGGAGAGGACCTCCAGCGCATTGTGCTGGAGATCGGTGCGCCCGTCCCGGAGCGCACCGGCCAGCAGCGGGCGAAGGTACGGCGTGTTGCCCGGGCGGTACAGCTCGACCAGCAGGAGGAGCTCGTCCAGACGGCCCAGCAGGGCCTTGTCGCTCATCGACTCGACCGAGGCATCGGCACTGAACAGGTCGGGAAGAAGCCTCCGGCCCCAGCGGCCACGCACGAGCAGGTAGTCCAGCCGCCCTCGGACCTTTCGGATCTCGAAGATCCGGGCATCCGGAATGCGCAGCAGCGAGGAGGTCTTGCCCGCCTCGTGGGCTGCGAAGCCGAGCTTCTCCCGCAACATCTCCACCAGCGCTCCCTGGTAGGCCCGGTTCTGCCACACCGTGACCACGACGAACAGCACGGCCGCGGCCAGGCCGATCGGCGCCAGAGCGGAGGCCGGGAGCCCTGCGCCCCTGAGCCCCATCATCAGCACCCCCGACAACACTCCGGCCACCGGGATGACGATGCCGAAAACCGCCATCCTTGCCGCCGCCCGCGCATAGTCGGACATGACGCCGTACATGAGCGCGGTGAACGGAGTCTTGAGGATCGCCTTGAGCTCCTGGTGCACCAGTTGCCCGAAGACCAGCGTGCCCGTGCCGGGCAGCA
>VGRX01000148.1 GCA_016875215.1 Deltaproteobacteria bacterium
GAAAAGTTGCGGACCTCCACCTCCAGCACCACGTCCGGGTGCGCCTTGCGGGCCCTGGCGATCGCACGGTCCACTCCACCGGCGGCCGCGATGTGGTTCTCCTTGATCAGAATCGCGTCGTACAGCCCCATCCGGTGGTTGCACCCTCCACCGGTCCGCACCGCATACTTGTCCAGCGTCCGCATGCCGGGCGCAGTCTTCCGGGTATCGTAGATGCGGGCCTTCGTCCGGCTCACCTTCCGCACGAATCGGTGAGTCAGCGTCGCAATGCCGCACTGACGCTGCAGGAAGTTCAACACCGTCCTCTCGCCGGCCAGCAGGGCCCGGAACTGCCCGGTGATCCGGCACAGCACAGTGCCCGATGTCACCCGCTTCCCCTCAGCGACCAGCAGCTCGACCTTCACGTCCGGATCCAGGCGCCGGTAGACCCGCTCGGCCAGGAAGAGGCCCGAAACCACGCACGTCTGCTTTGCAGTCACCTGCCCCGTCCCGCGGGCACGGGCCGACACGATTCCGTCGGTGGTGATGTCCCCGGCCCCCAGGTCTTCCGCCAGCGCCAGGTCGATCAGCCGCTCCACCGCGGTCCAGTCGATGCGGTCCATCATTCCCCCGCGAACAGGTCGGCCATGCCGTACAGCCCCGGCTCCCGGCCGGCCAGCCACTCAGCGGCCCGCACCGCGCCGACGGCGAACACCGATCGGCTCAGCGCTGTGTGCGACAGCCTCAGCGTCTCCGCAGGCCCCGCCAGGACCACCTCGTGCTCGCCCACCACGTCCCCGCAACGGACAGCGTGAATCCCCAGCTCCGATGCCTTTCGGGGCCCGCAGAGCCCGCTGCGCCCGCACACTTCGGAAAGCTCGGACGCCGCCGCTTCCCTAAGCAATCGGGCCAGCGTCAGCGCAGTCCCCGACGGCGCATCCGCCTTCCGGCGATGGTGGATCTCGATGATCTCCTTGTCCCACTCCCCGCCCACCAGGCGGGCAGCAAGCTGCACCACACGCCCCAGCACGTACACGCCGGTGCTCATGTTCGCGGCATGGAAGACCGGCGCCTTCCCGGCAAGGGCCTGAAGCCGGGCCATCGCCGCTGCCGACAACCCGGTGGTCCCGCACACCAGCCCGCACCCGGCCTTCTCGAGCCCATCGAGCAGCCCGAGCACCCCCGATTCGCTGGTGAAATCCACGACCACGTCGGGCACAGCCCCTTCCCACTGCCGGGACACGGCCACGTCGCACCCCTCCGGCTTCCGGCCCAGGTGGGGATGGGCACCGTGCTCCCAGCAGCCGACGATCTCGAGCCCGCCACGCGAAAGGGCCGCAGCGATCACCTCGCGCCCCATCCGCCCGCAGGCGCCATTGACGGCAAGTCTCAAGCGTTCCCTCCCCGAAGACCACACCCTGCGAGTGCCTCATCCACCATGCGCTCCGTCGCCTCGGTCACCGGAACCAGCGGCAGCCGCAGCTCGTTGGCCCCCAGTCCCAACCGGCTCAGCGCGTACTTGAGCGGTGCCGGGTTCGTCTCTGCGAACAGCGCACGGAACAGGGGCAGCAGCTTGTAGTGTGCGGCCCTGGCCTGAGCCACCCGGCCGTCCCGAAACGCCCGGTACATCCCCCCCATCAGCGCCGGGGCCAGGGTCGCGGTCGTGGAGATCACCCCGTGCCCGCCCAGCGCATACATCGGAAGGCACAGCGAGTCGTCCCCGGACAGCACTGCGAACCCCTCGGCTGCCTTCTCCAGGATCGCTCCGACCTGGTCCATCGAGCCGGCGGCCTCCTTCACCCCGACGATTCCCGGTACCCGTGAGAGCTCGGCAATGGTCTCAGCGGTCATGTTCACGCCCGTACGGCCCGGGATGTTGTACAGGATCACCGGGAGCTTCCCTTCCTCGGCCACCCGCGTGAAATGGGCGACGAGCCCCCGCTGCGTCGGCTTGTTGTAGTACGGTGCCACCACCAGCGCGGCAGCGACCCCCAGCTCACGAGCGAGCTTCGTCCTGGCCACCGTGTTCTGGGTGTTGTTCGTCCCGGTGCCGGCAATCACCGGCACGTCACGACACTCGTCCACGCACACGGCCACCACCTGCGACCATTCGCGCACGGTCAGGGCCGGCGCCTCCCCCGTGGTTCCGCACGCAACGATCCCCTCCACGCCCCCTGCGACGACGTACCGGACCAGCCGACGCAGAGCATCCTCATCCAGCCGATCGCCCGCAAACGGAGTCGACAACGCAGGATACGTTCCGGACCACATGGTTTCACCTCACCTAGTTGACTTCGAGCGGCGAGCGGGTCAGCTCCAGCAACGCACCGTCCAGCTCCTGTATCACCGTCGGATCCCGCTCGGTGAGCTGGAGGCTCTTGAGCAGCGCCACGACACCGGCCCCGCCGACGAGCTTGAGCCCTCGTATCGCCACGGCGCGGATGTCCGCATCCCCGTCAGTGGCATGCTGCTTGAGCGTCTCGTACGCGTCGCTCCCCACGCACCGGGCAATCGCCTCCAGCGCTGCGACCCGGTAGGGCTTGTCCCACGCCGGATCAGTCAGGATGCTCCGCAGCAGCAGCCGCGCCCTCTTGTTCTGGAAATAGCCCAGGCACGTCACGGCCTCCAGCCGGAGCGCCTGCGACAGCGTCTGCTCATTGGCCAGGTTGGCCAGCTCGCTGTCCACCGCCGGGTCGAGCGCACGGACCTCACGCTCGGTCGGAATCCCCGGCTTCGAGAGCAGGTCGACCAGCCGCTCCCGCGTGGTCGTGCGGTGCATGTCCGCCGGACGGGGAAAGGGCTTGGCCGCTGCCGCACCGTCGGGCAGCGGGTCCCCCCCGGTGGCCGAAGGCCCGCACCCCCCCAACACGACTGCCGCTGCCAGGATGAAGCCTCTCATCGCTTCCCCTTCTTCTTCTTCATCATCTTCTTGCGCTGCTTGCGGGCCTCTTTCGCCTTCTTGCGCCGCTTGTCCATCTCAGCGAAGCGAGGCTGCGTCTTGCGCCGCTCCATCTCCCCGCCGGGCATCCCGGGCATCCCCCCCATGCCGGGCATCGGGGGTTGCATCATCGAGTACATGTCCTGCGGCTTCATGTCCTTGACCGCCTGCGCCTGCGCCATCTGCTTGAATCCCGGGATGCGGCCCAGCAACCCCGGCTGCTTGCCGATGGCCGTCATCATCTGCTTCATCCCCTTGAAACGCATCAGCAGGTCTTCCACTTCCCGTTCCGTTCGCCCGGCACCGCGTGCAATCCGCTTGACCCGGCTCGGCCCCAGCAACGACGGGTCCGCCCGCTCCTTCGGCGTCATCGACTGGATCAGCGACTCGATGCGCACCAGCGCCTTGTCGTCCACCGTCATGCCGTCCGGCATCCCGTCCGGGAAGAAGGGGAGCTTGGCCACCACCTCCTGGAGCGGCCCCAGCTTTCGAAGCATCTTCACCTGGTCCAGGAACTGCACCAGGTTGAAATGCCCCTTCAGCATCTTGACCGCTTCCTCCTCGGCCTTCTGGGTATCGACGACCTCCTCGAAGTCCTTCATCAGACCGACGACGTCTCCGAACCCCAGGATCCTCGAAGCCAGCCCCTCGGGACGGAACGGCTCCAGCCGGTCCATCCCTTCCCCCATGCCCACATACTTGATCGGCTTGCCCGTCACCGCCCGCACAGACAGGGCCGCACCGCCACGGGCATCACCGTCCAGCTTGGTCAGGATCACGCCGTCCAGCTTGAGCCGCCGGTTGAACTCGCCCGCCGTCTTCACCGCGTCCTGGCCGATCATCGCGTCCACGACGAGGAAGATGTTGTCGGCAGCGGCCTCCTTGTCGATCTCCTCGAGCTCCTGCATCAGCGCGTCGTCGATGGCGAGCCGCCCCGCGGTGTCGAAGATCACCACGTCACGCTTCTCGCGCATCGCCTTGACCACCGCGGCCTTGCACATCTGCGGCGGCTTGAGCGCTCCATCGTAGAACACCGGCACGCCGACCCGCTCGCCCAGCACCATGAGCTGCTCGATTGCGGCCGGACGGTACACGTCCGCGGCCACCAGCATCGGCTTTCGCCCGTCCTTCACGTAGTTGCGGGCCAGCTTGGCCGCGGTCGTCGTCTTGCCCGAGCCCTGGAGCCCGACCATCATCACCGTGGTCACCGGCCGGGTCCTGCTCCGCTGGAGCGAGGTGTCCTCGCTCCCCATCAGCGACACGAGCTGGTCGTGGCAGATCTTCACGAAGTGGTCCGCCGGCGTCGCCTGGATCTCCCGCCCCTTGTGCTCTACCTTGGTCTGCACCAGCTCGCCGACCGCCTTCTTCTTCACCTGCTCCAGGAACGACAACGCAACGTGGTACTCCACGTCGGCCTCGAGCAGCGATTCCCTGACCTGCTCCAGGGCCTCCTCGACGTTCCCTTCAGTGAGCTGACGGAACCCTTTGAGGCGCGCCCGCGCGTTGCGAAATCCTTGTGTCAGAGTCTCTAGCATTCAACCCCTCTCCATCGCAAGATAGGTCAACGGATTCTTGCAGCACGCCGGTTGGAGTGTCAAGCAAAAGGCGGCGCTGACTGCTGCAGCCGCGAGGCGATGGCCATTTGGGGGGGCGGATAGGACTCATGGGACGAACGCAAGGCCTGGACGTCAGGTCACGGCATACCACTGCATGTCACTGAAATGCGCGAAGTGCTTGTCCAGGGTCAGGATGGCCAGATTGTGGCGCACGCTCAACACCGCGATCAGGGCATCGGTCAGGGGAGCATGGACCCCCTTGCGGCGAAGCTTGGCCAGCATCGAGCCGGCCACCGTCCAGTCCCTGCGGTCCGCCTCCACGTAGCGCAACGTGGAGAGGTTCTGCCGCAGAGTCTCCTTCTCCTTCTCCGTCCGGGCGCTCTGGAGCAGCTCCGCCAGCACCGGGCCCACCAGCACCGCACGGTCCTCCCGGACCAACCGGTACACCGCGTTGGCCACCTGCCCCTCCCCACGCTTGAAGAACTCCAGCCAGGCCGAGGTATCGACCAGCACGAGGACGTCCTCACTCATCGAGCTCCTCCTCCCGGCCCTGCTGCCAGATGTCGCTGAGATTCATCTTCCCCCGCAACTGGAGCAGCTCCTCACGCGCCTTGAGCCGGACGAACTCCCGCAAGGCGCAGTCCACCGCACGGGTCTTCACTCGGGTTCCGGTCAGTACCAGCACCCGCTCGAGCAGCCCGTCCTCGATGTTGATGGTGGTCCGCATATGCACCTCCAAGCATACGGAGGATATGCGGTCGCGAGCATACGGTCAAGAGCGCTCGCTTTTTGCTTGACTCCGCCGACCGCTCCCCCTACATTACCGCCCGAAACGATATCAGCCGCTCGCAGGAGGTGGAAGATGGAGGGGAAGGAACTCAAGGCGAAGACTCTGGCAGAGCTCAAGGCGATGGCCAAGAAAACCGGCCTGAAGGGATACTCGGATCTGAACAAGACGCAGCTCGTGAAAGCCCTGTCGGAGAGCGGGAAGACCGCCCCGGCAAAGAAGGCCCCGGCAAAGAAGACCCCGGTCAAGAAAGCCCCGGCCAAGAAAGCCCCGGCGAAAAAGGCCCCGGTCAAGAAGACCGCCTCGGCGAAAAAGGCCCCGGTCGAGAAAGCCCCGGCCAAGAAGGCCCCGGCTAAGAAGGCCCCGGTCAAGAAGACCGCCCCGGCCAAGAAGGCCCAGGTCAAGAAGACCGCCGCCAAAGTGGCCTCTGATGATAAAAAGACCGTTGCCGTGGCGGCCTCTGATGATAAAAAGACCGCCGCAAAAGCGGCCTCTGATGATAAAAAGGCCGTTCCGCAGGGGGAATTCGATCGGTTCGAGCTGCTTCCGTCCAGCTACGGCAAGCCGCGGGCGCTGCTGATGCCGAAGAACCCGGAATGGCTGTTCTTCGTGTGGGACTGCGATTCCGAGACGGCGTGGCGGCTCACCGGAGGCGGGCACACCACGACGTTGCGGGTGTTGAGAGGGGGGCGCGAGGCGGAGCGGGCCCGCATCACGATCGATTCCCGCCGATACTACGTCCGGGTTCCGCTGGGACAGGGCAAGGTGCGGGTCGAGCTGGGACTTGCGGAGGGCGGGGAGTTCCTCGCCATCCTGGTTTCCAACGAAATCGATCCGCTCGCCGCGACCCCGTCCGGAGATCGCTCCGTCACCTGGGTTGCACCGGCCTGGACCGGGGCCGACCCGAAGAAGTACCCGGGGGTGAAGATCCTCACCGAAGAGCAGTTCCTCGCGATGTTCGGCGAGGTCCCGCTCGAGCCCCCCTGGTACCGGGGAAGGCGGTAAGGTCCGGGCGATCCCACAACCCGAATTCCAGGAGATTCCATGGCTCCCCAAGGCTATCTATCCATCGTCCTGCACGCACATCTGCCGTATGTCCGGCACGCCGAGTTCGATGATTTCCTCGAGGAAGACTGGCTGTACGAAGCGGTGGTGGAGACGTACCTCCCCATCCTCCAGCGCTTCCGGCAGCTCATGGCCGAGGGGGTCGACTTCCGCTTCTCCATGGTCTGCACCCCTTCTCTGGCCTCGATGCTGACCGATTCGCTTCTCAAGGAGAGGACCGGCCGATACCTGAACCGGCTGATCGCCCTGGCCGGGAAGGAGGTCGCTCGGACGCGCCGGGAGGCCCCGGAATACCAGGATGTGGCCCGGTTCTACCTGGACCGGTTCCACGGTCTTGCGGATCTGTACTTCCGGCAGCTCGGCGGGGACATCGTGGGCGGCCTGGCCGACCTCCAGCGGCACGGCGTGCTCGAGGTCATGACCTGTGCGGCAACGCACGGATTCCTGCCGCTCCTCCAGCCCGTGCCCAAGGCCGTCGAGGCGCAGGTGAAGCTCGGGGCCGAGGCGTATCGCCACTTCTTCGGACGGGATGCCCGGGGCATCTGGCTGCCCGAATGCGCCTACTTCCCGGGGCTCGACCGCGTCCTGGCCACGGAGAAGATCCGGTTCTTCCTGTTGGATACCCACGGGATCCTCCATGCGCAGCCAAGGCCGGTATCGGGCGTCTATGCACCGCTGTACACGCCATCCGGAGTGGCAGCGTTCGGCCGGGATGCCGAATCATCCAAGCAGGTGTGGAGCTCCAAGGAGGGCTACCCGGGGGACGTCTCCTACCGGGACTTCTACCGGGACATCGGCTACGATCTGCCGTTCGACTACATCCGTCCCTACATCCAGCCGACCGGGCTGCGCAAGTTCACGGGGCTCAAGTACCACCGCATCACCGGCAATACGGACCAGAAGGCGATCTACCGTCCCGAGGTCGCCCAACGGCGGGTGGCCGAGCACGCCGGGAACTTCCTGTTCAACCGGGAGCACCAGGTCCGCCACCTGGCCGACCAGATCGGCCGGCCCCCCATCATCACGGCGCCGTACGATGCCGAGCTGTACGGCCACTGGTGGTTCGAGGGACCGGACTTCCTGTACTACCTCGCCAAGAAGGCGCACCACGACACGTCGACGTTCAAGCTCACCACCCCCATCGAGTACCTCGAGCGCTATCCGGTGCAACAGATGGCCACGCCCGCGGCTTCGAGCTGGGGGGACAAGGGCTACTTCGATGTCTGGGTCAACGATTCCAACGACTGGATCTACCCGCACCTGCACGAGATCGGCGACCGGATGGTGCGCCTGGCCCGGACGCATCGAAACGCAGACGGGGTGCTGCGAAGGGCCCTCAACCAGTGCGCCCGGGAGCTGGTCCTGGCACAAAGCTCGGACTGGGCATTCCTGATCTCGACCGGGACCGCGGTGGAGTACTCCACCCGCCGCACGAAGAACCATGTCGGGCGGTTCCTGAAGCTGTGCGACCAGATCGACTTCTTCCGCATCGACGAAGGCTACCTGTCCGCCCTGGAAGCCTACGACAACATCTTCCCGTTCATCGACTACACGATCTACGCGGGCTGAAGTCCCTTGGGGGCATCGGGCCTGGGGCAGTCGTTCTCGCTATCCCAGTAGGGGGAGACCTTGCGCAGGTTGCGCACGATCTCGGGGAAGACAGCGATGATGCGGTCCACTTCCTCGTCGGTGTTATAGCAGCTCAGGCTGAACCTGACCGACCCGTGCACCGCGGTGAACGGGACCCTGAGCGCCTGCAGCACGTGCGACGGCTCGAGGCTCCCCGAAGTGCATGCGGACCCGCTCGAGGCGCAGATGCCCTGGCTGTCGAGCTCGAAGAGGATCCCTTCCCCCTCGATGTAGTGGCAGGACACGTTGGTGGTGTTGGGCAGACGCTGGGCGCCGCCGCCGTTGACCTGCATGTGCGGAATCCTGGAGACCAGCTCCTTTTCGAGCCGGTCCCGCATGGCCCGGACTCGGGTGTCTTCCTCCCCGAGGTGCTCCTGAGCCAGCTCGCAGGCCCGCCCGAAGCCGGCGATGTAGGGGCCGTTCTCCCTCCCGGCCCGCCGCCCGTTCTCCTGGTGCCCGCCCAGGAGGAACGGCCGGCAGCGGGTCCCCTTGCGGATGAACAGCGCGCCGACCCCTTTGGGTGCGTGCAGCTTGTGCCCCGAGAATGACAGCAGGTCGACGTGGCGCAGCGTGCGGTCGAGGTCCAGCGGCAGCTTGCCCGCGGACTGGGTGGCATCGGTGTGGAACACGATGGCGGGGTCGGTCTCCTTGGTGAGCCGGGCGAGCTGCTCGATCGGGAAGATCGCCCCGGTCTCGTTGTTCGCGTGCATGATCGACACGACCGCCGTGTCCGGGCGGAGCGCACGCACGAAATCGCGGAGGCTCAGACGCCCCTGGGTATCCACCGGCAGGAACGTCACGTCGAGCCCGTCCCGGGCGAGATCCTTGCAGAGCTCGTACACGGACGGGTGCTCTACGCCCGTCGTGATCACGTGCCGCCGCTTCGGGTTGGCCTTCAGCGTTCCGAGGATCGCTGCACTGTTCGCCTCGGTCGCACACGACGTGAATACCACCTGCCCGGGATCAGCCACACCGAGCAGGCCGGCTACCTTCCCCCTGGCCTGCCGGATCGCCGCGGCCGCCTTCTTGGCCGGCTCGTACATCGAGCTCGGGTTGAAGTACACACCGGTCAGGTAGGGCATCATGGCCTCCACCACCTCCGGTGCAACCGCCGTTGTCGCGTTGTTGTCCGCGTAGATTGTTGTCATGGAGTTCCTGCTCAAAGCGCTATCACCCGGATCCGCTCATCCACCTGCTCCTTGAGCGTCTTCTCGATCATCAGCTTGAGCGTCATCTGCGCACCGACGCAGCCGTGGCAGGCCCCGACGAGCTGGCAGTAGACCAGGTTGTCCTTGATGTCCACGATCTCGACATCTCCGCCATCTCGCTGGAGCATCGGCCGAACGTACTCGTCCACCACCTTCTCCACCTTCTTGGCGAACTGGTAGGGGGACAGCTTCGGCCCGCCCGTGGATTCCACGGCAGCCTCCGCCCGGGCCGGCTCGCCGGGCTCACGACGCCCCCACTCCTCGTCGAGGATGTCCTGGAGCCCGCCCGGTGCGTGGTGACACGTCATGCACGCGCCGCCCGCCTTGATCGCCGCGGTCACCTCCGGGATCGTCTTCAGCTCCAGCTCCTTGATCTTCCGCCTGAGGTACGGCTCGGTCACGTTGAAGCACTTGCAGACGATGCGCCCCTCATCCTCCTTCTCGTGGGAGATCGCCACCCCCAGCCTGTCCAGGTCCACCCCGCGCTTCTGCGCCCAGTTCCACACCGCGGCCTGCAACGCCTCGGCCCCCATCACCGAGCAGTGGATCTTCTGCGTCGGCAACCCGTCCAGGTACTTCACGATGTCGCCGTTGGTGATCTTCAACGCCTCGATCGGCGTGTACTTCCCTTCTTCGATGATCGCGCACAAGGCCTCCGACGACGCGATCGCAGAAGTGCACCCGAAGGTCAGGTACTTCGCCTCCACGATCCGGTCCTGGAGCGGGTCGGTCTCGTGCTTCTCGACCCGGAAAGTGAACCGCATGGCATCTCCGCACACGATGCTGCCGTGCTCGCCCAGGCCGTCCGGATCCTTGACCTCGCCCAGGTGCGTGCCCGGCTTCCCGTGCACGGCGTCCATGAAAAGCTGCTTCGTCTTGTCGCTGTACTCCCAGCCCATGCGGCCATCCTCCCAGCGGACCTCGGCCCGGAAACCCCCTGCTGCCGCGGCTCCCCGCTTGCCCACGCTGAAGCTAAGCCCTCAGGCCCGTCTTGTCAACCGGCTGGGACGAGGGTGGGACGAGGGAGCAACCGCGCTCCAGGCCGAGGAGCCTCGATGGCACTTGACAGGGACATGCTTCCATGTGATGAAGCGGGAGGAGTGCTTGAATGCCCTACCTCGGAATCGACATTGGAAGCCTCTCGTGCGAAGCGGTGGTCATCGACGACAACGGCTGCGTTCTGGGCCAGTCCGTGGTCCCGACCGGTGCCCGCCCC
>VGRX01000149.1 GCA_016875215.1 Deltaproteobacteria bacterium
CCAAGACGAGAGCCCAGAAGCGGCGCTCCGATTCCTGGCGGATGCACCGTTCCCGCTCCTCGCCTTCCCGCTGCCTGCAGCGCTCCGCAGCGAACGCTCCGTCGACCATCCCCGTCTTGAACCGCTTGCTGTTCGTGTCTACGAACCAGGCCGCCATCGTCCTCCCGGACAGCATGGCCAGCAGTGGCGCCAGCAACGAGCTTCCCGTGAGGGTTTCCCCTTCCTCGCTGTTCAGGCGAATGAAGTCGGCCAGCTCTCCGGCCCTCGAGAAGTACCACTTCTTCTTCCACAGGTAGTGGAGCAGTCCCGGTTCCATGCTTCCCTGGAAGCGGCAGCGGGGCAGCATCCGCTCCCGGATGAGCGACGAGAACGGCGTTGCGACGTTGTCCTTGATGTCGTAGCAGGTCAGATCCCCGGCGACCTCGGTCCCCGGCTTCAGCTCCGCTCTCTGTGCGACAGTCAGGCCCGCAGGAGCGTGTGGAAAACGATGGTCCCCTACCGCCAGCCCCACCGGTACCCAGACAAAGTGCGCCAGCAACGCAGCGGCCACAATCACCAGGCCCGCCAGCCTCCCCCCCAGCCAACGGCCGAAGAGGCGCCCCCCCCATCCCACCGCAGTTCCCATCGCCGTGGCCGCAGCCGGTCTCTCGCCGGATTGCGCCTCCGCCCCTTCCCCCAGCGTAGCGGCGGATGCAAACGTCCACGCTGCCCCACACCCCAGCAACACGGCGAGTCCGGGCATCAGGAGCACGTAGTAGAACGTGTAGCTCTCGGGAAGCAGCGCCAGCTCCACCAGCGCACCGAGGGCCACGCAGCACGCCGCCACCGGCAGGACCCAAACCCCACGAAGATCGGTTGACGTCATGCCCCCCGACGTCCCGCCGACACCGTCTGCCCGTTCCACCGGTACCCGGCCCCGTATTCGTCTCACCCCGTCCCACGCTCCGAACGAGACCGCGGCCGCGGCCGGCGCCAGCACCAGGTGCGGATGGAAGAAGAAGAACCGGAGGAACTCGTTGTCTTGTGTGAAGCGTTCGAGATCATGCCACAGCAGCCCAATCGGCCCCTGTCCGTCGGCCGCCACGGTCGCCACAGCGAACCCGGCCAGGAGCGCTCCCAGGCAAACAGCCGGCCCCCGTACGGCTCGACTGCGGAGCCGTGCGGACAGGCTTCCCGGAACCCTCGTGAGCTTTGCTGCCAGTACCACTGCGGCAGTCAGTGCCAGCCCCGCCGCTGCAAGCCCGGCCAGGTGCCAGGCACCGGGAGCGAGAAACCCCTCGACCTTGGCCTCTTTCAGGAAGTGATAGCGATACACCTGTTCGATGAACGGGTCTCCGAACAGCAGGAGACACAGGGTATTCCCACCCCCCGCTGCAGCCACCAGGCCGCCTCCGAAACGGAGCGCCGGCGCCAGCCCGCCCAATGCAGCAGCGGGCAGCAACGCCAGGACCGGGACCGACGCGTACACTCCGGTCAGGACCCCAAGCCCGCCCAGCACTCCCGCAATCAGCGGGCGCCCCCGCACTACGGCCCAGAAGGTACCGCACACGAACATCACGGTCAGGTTGATCCCGGTCAGGTTCGTGCTGGCCTGGAGCTGCTCCATCGCAAACAGGAAGAAGGCGGCGCCAAGCAGCCCCACCAACCGGCTCATCCTTGCCCCCGCCAGGTACAGGAACACCCCGCTGATCATCGAGGCCGCCACCGGCACCAGTTTGAGCAGAAGGAAGGTCGGGTCGGTCAAAAGTGCCAACAATCCGGGTAGCACAACATGCAGTGGGGGGTGAGCGTAAAAAAAATCCCGGTAGGGGAGCTTGCCCTGTGTCAGCAGCAGGATGTCGTAGAAGTAGATGTTCTCGTCCGTAGCGGACCAGGAGACGGTCTCCAGCTTGATCACGAAGTAGACCGCCAGCAGGAGCAGCGGCGGCAGGACCCGCAACGCAGCCTGTCCCCACCCCTGAGGGCCTGCGACGAAACAACTTGCTGCATTCGGCCGCCGCTGCATCCCTGTCCGCTGCGTTGCGGGGCCCCCGTCTCCCTCGACGTGCCTCTTGGCACGCCTGCGATCGACGTGCTCCCCCACGCCTTGCGGCCAGAGCGCATCGCCGACCTCGGTGCTACGCAAGTAGTTTCGCGGCAGGCCCTGAGTCCAAAACGGCCCCCGCTCCTGCGCCCACTTCCTCCCGGTCCGCACGGCCCACAATCCGACGGCCAGCGCCGCTGTCTGCAGCAGAGCGGACACGAGCATCCTGGGGCCGGCCCCGAAGCCGTACAGGAGAGCTTGAGCCGCAACTCCGAGCCAGGGCAGAGCCGCAGCGCTCCCGACCAGGGTCCACCCCGCTGCCCGGGAAGCATGGAAATGCCAGTCATGTCGGGGCTTCCCCTTCGGTGTGCAAACGTGGTCGGGCCGGTTGTCGTTGGCGGGGCGGCAGACGAGATCTTGCTCCGTGGCGGGCTTCCTGCCCGGGCCGACGAGAAGGACCGTTGCGGCAAGCACCGCTGCCACCGTGGCCGGGAGCGCGGCCATCCAGCCATCCGGAGATCCCGTCACGGCCCAGCGCCAGGCATGGGCCAGCGGAACCGCCCACTGGTCCAGCGCCACCATGGGACAGAGCAGCAGCGCCAACACCACGCACAGGCCGACCGCACCATGCTCTCGAGACCGGCCTCGGCCTTGCCACAGGGTTGCCGCAACGACCAGCAACGGTTGCAGCAGGTGCCCGCCGATGCCCGGATGGATCAGGCCGAACAGGGTAGGGGGCGGCGACAGGAGCACGGCATCGACCAGCAGGAGGAGCGTGGCGGCAACGGCCGGGATCACGCTCATGCACTTCCTCTCTTCACGGCCGTCCGAATCATCCGAACCCCGTCCTCCTGCGACGCGTGGTCGAACACCCATTGTAGCTCAGCTTCCCGCGGGGATACACGATTGAATCGGATACCTCCGGAACAACTCCGCCGAAGGCGCCGGAGCCGGTCCGCTACCGCTCCGACCGGGCCGAACGGGGCGCTCTCCAGCGGTGTTCCCTTCTTCGGCACGAAGACGGAAAGGCTTGCAATCACTGGGAGTTGTGCGTTGAGTCGGTTGAGAAGGTCCGCGAACTCGAGCACGTCCTGGTCGGTCTCACCCGGGAGCCCCACCATGGCGTACAGCTTGAGCGCATGGATGCCCGCCTGCTTCCCCAGAGCGGCGCATCGGAGGAGTTCTTCCTCGGCAACGTCCTTGCGAATCCCGGCCCGGACGCGCTCGGAGATCCCGTCGGCAGCGACGGTCAGCACCTCGCCGCCCGTGGCTTTGAGCAATCGGGCAAGCTCCGGTGTGACTCGGTCCGCCCTCAGGCTGGAGAGCCCGGCCTTGAGTCCCCGAGCGGCCAGCCACTCCAGGATCGTCTCGAGCCCGGGGTGGAAGCTCAGCGCTGCGCCGATGATCCCCGCCCCCTTGCAGTCGGGCGGGAGCGCAGCAAGGATGGAATCGGTCGAGGCCGTGCGGAGAACGGGATTCCCCTGAGGAACAACATCCGGCTTCCTTCCCAGGCAGAACGTGCAGCTCTTCGGGCAACCCCGGGAGATCTCGACGAGAGTGAGGTCGGGAAACGAGCTGTGCGGAGTCGCCACGGCCGACACGACGGGCAGGCAGGAAGCCCCCGCCTCGCAGGGAGGCGGAGGCATCGCATCGAGGGCCGGAATCCAAACCCCGGCGACGCCTTGCAGCGCCTGCACCACGGATCCGGCGTCGGTCGTGCCGCCCGACCGGATGTGTGCCAGCAGCGCATCCATCGCGGGTTCTCCGTCACCCACCACGACCACGTCGGCCAGGGCGCCGAGCGGGAGCGCGTTGGCCCTCGTGAGCGGCCCGCCGACGACTACGGCGGGACCGTCGACGTCCCGGCGCTCCCGCTCCGGCTCTACGCCGCCCGCTGCCAGCATGCGGGCCAGGGCGGGGAAGTCCAGCTCGTAGCTGATGCTGGCCAGGAGCAGGTCGCACCCGCCCAGCGGACGGCCCGTCTCCAGCGAGACCGGAGCGGGCCCGCCGCCCCCCGCACGCGCCCCGGCTGAACTGGGACGGCGCCTGTCCGGCCGGGCCGAAGTCGCTGCATCCTGCACGATATTAAAGAAACGCTCGCACGACACGACGGCCGGCACGTTGAGTCGATCCCACGCCCACTGGAACCCGAGGGATCCCATGCCGCTCTCGTACCGGTCGGCCCAGAGAATGCCCGCGCGCACCGGGGCATCCACGACGACCCGGCGGGATTCTGCACCGAGGCAACGATCCGGGCCGTCTCGATCTCGAGCACGCCGGCTGTATGGATTATGGGTCAAGCTTGTTTCGAAAGGTTGGACAGGGGGCGGCCGGAGCCGCCCCCCTGGTCACAGAGCAGCTATTCGACCGTGCAATCCTCGGGCGAGAAGCCGAGGATCTTGCCGGCGATGGCTGCGAACTTGATGCCGATGGAGGCCGCATCGAGCTCGCCGTCGTCGTCCGTGTCCACGTCGGGCTTCACGAACATGTCGAGCAGGTTCTTGATCATGTCCTTGGAGACCGGCAGGCCCGCGTCGTCCGGGATGTAGTCCACGGCTTCCATCAGCTTGTCCTTCCGGACCGCGCCGCCGACGATGCCGTCGGTGAGCGTCATGGCCTCGCCTTCACCCGCGATCGTGCCCACGATCTGGGCCATGTTGGCCGTCACGGTCAGGGCGATGCCTTCCTGGATCGGGATGGTCACGGAGAAGATGGCGTCCGGGCCGCCCGCCACGAGCGCACCGTCGGTGATGGTCGCGTTGTCGAAGTTGATGATCGGCACGCAAGAGCCCGGGTCCACGGAGTCCTTCTTCACGTAGTACTCGCACACCGCGGTCTGGAAGTCGCAGGTCGCCTTGTCCGCTGCCGGGTCGCCGATGTACATGTTCATCGTGAACTCGGTGCCGTCGGTCTTCATGTCGACCATCTCGGCGATGAGGGCAATGTCGCCCTCGTCCAGCGCCTTGGCGATTTCCGCGTCCGCGTCGACGAACTGGGCGAGCTGGCCGAGCAGGCCGGACAGCATGTTGTTGTAGCCGCCTTCGCAATCCTCGACCGGAGCGCAGGTGGAGGGGTCGCCGTCCACGTCCAGCGCTTCGCCGGGGTGGCCGCCCTTGCCGACCGACATGAAGTTGACCTTCTGGCCCATGGCCTCGAACTTGCCGGTGTCGCAGCAGTTGCCTTCTTCCAAACAGGTGCCGGTGCTGAGCTGGCAGTATGTCCCGTCTCCGCAATCGCCGCACTGGCCGCCGCACTTGTCCGGGCCGCAGGTCTTGCCGTCGCACTGGGGCGTGCACTCGCAGAGGCCGTCGATGCACTTGTCCTCACCCTCACATCCCTGGTCTCCGTCCCCCTCGCCGCAGAACGCGCCGCAGCCGTCATCGCCGCATTCCTTGCCGTCGCAGACCGGGACGCACTCGCAGGTGAGGGTCACGTCGTTGCAGACCTGGCCGTCCGCGCAGGTGCCGCAATCGCAGCCTTCGACCGTGCCGCAAGTCTTGTCCTTGCAGGCCGCGGTGCAGTCGCCGACGTCCACGCACATGTTCTTGGCATCGCAGGTCTTGCCCTCGGCGCAGGTGCCGCAGTCGCAATCCTCGACCGTGCCGCAATCCTTGCCCGTGCACTTCTCCTCGCAGCCGGGGGCCACGGGGGTCTTGCACATGTTGGCTTCACAGGTCTCGTCGGCCCCGCAGGTGCCGCAGGGGCAGCCGTCCAGGTCTCCGCACTCCTTGCCTTCGCAGATCTTCACGCAATCCTTCTCTTCCTCTTCCGCCTCGTCCCCGCCGCAAGAGGCAGCAAAGAAGCCGGCCAGAGCCAGCGCCATCAGAACCGCCAACAGCTTTTTCATCCTCATCCCTCCGTTCTAGTTTAGCAAGCCGTTTCCCAATGGTTGAACGACTGATACCACAAGCCAAAGTGCCCCCAGTCTACTGATCGCCCCCGCGGGAATCAAGATGTTTTTTTGCGGTCGAAACCCCGCCGGCATCGGCCCGCGTAGCTGATTGCTGAGACGAACGAGGTGTGCCTGCGTGGCAACGCAGGCCGCAAATCAAACAGCAGGAATTCCTGAGCGACGCAGCCGGGCTTGCCGACCGCGTCCGGAGACTGTACACTGCGGGCAGTCGACCTGGAGGCCCCCATGTCCGCATCGCGAGCGTCGTTCTGCCGATCGTCCGTGTGTCTGGCGCTGCTCTTTTCCGTGGCTCCTGCCTCCCCGGCCTGCCATGCCCAGGGGGCCTCGCCGCCGCAGACGGAGCCTGGCGTGGGGGGGGCGGGTGCTCCGTCTGCCGCTGCGGCTCCGGTCCGTGATTTCACCGACTGGTCGTACGATGGGGACGATTCATCCAAGGCACGGGTAGCGGCAGCGCACAAGGCCAAGGATGCCGAAGTGGAGAAGCTGTTCTCCGATGCCGGCGTCCCGTTTCCACCGGCCGACCTGGTCCTGATCGGCTACAAGAAGGAGCGGGACGTCGAGGTCTGGGCAGCGGCCAAGGGCGGCGGCGAGCTCAAGCACGTCGCAACGTACAAGGTGTGCTATGCATCCGGAGGGCTGGGCCCCAAGCGGAAGCAGGGTGACTCCCAGGTGCCGGAAGGGTTCTACGAGCTCGACTACTACAACAGCCACAGCCTCTTCTACCTGTCCACGCGGGTCAACTACCCGAACGCCAGCGACCGCAAGCTGGGCAAGAAAGGGGACCTCGGCGGCGACATCATGATCCACGGCAACTGCGTCTCCATCGGTTGTCTTGCCATGAGCGATGAACGCATTCAGGAGCTCTGGATCATGACCAAGGCCATGGATGACCGGAAGAAGCGCGTGGCCGTCTATCTCTTCCCGACCCGGGAACTGGATACCCTCATCGCAGGCGAGTCGAGCGTGGAGCTGAAGGAGTTCTGGACCAACCTGAAGGTCGGCCTCGATCGGTTCCGCAAGGACCCCCGGCGGCTGAAGGTCCGGGTGGACGGGAAGGGGCGCTACGGGTTTGAGTAGGGGTCAGGGGTCACCCAGCCCCGACCACGCGGGAGGGGCCGTCGGGGCGCCGGCAGATGCCGTAGGGGGCAGGGGTCACCCAGCCCCGACCACGCGGGAGGGGCCGTCGGGGCGCCGGCAGATGCCGTCGGGGTCTCTGACCGGGGGGAGGCGATGACGCACCGGGGGCGGGTCGAGCAACTGTACCGGGAGTGGGGGCCCCTCCTCTACCGCCGCTGCCTCCGGATCCTCGGGGACGGCAGCGAGGCCGAAGACGCGGTCCAGGACGTCTTCCTCAAGTTCCTCGAGCGCCTGCCTCGGCACCATGAGCGGGGCACCACCCTCAACCTGCTCTACCGGATGTCCACCAATCATTGCCTGAATCTGCTGAGGCGACGGCGGCTCACCCCCGGCGGATTGCCGGAAGGACACGAGCCCCCATGCCCGCAGGCCGGCCCTGCCGAGGTCGCGGGCCGGCGACTGGCGCTGGCCGAGATCCTCGATGCTGCGGACGAGACCGATCGCCTGATCCTCTATCTTGTCGCTCACGACGGACTCACGCAGGAAGAAGCGGCCGAAATCGTGGGCATCTCCCGAAGGGCGGTGGTCAAGCGGATTGCGAAGATCCGGAGGACAGGCCCCGTGGAAGGCATGGGACGGTAGGACCTACAGGTCGAATGGAAGGCACAGGGGCGGCGCGGATCCAGGGAGTGGGTTTGACTGGCGGCCGAGGGACCAATCGGCCCCCCATGCCGGCCACCCGATCCCGCCCGTAGCGGGTCCGACAACAGTCCGGTTCCCAAACTCCGCACATCGGTTGTTAAGGGGGCGTTGCACGTTCCGCCGAACGGAGGTCCCCCGTGGCCACAGTCGAGCGCAGCCCTTGCCGTGAAGTGTCCGACCTCACCATCGAACGATACATCCACAACGTCCTCGAACCCGCCCGAAAGGCCGAAGTCGAGGCGCACATGGCCGACTGTCGGGACTGCACAGCCAAACTCCAGCAGGCCCAGGCGCTGGGCGAGAAGTTCGTCGCCGAGGTCCTTCCCCGCACCCTGCCTGCCCCCCTGCGCACCGCCCCTGAAACCGTCCGGCCCCAGGCCCCGCCGTCGTGGCTCTCCTGGCCCCGCCTCGCCATGGGCCTCGGCATGGCCGCCGCCTGCGCCGTTGCCGCCGTAGCGGTCGTCAGTCTCGCCGAACGCGGCACCCCGGGCACCAGGCCCCGCACCCACGGGGCGGAAGGGGCCAACACAGCCACTGAGCTTCGCTCCGATCCGGGGGAGGGGACTCAGCTTCGGGGGCAGGGGGTGAACGAGAAGGGCTCGGACGGCTGGCGGGTCTACGGCAAGAGGGGATCCGACGTGTTCCTCGTTCAGCCGGACCAGGAGCTTCGGGCCGGCGACACGCTGCGCTTCGTTCCGGACGTTTCGGGGGCGGCCCACCTGATGGTCGTGTCGCTGGAGGCGGGTGGGAGATTCAACGTGTACTACCCCTTCGGCGGAACCCGGAGCGCACAGCTTTCCACACCGGTCGGCGAGGCGCTTCCCGGCAGCATCGAGCTCGATTCCTCCGTGGGCAGCGAGATGCTCTACCTGCTCGTGTCGGGGCGGCCGTTCGACGTGCAGGCCGCCCGGGCCATGATCGCATCCCGGATGACGGGGGGCGGAGCGGGGCCGGATGCGGACTCCGGCCTGCGGTTGCCAGCACCCGACTTCCCGCATTCGAATTCCGATTTCCGCGTCCTGTCGCTTCCCATCCGGAAGGTGGCTCCATGAGAATCGCCCTCCTGGCGGGTCTGCTCGCGCTGACCATGACCGCTCAGGCAGCGGAGTTGCGCGTGGCCCTGCTCGTCGGTGCCAACCGGGGTGCACCCCACCGCAGGCCGCTCCAGTTCGCAGTGGAAGACGTGCGGCGCATGGAGCAGGCGCTCCTGGCCGTCGGCGGGTTCGAGCCGGATGCGATCCGGCGCCTCGACGAGCCGTCCGCGGACGAGCTCCGCCAAGCCATGGCATCGGTCGATTCCCTCCTGGAACGGGCGGAGGCGGACGGCAGGTCCGCCCTCCTCCTGTTCTACTACTCCGGCCACGCCGACGGTGTTGCGCTCGAGCTGGGCGAGGACCGCATGCCGTTCGGCGACATCCGCTCCTGGCTCGAGAAGAGCGGTGCCCGCATCCGCGTCGCAGTCGTCGATTCCTGCCACAGCGGAGGGGTCGCCGAAGTGAAGGGAGGGCGCCCCGGCGCGGAGTTCGACGTGTCCCTCGCAGCGAATGTCGACTCCGAAGGAACCGTGATCCTGACGTCATCGACGTCCGGAGAGAAAGCCCTGGAAAGTGAGGAGGTTAGGGGTGCTTTCTTCACGCATCACTTTGTGTCTGCCCTGTACGGCGCCGCGGATGCGGATCAAGACGGGGCCGTCACCCTGGAGGAGGCCTGGCGGTACACCTACCGTCGCACCCTGGCCAGCAGCGCGACGACCACCTCCGGAATCCAGCATCCCACGTTCAGCTACCGCCTCGAAGGGCGGGGCGAGCTCGTGCTGGCCCGAAGGGGCGATGCCTCCGGGATCGTCGAGTTTCCGGACGGAATGGAGGGGCGCTTCTTCCTGCTCGACGGCAAGGGGGAGGCGATGCTGGCCGAGGTGAGCAAGGAGAGGGGAGCGCCGTCCCGGTTGGCCGTGCCGGCAGGCACGTACCGACTTCTTCAGCGGCTTGCCGACGGGCTGAGGGCCGCTACGGTCGCCGTGGGGAAGGGTGAGGTGCACGTCGTCAGTGAGGACCGGTTCGTCCGGGTGGCCGAAGGCTCGGGCTGGAGTCGTGGGTGGCTGTTCCATCCGTCCCGCACCGTCGGCCTGTTCTATTCCCTGTCTGGCTGGATGATGCCCGAGATGGGGGCGATCCACGGAGTCGGTCTCGGGCTTTCGATGCGCACCGGGCCGCTCACGACGCTCGTGGATTGCTCCTGGGGCCCCGCGGACGTGAACGATGGCGGCCTGGTGTACTCGATGGACACGCTCAGCGCCAACGTCGCCCCGATGTTCCGCCTGGAGCTGTCGCGGCTGGACCTGCTCGGGGGCGTGGTGGCCGGAACGCGGGTGCTGCTCCAGGATACCGGGCCGGGCGGCCGGTACGCCACCGCCACCTTCCTGGCCGGAGCGATCGCAGGTATCGACCTCGTACTGATCGACCGCCTCTCCGTGCTCATGACCTGGGAGCTCGATGCCGACACGATGAAGCTGAACGATGTGTGGACCGTGCGCCTTTCGCCTCGTGCGAAGCTGGGCGTGGGAGTGAGGTTCTAGGATGAGGGCCGATATGAAAGCAAAGGCACTGCAGATGATCGATGGTTCCCTGGAAAA
>VGRX01000150.1 GCA_016875215.1 Deltaproteobacteria bacterium
TGTGGCGGGCCGCGCCCACGGCACACCGGCCGATGAGGCGCATCGCGGCCCGTCGCTGACGCTCCGGGTGGTGTGGCGGGCCGCGCCCACGGCACACCGGCCGATGAGGCGCATCGCGGCCCGTCGCAGTGAGCGAGCGACCGAGCAACGCCGCAGATGGTACCGATCCGGTGGTCTGAGCCCGCACACGGCGGGCGTCCCTACTTGCTTCAAGAGCTGGTCTTTTTGCAGCAGGCGGCCACCTCCGGACGGTAGTGCAGCTTGAGGAAGTCCTTGCCGAGGGTCTTGCCCGCCTCGAGCGGCTCGACCTCCTGGGCCTGGCGGAGCCAGAACTGGCAGATCTTCTCGGACGAATGGTCCTTGGCGAACTCCTTGAGCACCTGGATGGCCAGCGGTCTCTGGTAGCCGTCCCACAGCAGGGAGACGGCCTGCTGGAAGAAGGCGGACCGCCTGGCGTGGGGGAGCCTGGCCGCTGCGGTCAGAATGGGCTCCGCGTCCCCTTTCCGAACGGCCTCGTCGACCGCCCGGCCGGCGCCTGCCCCAGACCTCCAGAGCCACAATGCGGCTGCTACCAGGACAGCGACGATGCCTACGACGTAGATGGGTCCCATTCGTCCCTCCGCTGGTCTGATGTTAGGTCGGGCGAGCTCAGGATGCAACCGTCGGGACGTCGCTTTCGGGCTTTGATGGGGCGAAAAACCATTTGCCAGCGAAGGTCTCTTGATGTAGGAAAGGTGGCACTGGTTGGGGAGATCCGCTGGATCTGAACAGCCGGGAACGGACCAACAACAACGCAGGTGGGGCGCAATGAGAAGCCAAAGGCTGAATGTCGTGGGATTGGCTGTCGTGGGTGTGGCTCTTTTCTTGGTGGCGTGTACTGGTGGGGCGGGCCTTCCGTCGGTCACTACGGGGGACGCTGATGCACTTCCCGGCGACACAGGCGGGGAGGGGGTCACCGAGGTGACTCCGCCCGACGTGGTTCCGGACCTGCTCCCCGACCTGCTCCCCGACCTGCTCCCCGACCTTTCACCGGACGTGGCGCCGGACGTGTTCGTGCCGGAGATCGAACCTGAGATTCCGGCCGAGGTTGTGGTCTTCATCTGCAAGGAGGATGGAGACTGCGCTGCCCTCGTGGACGAGGTGGGAGAGGGCCCCTGCCTGGACGTCTACTGCGACGTTCCGAGCGGGACCTGCGTGGCCAAGAAGCTGCCGGACGGCGTTGCGTGCGACCCGGGCGATGCCTGCGTGGAGCAGGCGGTCTGCAAGGCCGGCACGTGCGAAGGCGTTCCGGCGGTGTGTGACGACGGGAATCTCTGCACCGACGATTCCTGCGATCCGGCAAACGGCTGCGTGTTCGCGGACAACACCGCTGTCTGCGACGACGGCAACGCCTGCACCGAGGGGGATGCCTGCGCTGCCGGAAGCTGCGTTGGCGGCGGGAATGTCTGTCTCTGCGAGACGATTGCGGACTGCGAGCTCAAGGAGGACGGCAACCTGTGCAACGGAACCCTGGACTGCGTGGGCGGGGTCTGCGTCGTCAAGGATGGCAGCGTGGTGGTCTGCGAGCAGACGGACGCTACCGGTTGCGTGAAGAACGTGTGCAACCCGGCAACGGGCGAATGCGGGGAGGTTGCCGCTCCGGAGGGGACCGCTTGCGACGACCAGAGCCAGTGCACCAAGGGAGATGTTTGCATCGCGTCCCAGTGCGTCGGGTCGGAGATGCTGTCCTGCAACGACGGCAACCCGTGCACCGAGGACGAATGCAACCCGAAGTCGGGATGCTCGTTCACCCCGATCGAGGGGACCTGCGACGACGGAAACCAGTGCTCCGAGGATGACAAGTGCGTAGAGGGCGTCTGCACCGGTACGCTCGGTGCGGAGTGCACCTGTACGAAGGACGAGGAATGCGCCGGCTTTGACGACGGCGATGCCTGCAACGGCCTGGTGCTGTGCAAGAACAAGCTGTGCGTCACCGACCCGACGACGGTCGTCGTGTGTGACACGGCGGACGATACGGCCTGCACGAAGAACGAGTGTGTCCCGGAGACGGGTGAATGCGTCATGACCGCGCAGGAGGATGGGACGGCGTGTGACGACGGGGACATCTGCACGGTGCTGTCCGAATGCAAGGAGGGCGAGTGCGCCGGAACGGGTGACCTCGGGTGCGATGACGGCAACCCGTGCACTGCGGATTCCTGCGTCCCGGGCGAAGGCTGCAGCCACACGCCCGCCGACGGGGAATGCGATGATGCGGATGCCTGCACCGAGATGGACACGTGCGTGGACGGCGCGTGCAAGGGCACTCCGGTGACCTGCGACGACGGGAATCCATGCACCGACGATCTGTGCAACACCCAGACCGGCTGCTTCACCGCCAACAACGCGCTGGCGTGCGATGACGGGGATGTCTGCACACTGGACGACACCTGCTTCAACGGCGAGTGCGAAGGGAACGGAGCGCTCGATTGCGACGACAGCAACCTCTGCACGGATGACACGTGCGATCCGCTCGGCGGGTGTGTGAACCAGAACAACTCGGCACCGTGCGACGACGAGAATGCCTGCACGGTGGGTGATGCCTGTGCGGACGGCGGCTGCGTGTCCGGCGGGTCGGCCAACTGCGACGATGTGAACCCGTGCACCGACGACTCCTGCGACACCGTTGCCGGCTGCCAGTATGCCAACAACACCGAGCCCTGCGACGACGGCGACAAGTGCTCCGACGGCGATGCGTGCCTGGACGGCCAGTGCCAGAGCGGGGAGCCGGTGGAATGCGACGACGGCAATCCCTGTACCGACGATTCCTGTGACCCGCTGGCCGGCTGTCAGAACCTGAACAACGAGTCGCAGTGCGATGACGGCGACGCCTGCACCACGAAGGACACGTGCAAAGGCGGTGCGTGCAAGGGCGGTCCGGCCCCCGAATGCGACGACGGCAACCCCTGCACCGACGATTCCTGCGACAAGATCCTGGGGTGCGTGCATGTCAACAACTCCCTGGCCTGCGACGACACCAGCAAGTGCACGCTGAACGATACCTGCGTCGAAGGGATCTGCGTGGGCGGGGTTGCTCCCAATTGCGACGACAAGAACCCCTGCACCTCCGACTCCTGCGAGCCGGCGGCCGGCTGCCTGAACCAGCCCAACACCCTTCCCTGCGACGATGCCAATGCCTGCACGACGGCAGATACCTGTGCGGCCGGCGCCTGCGTGGGAGGACCGGCTCCCAAGTGCGACGACGGCAACAAGTGCACCGACGACAGCTGCGACAAGCTGCTCGGCTGCCTCAACGTGAACAACACCGTGCCATGCGACGACGGCAACAAGTGCACGGAAGGCGATGCGTGCGGAAACGGCGCCTGCCAGGCGGGGGCCCCGCTGAGCTGCGATGACAAGAACGTCTGCACCTCGGAAGTGTGCGTGCCCGCGGTCGGCTGCGTGGTCATTCCGAACATGAATCCGTGCAGCGACGAGAACCCGTGCACCGTGGGTGACATCTGCCAGAACAACGTGTGCGTGCCCGGCAAGGACAAGCCCAACTGTGACGACCTGAATCCGTGCACCGCGGATAGCTGCGACCCCAAGGTGGGGTGTGTGCACGCTCCGACCTCGGAAGGCAAGAGCTGCGACGACGGCAACAAGTGCACCAACAACGACGTCTGCAAGGCCGGCGTCTGCACGGGCGTGGGTGTCGAGTGCAACGACGGCAATCCCTGCACCGACGACAAGTGCGAGAATGCCGAGGTCGGCTGCTTCTTCGAGCCCAACACGAACCCCTGCAATGACGGCAGCGTCTGCACCACGGGGGACACCTGCGGCGCCGGTGTCTGCAAGGGCGTCGGCGTGCTCGACTGCTCGGACGGGAACCTGTGCACGGATGACCTTTGCGACCCGGTCAAGGGGTGCAGCTACAAGAACAACACGCTGCCGTGCGACGACGGATCGCTCTGCACCACGGCGGACACCTGCGCTTCCGGGCAGTGTGCCGGCGGGCCTGCTCCGGACTGCAACGACGGCAACGCGTGCACCGTGGATTCCTGCGAAGCGGAG
Source organism: Deltaproteobacteria bacterium (assembly GCA_016875215.1). Classification (GTDB taxonomy): domain Bacteria; phylum Myxococcota_A; class UBA9042; order CAIXZC01; family CAIXZC01; genus CAITUV01. The sequence goes on from VGRX01000150.1 coordinate 4,051, forward strand.
AAGGGGTGCGTTTACAAGAGCTTCGAGGGTTCCTGCGAGGATGGCAGCAAGTGCACTACGGGTGACAAGTGCGTGGACAGCTCCTGCGTGGGCGGCCCCCTGCTGGACTGCGATGACGAAAACCCGTGCACCGACGACAAGTGCGTGCCCGACCTCGGCTGCGTCCACTCGTACAACAAGTCCCCCTGTGATGACGGCAACGCCTGCACCACCGCCGATATCTGCGCCCAGGGCAAGTGCGTCGGCGGACCTGCTCTCGCCTGCGACGACGGGAACATCTGCACGACCGATTCGTGCGACCCGCTCCTGGGCTGCGTCAACGCGAACAACACGCTGCCTTGCGACGACGGCAACAAGTGCACCACCGCGGATCAGTGCAGTGCCGGCAAGTGCGTCGGCGGACCTGCGCTCGTCTGCGACGACAAGAACCTCTGCACCAACGACACGTGCAAGCCCGCAGTGGGCTGCGTCTACGTGAACAACACCCTGCCCTGCGACGACGGCAACAAGTGCACCACGGTCGATGCCTGCTCCCTGGGCAAGTGTGTCGGCACCGTCCCGCTCAAGTGCGACGACGCCAACGTCTGCACGGACGATTCCTGCGACCCGAAGACCGGCTGCGTGTACGTGAACAACACGAAGCCCTGCGACGACGGGAGCAAGTGCACCGCCAACGACATCTGCACCACCGGGAAGTGTGTCGGACAGGATGTCAACTGCGATGACAAGAACGTCTGCACCTCGGAAACCTGCGTGCCCGCGGTCGGATGCGTCTACATCAACAACTCCAACGCGTGCGAAGACGGCAGCAAGTGCACCACCGGCGACACGTGCGCCAACGGAGTCTGCGTGCCCGGTTCCAAGGTCGTCTGCGACGACAAGAACGTCTGCACGACCGACTCGTGCGACCCGGTCAAGGGATGCGTCTACCTCCCGGTCAAGGACGGCACGGTGTGCGACGACGGCAACGAGTGCACAACGGGTGACAAGTGCACCGCGGGCAAGTGCAGCGGCGTCGGAATCCAGTGCGACGACGGCAACGTCTGCACCGATGACAAGTGCGCCCTGGGAATCGGGTGCTATTACCTGAACAACACGGCGCCGTGCGACGACGGCAACAAGTGCACCACCGTCGACGTGTGCTCGAACAAGGTGTGCGTGGGCTCGATCCCGCCCAACTGTGACGACAAGAACCCGTGCACCAACGACTCCTGCGACCCGCTCAAGGGGTGCGTGAACACTCCCAACACCCTGCCCTGCGACGACGGCAACAAGTGCACGACCATGGATACCTGCGCGGCCGGTGCGTGCGTGGGTGGCCCGGCGCTCGTCTGCGACGACAAGAACCCGTGCACGGATGACTCATGCGACCCGACCAAGGGATGCGTGTATACTCCCAACGCCCTTGCCTGTGAGGACCCCAGCAAGTGCACGACCGGCGACAAGTGCTCCGGCGGTACCTGCGTCGGAGGTCCGGCCCCGAACTGCGACGACAAGAACCTCTGCACGAACGACTCCTGCGACCCGCTCAAGGGGTGCGTGAACACTCCCAACACGCTGCCCTGCGACGATGGCAACAAGTGCACCACTGCGGACACGTGCTCGGCAGGCGCCTGCGTCGGCGGCCCGGCCCTCAACTGCGACGACAAGAACGTCTGCACCAACGACGGCTGCGATCCCGCCACCGGGTGCGTATACAAGAACAACACGTTGCCCTGCGATGACGGTGACAAGTGCACACTCAAGGACTTGTGCTCGGGCGGCGTCTGTGTGGCCGGCCCGGCCATCAACTGCGACGACAAGAACGTCTGCACCGATGACTACTGCGACAAGGGCACAGGCCTGTGCTACTACAAGAACAACGCCGCTCCGTGTGATGACGGCAGCCTGTGCACTACCGGGGACCTCTGCGCTTCGGGTGCCTGCGTACCCGGCGTGGCCACGGTCTGCGACGACTACAATCCCTGCACCAACGACTCGTGCGACCCCACGACCGGCAAGTGCGTGTTCATCCTGGGCGGTGCGTGCCCGCTCAAGCCGGTCTCGTTCTACGACGAAGTCACGTGCCCGCAGTCGCTCTGGGCCTTCTCCCCCACGATCGGCGGCGTAGGCTGGGCCGCGGATGCAACCCCCGCCGCCCCCGGCAAGCTGACCGGCACCTGCTCGCTCAACTACAACAACGGGACGGCGTACCCGGGCACCACCTCGGGCAATGCCGTCTCGACGTTCCTGTTCGATGCGACGACCGTGACCGGAGCCATGACCCTGACGTTCCACTCCTACAACGGTGTCGATCCGGTCGAAAACCTCGATGTTGCGGACCTGATGTACGTCCAGGTCTCGACCGACGGCTTCAACACGATTGTCTTCGAGCAGAAGTTGCTCAACTCGCTCGATCGGGGCAAGTGGGTCATCCAGGCCTTCGATGTCGCGGCCCTCAAGGGCAAGAAGTTCCAGGTCCGGTTCCGGTTCGATTCCGTCGACGCCGCCTACAACACGGGCGTCGGCTGGTTTGTCGAGGACGTGAACGTCTATGCCGGACCGATCGTGAAGGTCACCGGAGCGGCTGCCTACACCGAGCCGTTCTCCTCCGCCAACCCGAATGGCTGGCAGATGTCGGCTCCCATCGGCGGAGTCGGCTGGGCAATCGATGCCACGGCAGCGGACCCCGGCAAGTTCGAGGGCGATGCCAGCCTGAACTTCAACGACGGCGTGGACTACTCCCCGGGGGCCGGTGGGACCGTCTGGGGGTGGGCACTTTCGCCGGTGCTCGACCTCACGGCTGTCCCCGCCGGAACACCGGTGTCGGTTCTCTACCGTTCCTGGACGGAAACCGAGCCGAGCGCGAGCTTCGACAAGCGCTACGTCGAGGCGTCCAACCTGGCGTTCTCGGCCAACCAGGCCTCGTACGAGCTCGACCAGAACGGGAAGAAGGGGTGGAAGTACGAGTGGCTCGACCTCTCGCCGCTCGTCGGCACCAAGTTCCGCCTCCGCTTCCGGTTCGATTCGGTCGACGGTGTGGGCAACGCCTACAAGGGCTGGTTCGTCGACGCCGCCCTGCTCCAAGCGGTCCCCATCCCCGCCTTCGGCGATGGCGTCGTCTGCAGCCAGGACGTCTGGGTCAAGAACAACCCGTCGGTACCGGTGGTCTGGGCCGTCGACGCCACCCCAAATCCGCCCGGGTTCAGCTCTTCGGACTGCTCGCTGAACTTCAACAACGGGGCGAACTACTCCTGCCCCTCTTTCTGGACGCCGGTGAAGGGGACCGCTGTTTCCGCGGAGTTCCTGGCCACGGCTCCGCCGGCCGGCAAGAAGCTCTTCCTGACCTTCCAGGCCAACCCGTCGGTAGAACCCAGCACCTCCTTCGACAGGACGTTCGTAACCGTATTCGAGACGGCCAACCCGGGCAACAAGGTCTCGAAGCAGGTCACGCCGCACAACTCGACGTGGCAGAGCCATTCGCTGGACATCTCGGCCCTGCACGGCAAGAAGGTGAAAATAGAATTCAACTTCGATTCCGTCGACTGCGGTGCGAACAGCTACCCCGGCATCTTCATCGATGACGTCCTGGTGAGAGCACAGTAGGCGGTTCCCTGCTCCGACGCCGGTCGCTTCCTTCGCAGTACTCAAAACTCCTTGAACTCGCGGGCCCGTTCCATATAATGCGCCTGCATTCGGGGGAGTCCCTGTTCCTTCCAAGGAGGATCCCATGGTTCGCATCTTCGGCCTCGTGCTCGTTCTGGGCGTCCTGCTGGCGGCCTGCGGCGAGGAGGCTGCCCAGACCGGAGACGAGCTTCTCCCCTCAGAGATGGAGGAGCTGGGCATAGGCGACGTCGATGACCTCAAGGCAGACGGCAACTGGGGCCCGGCCCTCACGTGCAAGGCGATTCCGGTTCTGACGCCTCTTTCCAAGCCCGAGGTGGTCGTTTCCCTCGACGGGTTGACCCTTCATCTCACCGACAAGACCACCGGGCTCGACAAGGTCTATCCCATCGGCCCCGGTGCCATCGAGAAGGGGAAGTCGCTCACTCCCACATCCCTCGACAAGCCGGGCAAGGTCTTCTACATGCGCATGGACCAGGCCGGGGCCAAGGAGACCTCGAACCCAAACCAGAGCGTCTGGGGCTGGCACTACTCCTGCAAGATCTGGTGGCCCGACCCCAAGACCGGCAAGAAGTCTCCCGTGTTCGCAGGCCTCCCCTTCATCCGGCTGGACGGTGCCCCCTCCCTCGGGTACGCCATCCACGGTCCCATCGACTCGTTCACTTTGCCCAACGGCGGCAAGCTGAAGCGCGGGTATGTCTCCCACGGCTGCATCCGCATGGAGGCAGCGGACGTCGTCGAGCTGTATGCGCTGACGAAGGGCTCGAAAGTCCCGGTCCGGATCCAGCAGTCGGTGGAGCGCAGGGCCAACGGAACTGCGGTGGACCTGCCCCAGCGCTGGCTCCTGTCTGAGTGCACGTCGGACGCAGATTGCAACTTCCCCGGCGGAATCTGCAAGCCCAACTTCTTCGCCGGCAGGAGCTTCTGCGCCGCCCCCTGCACCAAGTACTGCTCGCTCGACAAGTACGGCTACCCCGAGTCGTTCTGCGTGACCGACCCCGAGGACGATACCAAGGGCATCTGCACGCTCAAGGCCTCGACGTTCAACAATGCCTGCAGGCGCTACCCCGGATTCGAGTTCTATCCGAGCGAGCCCCGCTTCTCCCAGCCGTCGGTCAAGGCCGATGTCTGCCTCCCCGGCAGCCAGGGGTGGGTGGGGTCCCCGTGCTTCACGCACTCGGACTGCATGACCGGCTTCTCCTGCCACATGGCCGGTCCGGAAGAGAACCGCCCCGGCTTCTGCACCCAGCAGTGCACGAAGTACTGCCCGGACAAGGCGGGGTACCCGTCGACCTTCTGTGTCACCGCCACCAACGGCCAGGGAGAGTGCATCCAGAAGTGCTCGCTCCAGGACGACTGCGCCTTCGACTACGCGTGCGAACCCGACGTGCCCCGTCACAACCAGCCCACGGTCACGTCCAGCGTCTGCCTGTAAGGCGGCACCCCGGCGGCGGCGGAACTGCAATAGGATTCGCTAAACATGGCCGCCTTGACCGTCAATCATCCGGCGGGACTGCGTCAGCCGCCGACCGGCATGCTCGACGTACCTCAAGTACGCCTGCGCTGCCGGTTTCGACGGCTTCCTTGTCCGGCCGGTGCTTGCCGGCCAAATCGGCCATGTTTGATCGTCGCTCAACACGACGATGTTTAGCTTTCCCTGCTACCTTTCCCTGCTACCTTTCCCTGCACCCCTTCCCGTGCCCATGCCCCTTCCCATGCCCCATCCCATGCCCCTTGCCATGGCCATGCCCGTGCCCACCGCCGCCCTGGTGGTGGTGCACATGGTGCCCCTTCGGGTCGTGGGGATGCTCGTGGACATAGGTACTCCCGTCCTCGTCGTCATGGTGGTGGTGCGCATGGCAGTGGTCACCTTCCACCCCGTGCGTATGGTCATGGTCCAGAGGCTCCTGCCCGTGGCCGTGCGGATGAGCGTGGTCGTGCGGATGAGCGTGGTCGTGCGGATGAGCATGGCCGTGCGGATGAGCGTGGTCGTGCGGATGAGCGTGGTCGTGCGGATGAGCATGGTCGTGCGGGGGCGTGAGCTGCCCCTCGGCTCCCGCTGCGCCGGGCACGGTGGGGAACGTCGCCTGGGCGCTCGGGGCACCGGCCGATTCCCGCATCGACTGGGAGGGGGTGAACAACGCGGCCACCGCTCCGGCAGGATCACGGATCACGCAGAATCTGCCCATGTCCCCCATGTCTCGGGGCTCGACCACCAGTTGGCCCCCAAGGCCACGGCACCTGGCCGCTGCCTCGTCGACATCCTCGACGGTGATGTACATGAGCCACTGAGGCGGGAGATCCGCGTTGGCCCCCCGTGCGTGGCAGATGCCGGCCACCGCCTTGTCGCTGCCCGGTGCGTGCATCACGAAGTCGGAGTATCCCTCCATGGCCATTTCGGTGACCTTCCAGCCAGCCACCTGCTGATAGAAGTCTCGGACATTGCCGGCGTTGAACACCGTCAGGTCGATCCAGCCGATACCGCCCTTCTCCAACGGATTGTAGTCACACATGCGCTCTCCTTCCCTTTCCTGGTTCGCCTGTCACCATCCATTGCCCACGGCACATCCACGAGGCCCCTCCCGCGTGGTCGGGGCTGTGTTGGGGGCGATACCCACGGTACATCCACCGGGCCCCTCCCGCGTGGTCGGGGCTGTGTTGGGGGCGATGCCCACGGTAAAA
>VGRX01000151.1 GCA_016875215.1 Deltaproteobacteria bacterium
GAATGCGCCGATCCTCCCCCCGAGGCTGTCCCCCGAGCACCCAACCTCCAGGGCCAGCCGGTGAGCCATGGTCTCGGCACCGACCTGCTCCAGCCGCTCGGGCCCGGCGGCTTCGGCCAGCACCTGGTAAGCCTTGACCAACTCGTGGCGCATGTTCATCGCCTTGAGCCTCTCGATCGATCGGCGAAGCAGGGCGCGGGCGCGGGATTTCCTTCCCTGCCGCAGCGCCAGCAGGCCTTTGACCCGAAGGACCGGCCCTGCATGGGCGGGGAAGCGCCGCACCAGCCTGTCCGCCAGCGGCAGCAGCTTCCTGGCCCGGCCGACGGCAAGCTCACGGTCGGCAGGCGACAGCGCCCGGAACTGCTCGGAGGTCCCGAGCAGCGTTTCCGCCAGCGTGTACTCGCACGAGGCCACGTATTCCTGGAGGAGATGGTTCTCCCGGACCAGCGTGCAGCATTCTTCCAGGCAAGCGATGGCCTCGTCGCGCAGCCCTGCAGCGAGGTGGACCACGGCAGCGCTGAACCGCACACCGCAGCGCAACGAGTTGTCTCTCAGTGCGTGGACCTTGGTCGTAGCGGCAGCGATGTGGCGCCGGGCCCGGTTCAGATCGCCCTGCATGGCATGGACGCGCGCCAGGAACGCATGGCCGACTGTTTCCCCTCGCTGGTCTCCGACGTCCGCGCTCAACTCGAGGCCCCGGTTGAACTGGGCCAGGGCAAGCCCAAGCTTCCCCTGCTTGTACAAGGTGAACCCAAGGTTCTCGTGCGCAAGAACGAGGGTCCATATGTCCCCCGTCCTGCCAAACAACGCCATCGCCTGGCGCAGAAACGACGTCGCCTCCTCCCACCGGCCGTGTCCTTCCGGTAAGCGTGCGTAGACCCAAGAAAGTTGATCCGGCAGAGGCCGGTTACGGCGGAGCGGCTGAGCCGGACTGGAGACTGGCCAGGGTCTCGGTGTAGTTCCACGGCATCCAGCGGTCGGCGTGGGCGGCGACGTCGGGGGCGTGTCGCTGAAGTTCGACGAGATAGTCGAAGGGGTTGACGGCGAGGAGCTCGGCGGTGTGGATGAGGCTCATGTAGAGGTCGCCGACGGTGGCGCCGTTCTTCGTCTTGAAGAAGAGGGCGTTCTTGCGGTGGAGGATGACCTTCTTGAGGCTGCGCTCGACGATGGTGTTGTCGAGCGGGACTCCGGGCCGTTGCAGGAAGAGGGCAAGCTTGTCCCAGTGCTTGCGCATGTACTTGATGGCATTGCCAAGACCGGAGTTGGGCTCGACCCTGTGCTCGGCAAACTGGGCATCGAGCCAGCGTTTGAGGTCGTCCATGAGGGGAGCGCTGCAAGCCTGGTGGAAGGCGAGGCGGTCCTGGGGAGTCATGCCCTGCTCCCGGGCGACGGCATCGTTGTGGTAGACGTTGCCAAGGATGTCGAGGACATGGCGACACTCTTCGGGGAAGTAGTCGGCGACCTCGACGAAGTTGCGGCGTGCATGGGCATTGCAGTGGGCGACGATGGTCTTGAAGTCGCCGGAGGTATTCCGGGAGAGGGCATCGCACATCTGGATGGGCGGGGCCAGTTCGGCAGCCCTCTGGGCGAGCACGTCGGCCAGGTTCTCCCCTGCGTGTTTTCGGCCGGTCAAGAAGAGTGCGATGCGCTGGCCGTCCAGGACGGAGACGATTCCCGTGGTGAAGAGCCCGGTGCGGTCCGGTGAGTCCTCGTCCGAGGGAGCATCGGTGCGGGCCTCGCCCATCATCTCGAGGATCCGGGCGGTGGTGTCGTCGTTGTGCAGGAGATCCCCCTGTGCGGCCTGGCGGATGAGCTCCCGGTAGGCGGGGATGAGCTGCTCGGCGGCCCGTGCGACCACCTCCCACTGCGTGGAGGCCGGCAGCGGGATCCCCATGGCCTTCTGCAGCCGTTCGAGACGGTTGAAGGGGACTCCGGAGCCGTACTTGAGCAGGCCGATCATGGCGGCCGCCGTCTCGTCGTACTTGGCGTCGCCGACTCCCGGGGGGGCCGCGGCGGAGAAGACCTCGCCGCACAGGTTGCAGCGGAGGCGGTCGAGCTCGTAGACGGTGGCCTTGAGCGGCGCTATCCCCCGTACCCGCACGAGAACCTGCGGCTCGGCCAGGGGATACACCTTGCCGTCGCATTCCGCCTCCGGGCACGGGTCACCCGGCCTTAGCGACTCGTGCGGGATCTTGACCTTCTGAGCGCCGGTGTACGCAGCAGCCCCGTTGCGGCCGTGTCCCTTGGCCTTCGGCTTTGCAGCCGTCCCCTGACCGTTGACATCTGCATCGCCGGGTGCTCCGTCCGCGGTCGGCTCGACGCTTCCCGCCTCGGCGGACGGCGGGGTCCCATCCGCAGCGTCGGCCGCATCGGGGAAGACGTTGCTGAGCTTCTCCGTGGTCGCCCCGAAGATCATCTTGCGCAGGCGCTGGATGGACGCGCCCTTGGCCTCCAATTCCTGGGTCAGGAAGGCCAGCGTCTCCACGGCTGCCGTCAGCTTCTCTCGTTGCTTCGCTCCCAGCGGGGAGCTCGCAGTTGCCTCGATGATGTCCTTCAACTCCTTCAGGTCCACATCCAGCCGACGCGGTTCCTGCGCCGGCGCTGACTTCGAGGCGCCTTTCTTCCTCTTGATCTTCTTCATGGCGCCTGCTCCGACAAGAGGTCCCTGAATCTCCTCGTCAACGGGTACCCCAGGACGTCCTTGAGCGGCCGGTTCGGACGGTGCGTCTGGTCGTCCTTGCCCCGGCCGGTCGTCTGACCCAGGTACACCCAGTTCGCGGCCCGGTAGCAGGTCCCCTTGAACCGCTCCGGTTCCACGAAGGTCTCGGCGAAGTGGATGGGATGCCCGTACAGCCGTTCCCAGTCGCCCGACAGCATCCGCACCATGCGCCCCAGCAGGTGCGATGCCAGGTGTGGCACACGAATCCACGGCAGCACGAGAAAGCGCGTGTTGTAGGCTACGAGCCGGACATTCCGCCGCCGGGCCGCTGCCGACCAGCCGATGTACCGGTCACGAGGCCCCAGGTGCCGGGGCGCAGACGACCAGGCGAAGCACGCCACCGGCCGGTCCCCCATCCACACGATGTACTTCAGGTGTTCCCCTACGGGCTGCACATAGCCCAGGTAGTGGTGCGTCTCGATGAGGCCGTTGAACAGCCGCTCCTCCGATGTCCGCCGCACCTGCCGGAACTCAAGCGGCCCCAGGCCCGCCAGGTCCGTGCACATCGGCGTCGCATCCACCTCCACCGGAGCCGGCCGCTCCCGCTTCGCCAGGGGGTTGGGCGGCGTGTAGCGCACTGCCGGCAACTCGATATGGCCGGCCCGATGCAGGGCCAGCATCAGCGACCGGCAGACCATGTCGCACGGATGCCCGTTGGCCTGCGACCACCCCCACGCCCGGGCCAGCTTCTGCGACAACGCCCGTCGGCTGACGTCCGGGTGGGCCGCAACAAGCTCCCGGATCCCCTCGATGTCGGCGACCGTCACGCAACGGCCGCGGTATGTAAGCACCGCTTCCATGTCCCCCTGCTTACCAGGGGCCGACATGGAACGCAAGCTCTTTTTTCATCCGTCCGGAAAAAACTATCCCGCTGCCGCCAATCGCCTCCACATCGGCGCTGCACCGGTCGCCGTCGGGTCCCCCGCACTCAGCAGCACCTGCAACTCGTGCGCATGCAATGCCGCAGCCGCCTCCTCACCCCGCCGGGGCCACCAGCGAAAACGCCCGATGGACAACCGCTTGTGGCAAAGCCAGAAACCCTGGCCGTCATACACCAACGCCTTTATCGCCGTCCCGCTCCGGTTCCGGAACACGAACAGCGCTCCGGAGAAGGGGTCTGCCTTCAGCGCCTGCCGGCACTGCGCCGCCAGTCCGTCGATCCCCCGCCGGAAGTCCACCGGCTCCACCGCCACCAGCACCCGCATCTGCGGCGTCACCTGGATCATGGCATCCCCCGCCACAGCCGCTCCGCCAGACCGACCACTTCACCGGCGCCGACACCGTCAAGCCTCAGCCGCAGCGTCCGCCCCGCACCATCCGTCAACTCCAGTTCCGTGACCCACGGCCGCGTCGCTGCCGCCACCGACGGCCCCGCAGCCCGCAACTCCACGAAGCCCGCAGAAACCCCGGTCCCCGCACTGGCCCCAATCCCCGTCCCCCGCAGTACCCGGCTCTTCAGCGACTCGTAGTTCACGTGCAGCGCACGGGCCACCCGGTACACCCGGTACTTCCTGCCAGCCTGCGTCGCCGCCTCCCACAACTCCTCCGGCATGACCGTCCGTTTCGCACGCGTACGCCGCCATTCCTCGATCCGCTCCACCAACTCCCTCACTTCAGTTGGCAACCCTTCTTTCCGTCCCGTCTTCATGAGCCGTCCTCCTTGTCAGTTGCTCACGGCCCACGAGCATGATCGGTGGCTCACACGGGGTCAAACACGCTTGCCGAAAGGACACCACCGGCCCAGGAAGTGGTTCGTCACTCCGGCATAGAACAGCGCCACCATGAGAGGCCCGGGCTGCCCCAGCTCCTTCCCCATGTCCACGGCCTCGTACGCGGACTGCAATGCCCGCCTCGGGGCCGGAACTGAGCAGATGACCGGCCCGTGGAGAGTGAGCGTCTCGATGCTCTCGGCACAGGGCGGCATCCACCGCGAGCACCTCAGCGCAAGGACGTGGGTTGCCAGCGACTTCTCCATCGAGAAGAAGAACAGCAGCAGCGAGAGCTTGTTCATCAGCGCGATCCGCAGGCGGTCCGCCGGATCGACCGGCTCAGAGCCCCCGGCGTGCCTGCGCCTCCGGACCAGCTCGCCCAGCAGGACCAACGCCGCGTTCCAGGCCATGCTTGCCAGCAGGGGCACGCGGCCCCGGGGCATCTTCACGCCCAGCAGCTCCAGCGCGGTCTCCATCCCGGACACTGCGGTCTCGAGCTCTCCCCGCTTGAGGAAGACCGAGGCCTTCCTCCCGATGAGGTCCGCCCTGGCCATGTCGTCCGGGGCCAGCTCGAGGGCCCGCTCGTATTCCCGCTCTGCGAATTCGTGCTCGCCGGTGGCCGCGTACGTATCCCCCAGGGCCTGCCGAACCCGCAGCTCCACCGAGGCGTTCTCACCGGAAGCGCCCCCCTTGGCCCGCAGCATCAGCAGCGAAGCCTTGAGATAGCGCCGGGCGGAATCGTGTGCGTGGGTCCGGCACGAGGATTCGCCGGCGGCCGTGCTGTAGTAGAGGGCCTTGTCCAGGTCCTTTCCCCGCGAGAAGTGCTCCGCCAGCGTTGGAATCCGGATGGGGTCCTGACCTTCCCCGGCCTGTTCGAGCACCTCCCCCACGCGCTGGTGCCGCTCCTTGCGCTCCTCGGCCTCCAGCAGGCCGTACACGCTCTCCCGGAACGCATCGTGCGAGAAGCCGAACTGCCCTCCCCCCGTGGAGCGCAGGACGCCTGTCGAGCAGGCCCTGTCGAGCAGCCGCCGGGTCTCTTCCACGGACAGCGATGCGATCGCTGCCAATGTCTCCGGGAGGAAGCGGTCGCCGATGACCGACGCCCAGCCGACCACTCCCCGAGTCGGACCATCGAGACTGTCGAGCACGCTTGCGGCCGGTGCCGACTTGGCGTCCTCACCGCTTGCGGGAACTACCTCGTCCCTGGCCAGCCGCTCGGAATCCACGGCCACCCGGCCTTCTGCCATGGTGACCACTTCCCGCGCCAGGAGCCGAAACGCCACCGACATGGTGTCCAGCGGATTCCCCCGCCCGTGTCTCCCGATGTATCCCTGGAGCCCGGACTCGGCCTCCGGGCTGAACCCTGCACAATCCAGCACCAGGTCCGAGACCTCGTCCGCGGTGAGCGGCGGCAGCTCGAGCAGGGAAACGGCCCCTTCGAGCCCCGCGGCCATCCGCCCCAGTCGGCTGAGACGGTCCACCAGCTCCTTTCGGTAGAGGCACACGACGAGGATGGGCACCCTCTCCACCCGCTGGGCCAGCCGCTCGACGAACTCGATGGACGCCGGGTCGGCCCAGTGGAAGTCGTCAAGGGCCAGCACCAGCGGCGTACCCGGAGGGGCCAGTCCGACCAGGCTCGCCATGAGCAGGTTGAAGAAGCGCTCCCGCCCTCGGTCCACCTCGAGCTCGAGCGCCCCGCCCTCGCCCGCGCCGAGCAGGTGGTCGACCAGGCGCACCAGCTTCTCCCGGACGGCCTCGGTGGCGCCGGCAGCCGGTGCCTCGCCGACCGCGCCCGACGTGGCCAGGTATTCCGAGGCCGCGGCGAGGAGCGGGTAGTAGGGGGTGCTTCGGGTCATCAACGTGCCACGGCCGCACAGGAACAGCCCGCCGGAGGCCATCACCGCCTGCCCGAACTCGCTCGCCAGCCGGCTCTTCCCGATCCCCTGCTCGCCCGTGACGAGCGCGATCTGCCCCTTGCCGCGCTGGCACGCGTCGAACGTCGCGCGCAGAGCCCTCAGCTCGCTGGAGCGGCCTACGAAACGCGCCTCCAGAGGCGACTTCCGGGGCCTTCGGACATGGTGTTCCAGCAATGCCCCGGCCCCCCCCTCGCTTGCCAGGAGATCGAGGCATGCCTGGAGCTCCTCGGCCACCGTCTCGGCGTTGGCCGGGCGATCGGAAGGCTCCACCGCAAGCAGCCTGGCCGCGAGCCCGTCAACAGGGGGCGGGACCCCTGGAAGAAGCTGCGCCAGCGGTCGTACGGCACCGGTCAGCTTGCACCGGACCAGGTCGGCCGGGTCCACCGAGTCGTACGGCGCGCAGCCGGTCAGTGCCTCGAACAGCACGACGCCGAGCGAGTAGAGGTCGGAGCGCGGCCCCGCGGTCTGCCTCCCTTCCCGCAGCAGCTCGGGCGCCATGTAGCGGAAGGTGCCCCCCAGCACCGTCCTGCCCGACCGCAGCTCAGCGGAGAAGCGGGCCAGGCCAAAATCCACGATACGGGCCACGGGCGGACACCCGGCAACCAGGATGTTGTCCGGCTTGAGGTCCAGGTGAAGGACGCCCTGGCCGTGCGCGTGGGCCAGCCCGGAGGCCACCTGCCGCACCAGCTCCAGCAGCTCGGCCAGCCCGGGCCGCACGGTGCGGCGATGCTCGGCCAGCGTAGTCCCCTCAACGAACTCGGTCGCCAGGTACAGGGAACCCTCGTCCTCCCCGAAGTCCACCAGCCGCACCACGTTGGGATGCTGCAGCGCACAGAGCGCTTCCAGCTCCCGGTGCCAGAGGATCAGCCCGCTGCCGCGGCCCAGACGTCCCTGGGAGCCGAAGATCTTGAGCGCGACGGTCGAGACCCCTTCGCTGCCGGGCCTCTCCGCCCGGAAAACCGTCCCCATCCCGCGCCCCACCTCGTCCACGAGCCGGTAGGGACCGATCGACTTCCCGACCTGCATCAACCCTCCACCCGCTGCAATCACACACTACCTCTCATCGAGCACCTTGCGAAAGGCTTTTGACGCGATCTTCGAGTCGCATATGTCCAGCCCCGTCCTCCGGGCCATCAGCAGCGAGCGGGGCTTCAGGGGGGGAAGCTCGTCGGGATCGATCGCCACGTCCAGGATGCAGGGGCCGCCGCATCCCAGCGCCTCGGCCAGCGCCGGAGCAATCTGCTCAGGCCGCTCCACCCGGATGCCGAGCGCCCCCGCAGCGCGTCCCCATGCGGCAAAGTCCGGGTTCCTGATCTCCGATGCCACGTACCTTTCCGAGTAGCTCAATCCCTGGGCCAGGTAGACCATGTTCAGCCTGGAATCGTCGAAGACCGCCCACGTCACGGGAAGGGAGTACTGCACCGCGGTCATCAGCTCCATGCCGTTCATCTGCATGGCCCCGTCGCCGCAGATGCAGACCACCGGCTTGCCCGGCCGAGCAAGGCTCAGCCCCACCGCCCCGCCGGCAGCCACTCCCATGGGCTGGAAAGCCCACGTTCCGAAATAGCTCCCTTGCGCTGCTTCGAAGTAGCGCAACGTCCAGAAGAAGTTCATGCCGATGTCGGCAGCCACCGCCCCCCCCTCCGGGAGTGCCCTGGCCAGCTCTGCGAGGAAACGCTGCGGCTTGATCGGCACCGCATCCGATCCAGCGTCGGGCTCCGAGAAGTGCTGGGTCCCGCTCTTGAGCCGTGCGATCTCCTCAGGGGCGACCGGCGACCGATACCCTCGCCGCGACAAAGCCTGGGTCAACGCCCTCAGCGTGCTCCGGATGCTCCCCGGCACCGCCAGCGCAACGGGGTAGATCTTGCCGATCTGCTCGTGGCACGAGTCGACATGGATGACCCCCTCCGCAGGGATCAGCTCCCGCTCGTAGTAGTTGCACGCGTTCTCCTGGAAGCTCTCTCCGACAGCGACTACGCAATCCGCCTCGCGCAGATACCGCTCCGGAAGCCGGTGGCCGAAAAGGTGGAGCACTCCAAGGCTCATCGGGTGCCGCTCCGAGACCAGCCCCTTGGCCACCACCGTGGCAGCGAACGGAATCCCGCACTGCTCCACCAGCCCCTCGAGCTCCGATGACGCATTGGGGAAGACCGCACGATGCCCGATGATCAACGCTGGACGTCGTGCGCGGGAGAGCCGCTCCGCTGCCGCCTCCACCCGGTCCTGGTCCACGAGGTCGAACGAGGTGACCCGGTATCCGGACGGCTCCATCGCCTCGTACACGACCTCCTGGCACTGGATGTCCGAAGGGATGCACAGGTGCACCGGCGCGCAGGGCTCGCCGAGCGCCAGGCGGAACGCCTCGCGGGCCTTGCGCACAACGGCGTCGGCACGCACCACGAGAGAGCTCGCACGGGTCATGCTGCGGTAGAGCGCCACCTGGTCCGGCGTTCCGGGCTCGCCAGTCCCCTCCTGGTCCGCGTTCATCCCGATGATGCCGGTCGCCACCTGCCCCGTGATGAGGATCACGGGCAGTTGCTCCACGAAGGCCTCGGCAATCCCCGGAACGAAGTTCACCGATCCGGGCCCCGAAGTCCCTGCACACACGCCGGGCTTCCCCGTCGCCCGGGCATACATCCGCGCCATGTACGCAGCGTTGGCCTCGTGCCGGGTCAGCACCACCCGAATCCGGGATGACCTGCCGAGAGCATCGAAGAACGGCAGGATGTGGGCACCGGGGATGCCGAAGACGACGTCGACCCCCTCCCCCACGAGCACCCGAACGAGCGCATCGCACGCCCTCATCTTCTCTTCCATGGCCAAGCTCCATCACCCGGGGAGAGGCGACACCCGCAACTCAGTTGCTCAGGCGTCCCGCCCCCCCGCTTCCGTTCCGCTTCCGCGTGCGTCGGGCCTGAGCGACCTGCTCGAAATCATCGGTCGTCAGGAGCCGCTTGCCGCAGTAAAGCGGCGCCACATCGATCCCGTGCTTCTGCGCTGCCTGCCCGATCTCCTCCATCTTCTCCAGCGAGATCTCCCCTCGGCCCTTGGAGAAGTACTCGTACCGCCTCTCGAGACTCAGAACGATGGCCTCGGTGAAACACCCGTAGAGCACGTCCGCCCGGGGAAGCTTCATCTCGTACCCGAAGTCGAGCTCGAACGGAAGGTGCGCATACCCCCCGGAGAAGGCCAGAACGTCCCTCCGCTCTTCGAGCTCCTGCCCCACGTTCTTGGGATACCCCACGTCGCAGACCACCGTCCCCGGCCTCACGTCGTCCCCGCTGATCACCGGGACCGAGGACAGCGCCACCGTCACGACCAGGTCGGCGCTCCCCACAGCCGCAGGGTTGTCATCCGTCACCTCGATCACGGCGGAACCGCTCTGCCGCAGCACCTGTCCGAACTCGGCGAGCGGGGCCAGGCGGCGGGCCGTCAGCGTCAGCCCGGCCACCCGCTTCGACAGCCACATGCACACGCAACGGCCGATGTCGCCCGATGCCCCCACCACCGCTACGCGCGCACCCGACAGGTCAAGCCCGACCGCAGCCGCGGCCTTCTCGATACCCCGCACGGTCATCCACGCAGTCAGCGAGTTGCCCGACGTCACCGGAATCCCCGTCCTGCGTCCCAGCTCCTCCTCCTGCCCGATCACGGCGATCGAGGTGTAAGCCCCGAGGGTCGCTATCCGGGCCCCCTGCTCCGCAGCCATCCTGCACGACTCGTAGATCCGCATCAGCAGGTGCTCCCGGAATGCCGCCTCGCCGTCCATCGATGCGACCAGGTCCGGCAACACCGGGCACACGATGAAGAAACCGCTGGTCTCCACCCCCGATGCCGCCACGACCCGATCGAACTCCACGCTCTTGACGGGTGGCAGCCACTCCAGCAGCTTGAGCAGCGTCAGCTGCGACGAAAACCGCTTCGGCCGCTTGCGATACCAGTCGAGGTACTGGTACAGGTGCTTTT
>VGRX01000152.1 GCA_016875215.1 Deltaproteobacteria bacterium
AAGCCGGCCGGGGCCGGAAAGCCCGCTGAGGCCGGAAAGCCCGCTGGGGTCGGAACGGGAGGGGGCGCCGAGGCCGGAAAGCCCGCTGAGGCCGGAACGGGAGAGGGCGTCGAGGCCGGAAAGCCCGCCGAGGCCGGAACGGGAGAGGGTGCTGAGGCCGGGAAGCCCGCTGTGGCCGGAACGGGAGAGGGCGCCGAGGCCGGAAAGCCCGCTGAGGCCGGAACGGGAGAGGGCGTCGAGGCCGGAAAACCCGCCGAGGCCGGAACGGGAGAGGGCGCTGGGGCCGGAAAGCCCGCCGAGGCCGGAACGGGAGAGGGCGCTGAGTACACCCCGCCGCTCTTCCGGAACGTGGACGAGACCAAGTGGGAGACGCGGGCGCGGGCCGACATGCTGACCTTCCTGGAGAAGAGCTACAGGCACCGAATCAAGGACCCCCGGGTACTGGCCGGCATGGGAATGGTTCCCCGTCATCTCTACGTCCTTCCCGAAGACCGTGAGGTCGGCAACAGCTACAAGCAGATGTGGTACAAGATCGGCCACGGGCAGACCATCACCGACCCCGGCATGGTCGCGTACATGACGCAGCTTCTGGCCATCAAGCGGACGGACAAGGTGCTGGAGATCGGCACGGGGTCCGGCTACCAGGGGTCGGTCCTCGTGCAGCTCACACCGCACGTGTTCACGATCGAGATCGTGGAGAAGCTGGCCCTGAGGACGCACAGGCTCCTGGACTCACTCGGATACGGGGAGACCGTCATCCGCCGGAAGATTGCGGACGGCTACTGGGGGTGGGAGGAAGAGGCCCCGTTCGACAAGATCATCGTGACCTGCGCTGCGGACCACGTCCCCGTGCCGCTGCTCCAGCAGCTCAAGCCGGGGGGGCTCATGGTGGTCCCGGTCGGCCCCCGCTACCAGCCCGGCAAGCTGCATTTCATTGCCAAGGACGATGCCGGCAAGGTGCACGAGAAGGTGCTGGGGGCCGTGGAGTTCGTCCCCCTCACCCGCAAGAAGGTGGAGAAAGCCAAGGAGGTCCCGTAGTGTCCCAGTCCCGGCCACGGGGGAAGGGCCCCTGCGGTTGGGACACGGCCCTGGATTCCCATCCCCGACCACGCAGGAGGGGCCCATGCGGAGCCGCCACGGAGGTAGAACGATGCGACGAACAACCTGGACCGCTCTTCTTCTGATTGCGCTGATTCCCGTATCGAGCGCAGGATGCGACAAGGCTCGCCGGCTGATCGGTGGGGAGGGGGCTGCCGAGGAACCCCGCAAGGAGGCCCCGTCGGGCGAGCCCGGCCAGTCGGGCGGCGAAGGAGCGAAGGCTGAGGGAGAAGGCGCCCCGGGGCCTAAGACCGTCGCCATGGTCGTCGCGTTCGAGGGATACCAGGACAAGGAGTTCGAGGTCCCCAAGGGCCGCTTCGAGGAGGCCGGGTTCGTGGTCGAGACGGTCTCCTACTTTGCAGGCTCGGCAACGGGTTCCCTCGGCGGGCGGGCGAAGGTAGACCTGCTGCTCGAGGACGCGGTCAAGAAGGTCGATCAGTATGCGGCCGTGGTCTTCGTCGGGGGGCCGGGGTCGGTCTTCTACCACAAGGAGAAGCTCGCGCACAAGTTCGCCCAGGAGGCTGCGGCCAAGGGCAAGGTGGTCGCTGCCATCTGCCTCGCCCCGTTCACGCTGGCGAACGCCGGAGTGCTGAAGGGAGTGAAGGCGACGGCCTGGACGGGCGGCGAGTTCACCTCGGATCGCCTGGCCGCAGAGGGGGCCTACTTCCGGGACGAGCCCGTCGTCGTCGAGAACCGCATCGTCACCGCCAACGGTCCGGCCGCGGCCGAGGAGTTCGCCAGGACCATCATCCAGCTTCTGAAGTGAGGTACGCCATGTCGGGTAGCGTTTCGAATCTGCAGCCCGTGATGTGCCCCGCAGCCCGTCGCCTGCGCTCCGCATGGGGACGCTGTGCGGCTCCACGGCTCATCCTGTCTCTCGCACTTCTCGTTGCCCTCGGGTTGTCCGGCTGCTCCGCTGCCCAGGTGGATGGACAGGAGGAGCGGACCGATTCCGGCATGCTCACGGGGCTCGTGCTGACCGACATTCGCGGGGAATCGGTCGCGTTCAGTGACTATCTGGGCAGGGAGGTGGTCCTGGTCAGCTTCTGGGCCACCTTCTGCAAACCGTGCAAGTCCGAGATGCCTTTCCTCCAGAAGCTGCACGAAACCTGGGGAAACAGGGGGCTCAAGGTCATCAGCATCAGCCTCGATCCGCCCGACACCGAGGACCAGGTGGCACCGCTCATCGAGCGGAACCGATACACCTTCTCCGTCTGCATCGATCGCCAGAGCGAGGCGACGCAGCTTCTGAACACGAAGGGGGTCCTGCCGTACCTGCTGATCTTCGATCGGAGTGGGAAGGTGGTGAAGAAGAAGGACGGCTTCACAGTGGGTGACCAGCCGGAGCTGGAGAAGCTCGTGGCGAGCCTGCTGGAGCCGGCAGCGCAGTAGGCGCAGGCCGTTCGCCCGAAGGACAGTGCACCGGTGCGCGGAGGTCTCGATGACAAGGAATCTGCTGATTGCCGCAGCGTTCGTCCTGGCCTTCCCCGGGACGCTCAATGCCCAGCTCTTCTCCGCGGGGGACGTCGACTTCACGCTCACCGAGAGCCTGTATGCGGACTGGCACAATGACAAGGCCTACGGGAACGGCGAGGGCGCCTACGACTACTTCGACATGAAGAGCCGACTCAATCTCGAGGCGGATTCTCCCTGGCTCCAGGCCGGGCTTAGGCTCGATGCTGCGGGCTTCCTCGGCCCGGAATCCGGCGCCGCGGGGGAAGCGTTCGACAGCGACTTCGACCATGATGTCACCGTGGAGAAGATCTTCTTTCGAACCCGGTTCCAGCGGGTGACGCTCGAGGTGGGAGACGTGTACGGCTGCCTCGGCAAGGGGGTCGCCCTGTGCATCAAGAAGATGGATGAGCTGTCCACGGATACCACCCTTCGCGGGCTCAAGTTGACCTTTCAGCAGAAGGAGGTCGGAGTGACCTTCCTGGGCGGGCTCGCCAACGTGGTCAACGTCGGAGACAAGGTGGAGGAGTTCCTGCCCGACCCCAACGACGTCGTGGCCGGGGCCGAGGTCCGTGTGACCCCCGTGTCGAGCCTCCGGCTTTCCGCACACGGCAGCGTCCTGGTCGATGAGCGTGACCTGTCCATCCCCGATGTGCCGGTCCTGATCCACGCACCGGAGGAGCAGGAGCCGCTCAGCGCACGCCGGTCGATCCTGTCGGTGGTCGGTCCGGGACTGGCGGTCAGCAACCTTCCCGTGCTGGGCAACCTGATGGCCGAGTACGATGCCATGCTTCAGACCTTCGAGCCGCTCGGGGACGAGCCGACTCCCGATCTGTTCGTTGGGCAGGCGGTCTACGGCTCCTGGACCCGGGGGTTCGGTATCGTGCACCTGCTCCTCGAAGCCAAGTGGTACGACAGCCGACTGCCCGAATCCGAGAGCCAGACCAACTTCATGGGGACCAAGGTGATCGGGCCATCCGGTGAATCCGATTTCGTCTACTACGGCGTCCTTCCTCCCATCGACGACGAGCACCTGTTCGTGCGCAACGATCGCCCCTACGATGTGGCGGGCGGCCGCCTGCGGGGGGATGTCGAGGTTGCACCGCTTTCCGGCGTCGCATTCGCCAGCTACACCCATTTCGTCGATGTCACCACCGGTAACGATGCAATGGGGGACTACTTCGTCCGCCACGGAACGGCCGGTTGGGAGCAACGGCTCGATTCGCTGTCGATCGTGGGCAACCTGGCGGGCGGCTATCGCCAGGAGGACTTCCATTTCACGCGGGAGAACATGTGGCATCTGGGGGCCGACGTGCAGTTCCCCCTGGTGGCATCGCACTCGCTCCAGCTCCAGGGAAGGATGGAGAACTACGATCGCCCCGATGAAGGGACCGAGTACATCATCGCCCAGGCATCGACGACCTACGCGTTCGCACCCTGGCTGGCCCTGGTGTTCAACTACGAGCATTCGGATCAGCCCGGCCCGCACGAGAAGGGGGACTTCTACTCCGGCGAGGCGATCTTCCGCTTCATGTCCGGCTCCTACTTCAAGCTGTTCGGCGGCTCGTCCCGCGGCGGTCTCAAGTGCGCGGGCGGCATGTGTCGCACGTTTCCGCCGTTCGAAGGGGTCAAGGGCGAGCTGACGCTGAGGTTCTGATGGAACAGGTCTCCACCCCCACGATCTGCGGGCTCGTCAATCTCACCGTCCGCTGCAATCAGGACTGCCTGTTCTGCTGCGACGGCCGGATCAAGGACTCCGGCGTGCACCTCACCACCGAGGAGGCAAGGGCCCGGATCGCCCAGGTTCGCTCGCTAGGGGCGGAATCGGTCACGTTCATCGGCGGCGAACCGCTGGTTCGCAAGGACCTTGCCGGGCTGGTCGCGTTCGCACGGGAGCAGGGGCTCCGCGTCGGCCTCACGTCCAACGGCACGCTGCTGACCGCGTCGAAGCTGACCGATCTGCTCGAGGCCGGCCTCACCTCGATCGAGGTGTCGGTGCATTCCTTCGACCCGCAGACGGCCGATCGCATCTCCCGGCGGCCGAACACCGCGGCAAGGCAGAAGGCCGCACTCGAGCTGCTTGCAGACCCGCCGGGAGGCCTTCCCCGTCCGGGCCTGTCGCTCAACTTCGTCATCTTCTCCGCCAACTTCGACCAGCTTCCGTCGTTCGTGCGGCACGTGCTGCGACACCACCGCTTCGTCGACGAGCTCTTCTTCAACTTCGTGGACCCGATCGGATACCCGGAGCTCGACCCGTCGCTGGTACCCCGCTACCGGGAGGTCGCCGGTCCGCTGCTGGAAGCGCTGGAGATCGCCCGGGAGGCCGGTATTCCCTACACGGTCGACTCGGTGCCCGGCTGCATCCTCGGCACGCATTTCCTCTTCCTGAGGGCGACCCGCGAGAAGCTGCGGGGAGTGCTCTACGCCAAGCAGACCTGGGACATCGAGAACCCCTCTCCGGACCCCGATCTGTCGCAGTACTACCGCACCAACGCATGCATGGAATGTCCCGTACGCGGGCTCTGCCCCGGAGTCAATTTCCGCTACCTGCGCCTGCACGGACAGGGGGAGTTCCGCCCCTTCCAGGCAGCGTTGCTGGCCTCCGGGCGCATCCACCTCCCGCCCGAGGCGCCGCCAGCCCTCCTCGATGGCCTGGGTCGGCCGGCAACGGCGCACCGCCCGCCAATCACCCGCATCCCGATCACGGACCGATGCAACCAGCGCTGCCCCTGGTGCCCTTGCCTCGAGGAGGGCAGAGCCGCCCTGTCGCCTGCCAGACTGACGCACCGGCTCGAATCCGCTGCTGCCCGTACGGGCCGTGGAAGAGCCCTCCTGGCAGGCTCCGAACCGGCGCTGCATCCCGGCTTCTTCCGAATGCTCCAACTCCTGGCCGCCCGCTCAGTCCAGGCCGGGTTCGTCACCAACGGGAGGATCTTCGCCCTGCCGGACTGGACCCGCAAGGCCGGTCAGGCCGGTGCACGGTTCGTGGTGTGGAGGATCCCGGCGCCTCTGGACCACCTGGCCCGACACACCGGAGATGCGGCCGCACCGGAGCAGTCGCTGGCCGGAATGGACAACCTCCTCGCTCTGCGAACCCTGGCCGTCGAAGCCGAGATCGGCGTTCCGGAAGGCAGCGAGCCCGCGGTGGAGGAAACGCTCCGCTCCCTCGCCGGCAGAGGGGTGTTCCGCGTCTGCCTGCTGCCGCAGGTTGCTCCATCGCCGACCCGGTCCGCATCCTGGTCCGCCCTGGCAGCCGAGCTCGAGCTGGATCTCACCTTCAGGAAGTAGCGTTACGCTGCGCTCTCAAACGCGCCACGCAGCTCGTCGAGCAGCTCCTGGCTCTGTGGGCCCCCGGCAGTGACGAGGACGTCCCGCATGTCCTGGCCGCTCGTTCGCAGCGTGATGGTCAGTCGATCCGACGGCAGCGCGTCCGGGTATCGGTCGGCCCACTCGACCAGCAGCATCCCCCGTCCCGACTGCAGCTCGGACATGCCGATCCCCTCGAGCTCCGAGGGGTCGTCCAGCCGGTACAGGTCCAGGTGGAAAAGCAGGCACTCCCGGCCCTCATATACATTTAATATAGTGAACGTCGGGCTGTTCACCGGGTGCCCGGTCGGAACCCCCGCCCCCCGGGCCACGCCGCGCACGAACGCAGTCTTGCCCGCTCCCAGCTCCCCAACCAGGCCGATCACGTCCCCGGGCACGAGCAGCCCGCCGAGCAGCTCCCCGACCCCCTCGGTCTCCCCGACCGACCCGGTCCCGAACCTGAATGTCGATTCGGTCGATTCCACTCCGGATACCTCCGCCGATGCCTCAGCACCACCCCGTCCACCTACCACATCCCCAACGCCCGCGCAATCGAGGAGCGGCCGATTTGAAGCTGGACTTGTGCGCAATGCCCGCTTATAGTCCGGGTGACCGGAAGAGGCAGGGATGCGGCCCCGAAAGAGCAGCAGCAAGGCAACCATCAGCAAGGCGGTACTGTTCGACGCCACCCTGGAGACCCTGTCTCTCGGGGTCCTCCTGTCCGTGGTCAAGGATGGCGAGCTGAAGATACGGACTTTGAGCGGTCGCCTCCAGCAGATGCTCGGAATCGAGGGTGCCGACCTGACGGGACGGCCCGAGATCGAGTTCTGGAATCTCCTCATCCCCCGTCTGGCCAATTCGCAAGCCGTGCGCGGGGACCTCGAGCGTCTCTTCGCCAGTCAACGGGAGCAGCGCACCGACATCCTTACGATACTTCAGCCCGAGTTTTCGGTCGTGGAGCGCTCGTCGGCCCCGCTCCTCGACCGCAAAGGGGAGTTCGTCGGCCGCCTCTGGACCTTTCGCAACGTCACCCACGAGTTCGTCATGAGGGAGGAGCTCCAGCGCAAGCGCAAGAGCGAGTATTGCTTCCGCAGCCTCTCCTCCTTTCTCTTCGAGGCGCAGCGATCGCCCGAGTCGTTCAGCGAGATCTGCCGGATCATCGCACAGGGCATAGACCTTCCGTCCGTCTTGCTGCTGCCTGTCCAGCTCAGCAGCGACCGGCCGGCCCAGTTCGCCGTGGGCCGGCGCTACTTGCTGGCCGGCGCCCCGGAGGGGCTGGGGCTGCTGGTCCACGATCTCGGATACGGAGAGGATGGCATCGGAGACTTCCTCACCGCCGCGCTCGACCCCTTGCTTTCTCCCGTGTTCTGCGATCGCTCGATCCGGCGAATCCGGACGCTCCCCGTGGAGCTGGGCGGCACGATCCACGCTGTCCTGGTGCTCGAGGATCGGGAATCGATCCGCGTGTGGGGGCCGGACGAGCTCCGATCGGTCGTTGCCGCGGCCAGGGCGGTGGCGCTGTGGCTCCAGAAGGAGGGAGACCGTGTGCGCCTTATCCATGCCCGCGAGGCAGCGGAAGCGGCGGCGCGGGTCCGAACCGACTTCCTCGCGTTGCTGAGCCACGAGCTTCGCACGCCGCTCAATCCCCTCATCGGCTTCACACAGCTCCTCGCCGAGCAGCGCGACACTCTGCCGGAAGCGGCCCAGGACATGGTGGCCCGCATCAGCTCAGGGGCCATGAGACTCAAGGAGCTGGTGGAAGACCTGCTGACGCTGACCCGTCTGGACAACCGGGTCGAGGGGTGGCGCCTCTACCCGTGCGATCCCAGCGGGATCGTGGCGGATGCCTGCACCTGGGCCGGCGAGCTGGGGGCAGAGAGGAACGTGGCGGTGGAAGCCCGCTCCAGCGGTACGATCGGCATCGTGCAGGCGGATGGGGCATCGCTGCGCCGTGCGTTCCGGGCGCTGTTGTCCAATGCGGTGCGCTTCAGCCCGGACGGGGGGACGGTGACGGTGGAGCTGAGCTTCCCCCGCTCCGACCTGGTGGTGCGGGTGCGGGATCGCGGCCCGGGCGTTCGGGATGAAGCCAAGGAGCGCATCTTCGAAGCATTCGTCCAGGAGGAGCCGGTGCTGACTCGCCGGTTTGGCGGTGCGGGGATCGGGCTGACCCTGGTCCGGCGGGTGGCGGAAGCGCACCACGGAAGGGTGTGGGTGGAGGACAACCCGGGCGGCGGCAGCGTCTTCCATTTCCAGATTCCCGTAACCGGCTGCAATGATTGAATTTTCGGCCTTACCGTGAGGGAATACGAACGTTCTCCCGACAATCCGGTGGACGTTGCGATCGCCGAGTGATCGGGGTTGGAGCAGACGATGCGACCCTACATCTTCCGGCTTCCCGAGTGGCTCGGGAGCATTCCAGACTGGGTGCCGCTGATTGGCGGGGTGCAGCTTGGCGGGCGGCCGTTGTTCGCCTACGGGGTCATGCTGGGCCTGTCGTTCCTGCTGGGGTGGGTGCTGAGCACGTACTTCATCGAGCGGCTCAACCAGGACAGGCGCAAGGCGCAGCTCATGTTCATCGTGGCGTCGATCGGTGCGATCGCCGGGGCGCGGCTGCTGTATTTCATTGCGAGTGCGCCGGAGAAGCTCTCGCTGCTCAACTTCTTCCGTTTCCAGGAAGGGGGGCTGGTTGCGTACGGGGGGTTCGTGGGCGGGATCGTGGTGGCTGCCGTTGCTGCGCCGATCATCAAGGCGGACTACTGGGGGATGGCCGATGCCGTTGCCCCGGCGCTGGCGCTGGGCACGGGAATCACGCGACTGGGCTGCTTCCTGTTCGGCTGCGACTTCGGGAATGCGACGGACGGGTGGTGGGCGCTGCGTTTCCCGCACTGGTCGAATCCGGGCGTTTCACAATGGATACCGAAGGGGGCGCCGGCCTTCAGCCAGCATTTCCACGGGATGCTCGATCAGACGGGGGAGCTGTTGTCGCACGCGGTGTACCCGACGCAGCTGCTGCTGTCGCTGAAGGGATTCACGGCCTTTGTCCTGGTGATGCTGCTGCTGCCGTTTCGGCGGTTCCACGGGGAGGTGCTGCTGGCCTTCCTGGTGTACTACGCGCTGGCGCGATTCCTGGTGGAGTTCCTGCGCGGGGATGCCATCCGGGGGACGACGACGCTGGGGTTGCCTTTTTCGACATCGCAGCTGGCAGCGGGGGTGGTCGTCGCGGTGGCGATACCGCTCTGGGGTTGGCTTCGCAGCAGGGCGCGACGCGATCCTTCGAGGGGGTGAAAAAAATTGTTGACATGCTGAAAGGGGGAGCGTATAAGTCGCTCTCACCTCCGGCGGGGCGACCCAAAGGAGGGGATGAAAACCGGTTCGTTGGTGGACGGTCGCCTGGATGCGACCGACTCAAGGTGTCAGCAGTTCCGCCGCACAAACAGCGGAAAAAAAAGCTTGACACGCCCCCCGGGGATGGGTAGATTGCCACTCCGGCCGCAGGGGCCACCGCGAAGAGCGGGTTGCTCTTTGACAACTGGAAAGCAGGTGCAGGTCATTCGATCGATCCTTTGAGGATCGAGTAGTCAACTTGCCGGACTTAGGTCCGGTCCTCCAGATTCAATGGAGGGTTTGATCCTGGCTCAGAACTAACGCTGGCGGCGCGCCTAACACATGCAAGTCGAGCGAGAAAGGGGCTTCGGTCCTGAGTACAGCGGCGCACGGGTGAGTAACACGTGGGTAATCTGCCTGGGAGAGGGGGATAACCTGGCGAAAGCCGGGCTAATACCGCATACGTCCCTGAAGCTTCGGCCGAAGGGGGAAAAGGGCTTCGGTCCTGCTCCCAGATGAGCCCGCGGCCCATCAGCTAGTTGGTGAGGTAACGGCTCACCAAGGCTACGACGGGTAGCTGGCCTGAGAGGGCGGTCAGCCACACTGGAACTGGAACACGGTCCAGACTCCTACGGGAGGCAGCAGTGGGGAATCTTGCGCAATGGGGGAAACCCTGACGCAGCGACGCCGCGTGGGTGAAGAAGGCCTTCGGGTTGTAAAGCCCTGTCGCGGGGGAAGAAACAGTCCCGGGTAACGCCGGGCTGCGACGGTACTCCGTGAGAAAGCACTGGCTAACTCCGTGCCAGCAGCCGCGGTAATACGGAGAGTGCAAGCGTTGTTCGGAATCACTGGGCGTAAAGCGAGTGTAGGCGGCCCCGCATGTCGGGTGTGAAAGCCCACGGCTCAACCGTGGAGGGTCACCCGAAACTGCGGGGCTTGAGTTCGGGAGAGGGAAGCGGAATTCCCGGTGTAGAAGTGAAATTCGTAGATATCGGGAGGAACACCAGTGGCGAAGGCGGCTTCCTGGACCGATACTGACGCTGAGACTCGAAAGCGTGGGGAGCAAACAGGATTAGATACCCTGGTAGTCCACGCCCC
>VGRX01000153.1 GCA_016875215.1 Deltaproteobacteria bacterium
GGAGCCCAAGCCTGAGCCGAAGCCCGCGCCCAAGCCCGCACCGACTCCGAAGCCTGAGCCCAAGCCTGAGCCGAAGCCTGCGCCGAAACCTGAGCCGAAACCTGAGCCGAAACCTGAGCCGAAACCGGCCCCTGCCCCGGCCCCGAAGCCGAAGCCCCGGCCGGCTCCTGCCCCGGCCCCGAAGCCGAAGCCCAGGCCTGCCCCTGCCCCGGCCCCGAAGCCGAAGCCCCGGCCTGCCCCTGCTCCGGCCCCCAGGCCGAAGCCTCGGCCTGCTCCGGCTCCACAACCGATTCCCCGAGCCGTCCCGGCCGCTGCGGCGCCGGCGGGCATGCCTTCCGTTGCCAAGGCTGCCAGGGCTGCCGTGAGGGCCGTACCGAAGTCTGTGCGCAAGCCGGCCGCCAAGCCGGCTGCGGCAGCGGGCAAGACCCCTGCCCGGGAGAGCCTTGCACCGTTTCCGCCGTTCCGTACCGGTCTGGTCCGCGCTTCCAGAGATCAGCTGGCGAAGTGGGCGCTCGAACGCCGGCTCCCGGTTTCCGATGCGGACACCAAGACTACCTTGGTGGCCAAGCTCGAGCGTTTCCTGCCCCAACCGTGAGGACAGTTCTCGACGTCCGTGACAAGCTGGCGGCTCTCCTCGCCGGGGATGCGGAGGCACGGGATCTCTTCGGCGGGGCGGCGGAGATTGTGCGCAAGCTGCGCTCGGCCGGGCACGAGGCGTGGTTCGTGGGCGGCGCGGTCCGCGACCTCCTGTTGGGAAGGCCGATCCAGGACATCGACGTCACCGGGTCCGCGAGCCCCGACGAGGTGATGGCGCTGTTTCCTCGGACCGTGGCTGTGGGAGAGTCGTTCGGCGTCGTGCGGGTGCTGGTCGGGTCCCACCAGTTTGAAGTCGCGCTCTATCGCAGGGAGGAGGGGTACAGCGATGGCCGGCATCCGGACCGGGTGTCCCCGGGGACCCTCGAGCAGGACGTCGAGCGGCGGGATTTCACGGCCAACGGCCTCGTGATGGATCCGGATGCTGGGAGCATCATCGACCTCGTGGGGGGGCTCAGCGACATCGACCGCCGGATACTCAGGGCCATCGGGATACCGTCCGAGAGGATGGAGGAGGACTACCTGCGGACCCTGCGGGCCGTCCGGTTCAGTTCGTGTCTCGAGTTCGATCTGGACCCGGCCACCCGGGAAGCCGTGGCTGCGGCGGCACCAGGACTCGAGCGCATTTCCCGGGAGCGGGTGCGGGCCGAGCTGGAGAAGATGGCTCATGGCGGCGGTGCTGTCCGGGGGCTGGAGCTCATGGAGGGTCTTTCCCTGCTCGGTCGCGTGTTTCCGTTCTGGAAGTCAGCGGGGCGGCGGCAGGTGGAGACTGCGCTGCGACTGCTCGCTCGGTTGCCTCGCCGTGTCGAGCTTGTGGAATGGCTCGGTGCGGTTGCCCTTGCGTTCGAGGAGGGGTTGCTTTCGTGGCCCACGGACGGACGCAAGGTCCGGGAGCGAGGTGCGGTCCTTGCCGACTCGCTGCGACTGTCGGGCGATGAGCGTCGCGAGGTCGAGCAGCGCCTGCTGCTGGCGCTCAGGATGGCGCGGATCCGGGGAGAGCGCCAGGCCCGGCGAATCGACCTGTACCGGGCGGACTGCTTCGATGAGGTTCTCGAGCTGGTCCGTGAGCTGTTCGCCGGCCGGGGTTTGCCGACCGACACCCTGGCCGAGCTGGTCTTCGAGCGGGCATCACTTCCGCCGGAGCGCCTGCACCCCCGGCGTCTCTTGACCGGCGATGACCTGACAGCGGCCGGAATCTCCAGGGGACCGAGGATCGGTGCACTCCTGGCGGAGTGCGAGGACCTTGCTGCCGAGGGGATCCTGGTCACCCGAGAGGATGCCCTCGCGTGGCTCGGTCGTCAGACCGATTCCTGAGAAGCGCGAACGACTCGATGCTGGCCTTCGGGGCGAACCGTGAGTACAATGGCCCGAATGTTTTGCGGCCCGATGGTGGTATGTGGCGGCCTGCAACGGAGTGTTCAATGAGAGCGGCAACAGTGCTTCTCCTGTGTGGAGTCGTGGTCGCAGCGTGTGGCGGCTCCGACGCGATCGGCAGCAGTGGCTCCGACGCGTCGGTCGCAGATGGGGGGGGCGGGGACGGCAGAACCGCGGCCGGTGATTCCGGCGTGGAAGGCTGCGGCAGCAACGCAGACTGTCCGGGGGGCAAGTGCCATCCGGTGAAGAAGGTCTGCGTCGATTGCACTCAGGATGACCATTGCCCCGACGGCGCCAAGTGCGTATCGGGCGAGTGCGTCACGGGAGTCGTGTGCAGCCCGGGGAAGTTCCAATGCCTTCCGGAGGGCATGGTGCAGGCCTGCAACGAGGTGGGGAGCGGCTGGCTCGAGCCGGAGTCGTGTGACGACGAGGTCGATTGCACGAAGGAACAGTGCACCGACGGGGGGGGGTGCCAGCACACGCCGGACCACCTGCTCTGCGACGACGGCAACGAATGCACCGACGACGTCTGCAAACCGGGGGGCTGCGCCAACCAGGTGAAGCCGGAGTGCAGCAAGGGAGGGTTGGCCGAAGCCCAGCCCGCCAGCATCGTCTTTCCAGCCACCGTTCCCGGCGACCAGATGTCCCAGAAGAACGTCACGATCCAGAACATCGGGCTCGGGGACCTCGTGATTACCGGAGCCTCCATCGAAGATCCGGAAGGTGTCTTCCTTCTCCTGTTCCCTCCGTCGACGTTCCGGACCGAGCGGGTCTTTTCGCCCGGAATCGTGGTCGAGCCGGGCAACGGGGTCAGCCTCACGGTCGTTTTTGCGCCGGAGCAGCTCGGTGACTACTCGGGAATGCTCAACGTGAGCACGGATGACCCCACGAGGCCGGGGGGGAGCTTGTCCGTGTCTCTGTCGGGCAAGGCCGTGGCCAACAACTGCCTTGCCGTCAACCCGCTGGAGCTGGGGTTCGGGGGGAAGGAGGTCGGCGTCGTGCACACGCTCGACATCCAGATCAAGAACTGCGGCGACGGGCTCGTGCCGGTCTTCAAGGTGTACCTTGCCGGGGATTCGGCCCCGGAGTTCGCCATCGAGGGGATGCTCAAGCCCCCCTACGATCTCGACGCCGGGCAGAGCACCGTGGTGACGGTCGGCTTCAAGCCGACGGAGCCGAACCAGGCCTACCAGGGGACCCTGGTCGTGGAGAACGCCGCTCCCAAGAACCCGACCATCGAGATTCCGCTCACCGGCCTGGGCATCAAGGGGGAGGCGACGTGTCCAATCGCCGTGGTCTCCTATGGCGGTGCCGCCCAGGTCGAGCCGTTCAAGCCCGTCTCGCTCTCGGGCAAGGGCTCGTACGGCCTGGCCGGGAGCATCGTCACGTACCTGTGGGACATCGTGCAGCCGTGGGCGTCGTTTGCCGGCTACCTTCCGTCGGGCCAGGCGCCGGAGGTGCAGGTGACTCCGCTGGTCACCGGGCAGTACGTGTTCAAGCTGGCGGTGGTCGATGACAAGGGAACCACGAGCTGCAACGTGGCATCGAAGAGCCTCCTGGTCGTCCCGGAGCAGGACATCTACGTCGAGCTGGTCTGGCACACGCCGGGGGACCCGAACGAGCAGGATGCGGGCCCCGGCTCCGACATGGATCTTCACCTGACGTCGCCGTTGGCGGCGGGGCCGGATCGGGACAAGGATGGCAAGCCCGACGGGTGGTTCGACGGGACCAACGACTGCTGGAGCAAGATGTCCGAGCCCGAATGGGGCAACCCGGATCCCAAGGCGCTCGACAACCCGAAGATGCTGCTCAGCGACAAGAACGGGGCGGGTCCGGAGGCCATTGCGCTCAACCACCCGGCGGACGGGACCTACCAGGTCGGCGTGTACTGCCCCGGCGACGCCGGAATGGGGCCGTCTTCGGTCCGTGTCCATGTGTATGCCCATGCCGGCAAGGCGCTGACCGCGGGGCCGGTCACCCTGAAGAAGGGGGACCTGTGGGATGCTGCGCGTATCGTCGTCACGAACCAGGGATTCCAGGTGACCGTCAACGCGGCCAAGGACGCCGAGGGGAATCCGATCGTGCTCGAAGGCTATCCCGCCCCGTAGCCGAGCGGGGCCGCGACCCCTTCGGCGAGGTGCTGCGGTCATCGAGACGATGGAAGCTGGCGGCAAACTTGATCGAACCGGAGACCGTCCTTATAGTATGTGCGTAGTTGCGGGAGCCGCTGCTCCGTTACGAAGGTGTGCGAGGATGGTGACCAAGAGCCGCAAGGACGAAGAGGATACAAAGGACGTCGTGGAGAGTCACGTGCGGGACAAGGCCCGTGATGCTGCCAGTCGACTGATCCAGGAGATTTCGGACAAGGCCGTCCGGGATGTGGACGCTCGTCTCAAGTTCCTTTCGCCCGATGCGGCCCCCCCCACGGGGGAGGTGTCGCCTCAGACCCGTTGCGGGACCTCGGACCTGCAGGCCGACGATCTCCAGCGGGGGGTAGAAGACCTGTTCAACCGCTACTACAAGCAGGGGATGTCCGCGTTGAACCGTGGAGATGCCGGCTCCGCCGCGTTCTATCTCGGCAAGTGCCTCCTCCTGCTCGTCCCGGACGAGCTCAAGATGCGCCAGATGGTGCGCCATCACCTGCGCCTCGCCCTTTCGCTGAGAGAGCGCCTGAAGAAGGCGTGACTCGTTTCCGATTTCCAACCCTCAGCCTTGACACGTATCGACCTATCGGTTAGTTTCCTTGCGCTGTTGTTGAGTCTTCACCGTATCGGAGGAGAGGATGACCTACAAGGTTCGAGACATCGGGTTGGCTGACCAGGGGAAGCTCAAGATCGAATGGGCGGAATCGCGGATGCCCGTGCTGATGCACCTGCGGGAGGAATTCAAGAAGACCCAGCCGCTGGCCGGGCAGAGGGTCGCCGGGTGCCTGCACGTGACCAAGGAGACCGCCCCCCTCATCCGGACGCTCGTGGCTGC
This sequence comes from Deltaproteobacteria bacterium, assembly GCA_016875215.1. Classification (GTDB taxonomy): domain Bacteria; phylum Myxococcota_A; class UBA9042; order CAIXZC01; family CAIXZC01; genus CAITUV01. The sequence continues at coordinate 4,948 of VGRX01000153.1, forward strand.
CGGAGCCCAGGTCTCGTGGAGCGGCTGCAACCCCCTGTCCACCCAGGACGATATCTCGGCGGCACTGGCAGCGGACGGCATCCCGATCTATGCATGGAAGGGGATGAACGTCGAGGAGTTCTACTGGGCCATCGACGAGACCCTCAAGATGGTGCCCACGCTGACGCTGGACGACGGGGCCGACCTCATCTTCTCCGTGCACAGCCGCCACAAGGAGCTGTGCAGCCGGATCCTCGGCGGAACCGAGGAGACCACGACGGGAGTCCATCGGCTACGGGCCATGGCCAGGGACGGGGCGCTGCGTTACCCCGTCATGGCAGTCAACGATGCGGAGACCAAGTGGGACTTCGACAACGTCTACGGGACGGGGCAGTCCTCCATCGACGGAATCCTGCGGACCACCAACATCCTGATGGCCGGCAAGGTCCTGGTGGTGGCGGGCTACGGCCATTGCGGCCGCGGGTGCGCCATGCGTGGCCGTGGTCTCGGTGCCCGGGTGATCGTGACCGAGATCTCCCCGCTCCAGGCTCTCAAGGCGATGCTGGACGGGTTCCAGGTCATGAAGATGGATGAAGCAGCGGCGCTTGGCGACATCTTCATCACCGCGACCGGGATGAAGGACGTCATCGTGGACCGGCACTTCGCTGCCATGAAGGACGGCGCTGTGGTCTGCAACACGGGCCACTACGACTGCGAGATCAACATCCCTCAGCTCAAGTCCATGTCCGTTTCGAGCCGCGAGCTGCGACCGGGGAACGAGGAGTTCCGGCTCGAGGGGGGCCGTCGGGTCTACCTGCTGGTGAACGGCCGCCTGGTCAACCTGGCCGGTGCCGAAGGGCACCCGTCGGAGGTCATGGACATGTCGTTCGCCAACCAGTCGCTGGCCCTCACAAGGCTGGCCCGGCTGGCGGGTACGCTGGAGCCGAAGGTCTACGAGCTGCCCAAGGAGCAGGACCTCGAGCTGGCCGGCCTGAAGCTGCGCACCATGGGAGTTGCCATCGACGAGCTGACGGAAGACCAGATCAAGTACATGGACGACTACTCGGCCGGAACCTGAGCCGGCCGTTGGATTCTCCGTCTCGCCAGTCGGAGTGCGCAGGCTGAGAACATGGAATCTTCGGTTCAACGCTATCCCGGGCTGCTCCACACGTTCTCGCCCTACCTGAGACAGTACCTGCTTGCGTACGGAGTGGGGGTGGTCGTCAGCCTGCAGTTCCTTGCGTTGGTGGAGCTGCTGGTCGACCTCCCGCCGGAGTCGCCGGGCCCCGTGGCGTTCTCCGTGTTCGCGGGACCGGCGCTCGCGGCGATTCCGCTCGCGGCATGGCGGGGGCGGGCCGGCAGCCGGCTCGGCATCGGATCGTGGCTGCCCAACATGCTGGCCATGCTGGCGTTCGCCGGCTTCGGGTACTTCATCGTGGCGGGATTGGCCAGCTCGGAAGCCTACTGGTCCCTCGAGATGGCAGCAGACCGGGCCATTCCGGAGATTCGGCCGTGGGTCTTCTTCTATCTCACCGTCTACTTTGTCTACGCCATTCCGCTGCTGTACCTGGATGACGTGCGGCAGCTGGCCAAGCTGGGCGTGGCGCAGGTGGCGACTCTGCTCGTGTGCTACGTCGTCTTCGTGGCCTTCCCGGTGGCCACCGTTCGGGTTGCCGTGCCCGTCTCGGACATCAGCAGCTACACGCTGGCGCTGGTGCGGGAGCTGGACCCTCCCTGGAACTGCTTCCCTTCGACCCACTGCACGATCTGCACGATCGCGTCTCTGGCGGTCTGGCGCCAGCACCGCTGGATGGGACTCTGGTTGGTGGTTTCGACGGTGCTCATCTGCGTTTCGACCTTGCTGACCAAGCAGCACTACCTGCTGGACGTCTTGGCCGGGGTGCTCCTCGGGGGGCTGGTCTGGGTTGCGGTGGACAAGGGGGAGCACGGGGCAAGGCTGGTCAACCATGTTGCCGGGCTTCTCGCTCGGCTCGAGGGGAAGGGAGGCAGGGCATGAGCACGTCGGTCGAGTTGTTCCAGGATTCCTGTCCGGGGAGCGTCGCGCAGCTCCTCCAGAAGGAGCGGGAAGACATCACGCGCAAGGATCTGCTGGATCTTGCGGACCGCTGCTCGGTCGAAATGGTGAACTTCCGGTTCGTCGCAGCAGACGGGAGGCTCAAGTCGCTGAACTTCGCGGTCAGCGATCGGAAACGACTGGATCGGATCCTGGGGGCAGGGGAGCGGGTCGATGGCTCCAGTCTCTTCCCGTTCGTGGACCCGGGGTCGAGCGACCTGTACGTGGTCCCGCGGTTTCGAACCGCGTTCTTCAACCCGTTTGCCGCCCACAGGACGCTCGACGTCCTCTGCTCCTTCTTCAACTTCAAGGGGGAACCCCTGTCTCACGGTCCGGATCAGCTGGTCCGCAGCGCGGACGATGCCCTGTTCGAGCGGACCGGGTTCCGGATGGAGAGCCTTGCCGAGCTGGAGTACTACATGATCGCGCCGCCGACCCCGCTCTATCCGACCGAGCAGCAGCGGGGGTATGGAGAGGCGCCTCCCTTCTCCCGCACCGAGCCGATCCGCACCGCCGCGATGATGCTGCTGACCCGCATGGGGTATCGGGTCAAGTATGGTCACAGCGAGGTGGGGCGGGTCATGGACCGCTCGTCCGAGATGGAGCAGTGCGAGATCGAGTTCGACCTGGCGCCGGTCGAGGATTCGGCCGATGCCGTGGTCGTGGCCCGGTGGGTGCTGCGCATGCTGGCGGCCCGGGCCGGAGTCACGGTCACGTTTGCGCCCAAGCTGGTCCAGGGGCATGCGGGCAGCGGGTTGCACGTCCATTCGAGGCTCGTCCGGGACGGGAAGGACGCGATCGCGGACGAGTCGGGGATCAACGAGACGGGGAAGCGTCTCCTGGCCGGCTACCTGAGCCTGGCCCCCTCGCTCACCGCGTTCGGGAACACGATCCCCACCTCCTACCTCCGGCTGGTCCCGAACCAGGAGGCGCCGGTACACGTCTGCTGGGGGGAGAGGAACCGTTCCGTCCTGATCCGAGTGCCGCTCTCCTGGTCAGGTGCCGGAGACATGACGGCCAAGGCCAATCCGAAGGCCGTCGACGCCCAGGTGAAGGCCATCTCGAACTGCACGCTGGAGCTTCGCAGCCCGGACGGCTCGGCGGACATCCACCAGCTCCATGCCGGCATGTGCGTGGCCGCGCTCCACGGGCTGACCGTGCCGGGTGCTGTCGAATACGCGGACAGCCTGCGGGTGGAGAGCAACATCTTCAAGCCCGAGGCCGAACAGCGCCGAAGCCAGCTCCCCAAGCTGCCTTCCTCCTGCCAGGCATCGGCCGCGGCTCTGCTCGAGCACCGGAAGCACTACGAGGAGCACGGTGTGTTCTCCCCTCAGGTCATCGACAAGACCGCATCCCGGCTCATGGCCTTCGGCGAGGAGGAGGCCCGGTGCAGGGCCGCCGGCTTCGAAGAGATCAACGACCTCATCGCACGCTACCTGCACTGCCAGTAGGGGGGCCATTCAAGAGGCCGTGGGTTCGATTCCCGGTGCCCTTCGTAGCACCGGCCGCAGGCCGGGGCGAAGTAGGGCATGGCCGTTGCGCCACCTCAGCCCCTGGCCGCGGACGCCTCATGTACGTCTACCTCCTCCGCTCCGAGCCTTCCCCGATCAGCGTTACGTTGGAACCACCGAGAATCTCAAGAAAAGGCTGGCCGAGCACAACTCTGGCGCATCGCCGCACACCTCTCGCTGGTGACCCTGGAAGCTGGTCGTAGCCATCTACTTCGAGAACGAAGAGAAAGCCTTGGCGTTCGAGCAGTATCTCAAGAAAGGCTCTGGCCACGCCTTCGCCCGGCGGCACCTCTGGTAGGCCAACAGGGGGTCTTCCCTTCTTCACCGCCGGGCACCCCACGGCCTCAAGATTGACCCCGATCCTCTCTCTGTCTCTCTGAAATCATGAGGTCGCGTCGAGGACGGCCTCGTGTTGGCCGGGGCCGTGGTCCTGCTGTAGTTCCCGGAGGTTCGGGTCGCATAGCCGTCGGCGGCTTGTCGCCGGAGTTCGACTCCCGGACGGGGGCCGGCTGCACCGCACAACTTCGTCGAAACGCCGCCTCCGGCTCGCATCGGCCCCAGAGACGGTTCGTTAGTCGCATCCGGCCTCGTCTGTCTCGCCGTCACAGTCGTTGTCCAGCCCGTCGCACACCTCAAGGGAGGGAATCCGAGCATCGCATTCAGTCAGCCCGGACTTCGAGCAAGCACGGAATCCCTGGCACGAGCCGAAATCGTTGCTCGACATACAGGTGGTCGATGCGCCCACGTCCGCAGCGTAGGCGCTGCAGTCGCACATGCCCGATTTCGCAATACACTGTCCGTTCATGCACTCAAAGCCTGACGGGCAAACGTCATCATACGGAAAAATGCTGCAATTTACGCCGCAAAAGCTCCCACTGTTCCCATACGCAACACACTTGTCGCCATATGCTCCTTTGAAATCCCATGGAGGACTACAGTCAGCATCACTTATGCAAGGCATGCACAGCTTCAAATCCCGTTCCAGGCAGGCAAAGAAGCCCATCTCGGGGTACATCAGACACTCGAGCCCGAAATAGTTGCAGTCCCATTCGCATCCATAGGAAACGCAGAAAGCTCCCCACTTGCCAGCAACGCAAGTGCCGGAACTGCAGTCTCCATTCTCATGGCACGGACAGAACGCGGTCCCCTCATTCTCTTCACAAGAATGCGGGCATGAGCGCACACCATGTGGAAGACAGCGCTTTCCTGTAATATGGACGCAGCAGGCGGCCTGAATCGCGGGGTACTGCCCGGCTGCCTGAAGGAGGCTTCCGTGGTATCCCCAACCATCAAGATGGCCGTCGAGTATGGCGTCTTCGACCTCAGAGACCTGCTCGAAGACTTCAAGGAGTTTGCTCGCCTGCGAGTCAAGAAGCGAGCCGACTCGCTGATTCTCTACAGCGGCGTCGGGGAGGATGAGCAGAAGCACGCTCGCCTCACCTGGCTCGGAGCCAAAACCTGGGGCCTAAGCTTCCCTCGACACACCGGAACCTGGGAGCCTACCCCGTTCACCGGATCCCTGGGTGAACTCGTCGGCATTCTTACGCGTGACTTCCCCGCGTTCTTGACGCACTATTGAGTCGAACTGGGGAATAGGTTTCGATCTCCAGTACTAGTCTGGGTGAGATGCCCTGATCGTCCGGCCAAATAGTTCCACGGAATAGAGAGAGCTGCGCAAGGGGCGGTCCGGATGTGTTCTGGGGCCGTTTTCGGCTTTCACCTGTGGGGTGAAGAAGCGAGCGAGTCCAGTCCGGAG
>VGRX01000154.1 GCA_016875215.1 Deltaproteobacteria bacterium
GGAGGAGATGGGCGTGCCCGGGGACCGGCTCCTCGTGTCCCACCTGGGCTACGACCCCAAGGACTTCGAGCCCCGGCTCTCTCGAACGGACGCCAGAAAGCAGCTCGGCTGGCCCGAGGGGAAGCGCACCGTCGTGTACACCGGCCACCTCGGCAGAGGGAAGGGGATCGAGGCGCTGCACGCGCTCGCAGCGAGGATCCCCGAGGCGGATTTCCGGGTCGTGGGAGGAACGGACGCCCAGGTTGCACACCGGATCGCACAGGTCCGCTCCGCGGGCCTGGAAAACGTGTTCCATCATCCGTTCGTGACCATCGACCGTGTTCCGCTCCACCTGTTTGCCGGGGATGTGCTCATCGTGCCGCCGACGTCGGTTCCGCTGCGCAAGTACGGGAATACCGTGCTTCCCATCAAGCTCTACACGTACCTGGCGGCGGGGCGGCCCATCGTTGCCCCGCGGCTCAAGGACATCGAAGAGCTCATTGTGGACGGTGACAACGGCGTTCTCGTTCCGCCCGACGATCCGGACGAGGCCGCACAGCGGTTGTCCTCCGTCCTGTCCGACGATGCAGGGATGAGGCGGCTCGAGATGAAGTCGCTGGCGCTCGCTCCAAGGTTCTCCTGGGAGAATCGGGGCAAGGACCTCCTCGAGTTCATCCAGGCCCGCATCGACGCGCTGAAGGCATCTCGAAACGGAGGTTGACAAGGCAATGAACGTTGGCGTCGCAAGAGAACGGAAAGAGGACGAAACCCGAGTGGCGCTGACGCCTGCCGGGGCGCGGTCGCTGGCCGCAGGGGGCCACCAGGTGCTGGTGGAGCACGACGCGGGGGCCTGCGCTGCGTTTCCGGACTCGTCCTACGCACAGGTCGGCGCCCGCGTGGTCGGGCGGGACGAGCTCTTCCGGCTCTCGGACATGATCATCAAGGTCAAGGCCCCCCTGGACGAGGAGATCCCTCTGTTTCGTCCCGGGCAGCTCCTCTTCACCTATCTGCACATGGACGAGAACGCACCGCCGGAATACTCGAGGTCGCTGGCGGCCACCGGATGTGATGCCATCGCCTACGAGTGGGTCCGGGCAGGGGGCCGGTACGTCCTGCTCACCCCCATGAGCGAGCTCACCGGCGCGGTGTTTGCACGGCGGGCGATGGAGATCCTCATGGAGCGCAAGGGGGTGCTGGGGGGCGCCTACCTCCCCGCAGCCAGGCCCTCACGCGTGCTTCTCATCGGCGGTGGCACCATCGCGATGAACGCGCTCAACGTGTTCCTCCGGAACTGCCTCGAGGTGGTCGCTTTCGACAAGCACCCCGAGACGTTCCGGGAGCGGTCGCTGCGCTACGTCCCGAAGCGGGTGCTGGAGGAGGCCGGCGACAGGCTCCAGGTCGTCCTGTCCAGCGAAGACCAGTGGGAAGAGACCCAGGAACGGATTGCGGCCTGCCTGTTCGAGACCGACATCCTCTTCTCCGCCGCGGTCCGCCGCCCTACCCTTCCCAAGTCCGTCTGCGACTACCTGGTGACCCGCGAGATGCTCGAGCAGATGCCTGCAAACGGCGTCGTCATCGAGTCGACTGCCTGCGACCGGGACCTCGTCGAGACCGCGGTCTCGTCCCCCAAGACCCGGTACGTGTACCAGGATGCGGGCCAGTGGCACTTCAACTGCGACCATGTCCCCGCTGTCGTGCCCGTGACCGCCACCCATCTGCTGACTTCTGCCACGCTCCCGTACATCCGGGAGCTGGCGGACCAGGGTTTCGAGGCCGCGGTGGAGGCCAGCCTGCCCCTCGCCGAGGCCGTCATGTGCACCCGCGGGCGGCTGACTCACCGGTACACCTGCGACAAGAAGGGACTCGAACACACCACGTTGGCCGATGCGTTGCGGCTCGAGCGCCTCGGCACCACTCCGTGACGAGGTGACGCCATCGGGGGCAAGAGGGCAAAGCTGCTGAACCTCGTCTTCCTGGTCGCGGGTATCGGTGCGCTGGCGGCCATGGTGGTCCGGTTCGGCCCGATGACGATCGGTGCGACGATTGTCCAGTCGTGGCCGGCCATCCTGGGGTCTGCCGGCATCCTCTCGCTGGGGCTGATCAGCGGGAGCCTGGCATGGTGGCTCCTCTTTCCCCGGCGCTGCCGGCCGCGGCTCCTGCACCTCGTGCCCGCGCACCTTGCAGGCTATGCGCTCAACCGCCTGCTGCCGACCGGGAACATGGGGGAGCTTGCACGCATCGGCTTCCTTCACCGCGTCGTGCCGATGCAGGAGCTGACCGCTTCCCTGGTGGTTGCCACGCTGCTCGGGACGGTGGTCGGGCAGCTCTTTGCGGTGGTCGGCTCGGTGGTTGCGCTGACCGCGCTTCCCCTCTCGACCTGGATCGGCCTGAGCATGCTGGGCGTGTCGCTGGGCATGACCGCCTTCACGGTGGGGCTGCTGGTCATGTTCCGGTTCGGCCTGTTCGGCCGCCTGACTGCCTTTCTGACCCGCTTCTCCTGGTTCTCGAAGCTCGGGAGATTCGTGGAGAAGATGCAACGGCTCGACAAGGCGCTTGCCGACGTGTCGCGCTTCGACCGGCGTGACACGCTGAAATGCCTGGCCGTGCTCTTCTTCGTGCGCCTGACGCACCTGGGGTCGAGCGCGCTGGTCGTCGGCTTCGTGCTCCCCTCGCTCTCGGCCGGCGAGTCGCTGCTGGTCGCCTTCGTCCTGAGCACCGCGGGGCAGCTCATCGAATGGGTCCTGGCCATCATCCCGCAGGGGATCGGAGCGGTGGAGGGTGGCAATGCCGTGATCTTCCTCGCTCTCGGCCTCGATCCCGCACTGGGGATCTCCATTGCGCTCTGCCAGCGGGTGGCGGGGCTGATCCTGGCCACGCTGAGCCTGCTCGGCTTCATTCGTCCCGCACCCCCGGTCGCGCACGCAGGGATGCAGGACCAACAGAACGAACTGTCGGGAGGACACTGAAATGGCTGGTATCTTCGGAATCTACGCACCTCCGGGAGCTCCTGGACACGCCAAGGCGATGGCAGGCTTCGAGACGATGGCTTCATGCTTCGCCGAGCCCGCCTGGAACGTGACGATTGCCTCGGCTCACGGCCTCAAGATCGGCGTGGCTTCCTACCCGAACGAGGGAAAGATCGAGCCGATGATCGAACGCGGGGACTGCGTTCTCGCCAGTGCGGGGAGCATCCTGCTTGCCAACGACGAGGTCGTGTCCCATCTCGCCCGGGGAGAGCTGAACGGGCGTCTCATTGCACAGGCGGAGCCGGAGCCCACCGCTCTTTTCGAGAAGAAGACCGAGGGCCGGTTCGCCATCGTCCTGCTCGAGCCGAAGAAGCGTCTCCTGCACCTCGGGGCCGATCGCTTCGCCCTCTACCCGTTCTACTATCACGAGAGGGACGGCGTGGTGTGGTTCTCGACGCGCCTGGCTGCGATTGCGCGGGCCAATCGGGAACACCTCACCCCGGACGAGGAATCCATAGCGGACTTCCTTGCTCACAAGCACTTCATCGGGACGTGGACCTATTTCAAGGAGGTCTCCATGGTCCCCGAGGGAGGCTACGTCACGTTCGGCAACGGCGCGCCGAGGGTGACGCGTTACTGGCAGTACCGGTTCGAGGAGAACCTGGACCAATGCTGGGGGAAGAAGGAGGCGGTGACCCACCTGCGCACCGCATGGAACCGGGCCATGGACGCCGCTGCCAAGGCCGGGCCTCGCGACGGCGTCCCGCTGAGCGGCGGCCTCGATTCCCGAGCGCTGCTGGCTGCCCTTGCAAGGCGGGGCAAGCATGTGACGGCCTACACGTTCGGCGACCCGAACTGCAACGACATCCTCTTCGCCCGGCGGGTCACGGAGAAGTACCGTCTGCCTCACGTCACGACGACGCTGGAGCAGGCATCGTTCATCTACCGGGACTGGGAGACGATCATCCGGAGGTCGGATGGCTGCCTTCCGCTCACCCACGCCCACCCGTTCTCGCTGACCCCGTTCCTGGCAGGAAGCTGTGACAGCGTTTTCGACGGGCTGACCGGCGAGGTGCTGGGGAGCGTGGGCCTCGTGCGTCACCCGCACACCATGGTCACCGGCGAGACCGCGCCCGACCTCCTGCGCAAGGTGTTCATGCTGTTCGGCGACGATGTCCTCCTCAAGGTGATGCCCGGTGCCACGCCGGCAAGGGAGCGCATCCGGAGATACGGGCACTACTACTCGGACTTCGGCGGCCACAAGCACGGCACCTCCGTGATCAACATCTTCTCGAACACGAGCCGGCAGCGGCGTTTCGTGGCCAACCAGCCGCGGCTGCTGGAGGGGGAGAAGAGGGTCTTCTGCCCCTTCTGGACGATCGAGTACGCCAGGGTGTGCCACCGCCTCCACCCGGTCGATCGGCGGACGATGCGCCCCTGGATCGTCCTCAACCGCCGCGAGTTCCCAGAGCTGATCCACATCCCGTGGACTCGGACGAGGCTGCCCATCTGGTTCCAGGTGAACATGGCGGAATCGTTCCGGGAGGTGCACGAGACCGCATCCTACGTCAACTACTTCATGGGGAAGTTCACCGGGATCCGGCCGCTGGGAAGCTACCAGGCCGGCTTCGCGTTCTACTTCGACTGGCTGCGCGACAATCCGCCGCTCAAGGCATTCGTGGAGGAGGTGCTGTACGACCCGTCCATTGCACGCTTCTCCTTCCTGTCCGCGGACGGTGTGCGTGACGCCGTCTCGAAGCACATGGGCAACATCCTGGTGAACAACACCGACCTGATCGGGAGTCTCCTCTCCTGCGTCCTGTACCTGAAGGGGCTCGGCTACTGAGCCCGCGGCGCGGATCGTGGAATTCCCGGGTTACCTGGAGTATCATCTCCCGAGTTGAAACGGAGGTGAGCCAATGCCCCTGCCCAGACTTCGGACCTTCACCTGCGAGCACGGCACCACTCCGGGCTCTCTGAGCCACCTCCTGCTTGGGGCAATCGGAGGGTTCCTCTTCGTTGCCGCGGGGTGCACCGGCGGCACGGGAGTCGTTTTGACGGTCGAGGATGCTCCGGGCACGTGGGATGCGGTCGGCAAGCAGGACGTGACTTCGGATGCTCCGGTCCCGGAAGAGCCCCGGCAGCCGGAGGAGATCGCCCCGGCCGAGGTCGCTCCGGAAGACAACCTCGAGTGTGGTACGGGCGCGTGTTTCCTCGATTCGTGCAAGGAGAACTCTGACTGCGTCTCCGGCTTGTGCGTGGACCACCTGGGCGGCCGCGTGTGCACCCGGTTCTGCCAGGAGGAGTGCCCCAACGGATTCCTCTGCGTCCAGGTGGCGGCCGGCGGCTCAGACCTCGTCTACGCCTGCGTTTCGCCGCATCCCCGCCTGTGCCGGCCCTGCGCTGCCGACGCGGACTGCAACACCGTGGAGGGGCAGGAGGGGCGCTGCATCGAGTATCCGGGCGAGGGGGCCTTCTGCGGCTCGGTCTGCGGCGGTGGCAAGGTCTGTCCCCAGGGATTCACCTGCAAGGAGGCCCACTCGGTATCCGGGACCGTGGTACAGCACTGCGTGAGCAACTCCGGCACATGCCCGTGCAGCAGCATCTCGGTCGCACTGGCCCTTTCCACCCCCTGCTTCGTGGAGAACGGGTTCGGACACTGCGACGGCCTTCGGGTCTGCACGGACCAGGGCCTCACCCCGTGTGACGCCAAGGAACCCGCGACCGAGGCATGCGACGGCCTCGACGATGACTGCGACGGTCAGACCGACGAAGGCACCTGCAACGACGACAACCCGTGCACCAAGGACGGATGCGATCCGGACGCGGGGTGCGTGCACGAGAAGCTCGACTCCGGCACATGCGACGACGGCGATAGCTGTACCGTCGGCGACGTGTGCAAGGGGGGGGCCTGTGTGGGCCAGGGGGTCGTCTGCAACGACGGGAACCCCTGCACCGATGACCTGTGCGATGCTGAGGCGGGCTGCTCGTTCCCGTTCAACTCGGCCCTGTGCAACGACGGCGACCCGTGCACGTTCGGCGATGTCTGTGACTCCGGACAGTGCAAGCCCGGAGTGAAGATACAATGCGACGACGGAAACCCGTGCACGGCCGACTCGTGCGACGACAAACTGGGATGCCAGCAGCAGTACTTGAGCATCTCGTGCGACGACCAGAACCCCTGCACCACCGGGGACAAGTGCATGGAGGGCAAGTGCCTGCCTGCCAAGGCGCTCGACTGTGACGACGCCAACCCGTGCACCGACGATTGGTGCGACCCGGCAACCGGCTGCCAGCACGCGGCCAACGACGCAGCCTGCAACGACGGCAGCATCTGCACGCTCTCAGACCAGTGCTCGAACGGCCAGTGTGCAGGAGGACAGCAGGCCAACTGCGACGACAAGAACCCCTGCACCACCGACTCGTGCAATGTCCTCGTGGGGTGCGTCCACGCCAACAGCTCCGCACCCTGCGACGACAACGATCCGTGTACGCTCACCGATATCTGCTCGGGCGGAGCGTGCGTCGGGACCGGGGCTGCGGACTGCAACGATGCCAACCCGTGCACCGCGGACTACTGCGATCCGATGGTCGGGTGCAGCCATGCCCCGAACAAGAACCCGTGCGACGACAAGAACCCCTGCACCACCGCTGACACGTGCCAGTTCGGTGCCTGTATCGGCGGGCCGCCACCCGACTGCGACGACGGCAACCCGTGTACCGATGACGTCTGCCTGGCTCTCACCGGCTGCAAGCACAACCCCAACCAGATCCCCTGCGACGACCTCAACCAGTGCACGACCGACGACCATTGCTCCGCAGGCAAGTGCGTCAGCAGCCAGCCGCTCTTGTGCGATGACAAGAACCCCTGCACCAAGGACACCTGCCTGCCCGGCGGAGGATGCAAGTTCGAGAACGCGGACGCCCCCTGCGACGACGGCAACCCCTGCACCGTCGGGGATGCCTGCAAAGCCGGCGCGTGCGTTCCGGGGAAGCCGCTCGCATGCAACGACGGCAATCCGTGCACCGCGGATTCCTGCAAGGACGGGGCCTGCGCCTTCGTCCCGGCCGACGGAGCGTGCGACGACGCCAATCCGTGCACGACCGGGGACGTCTGCAAGAACGGCGCCTGCGTGGGGCCTGCCGCATTGTCGTGCGACGACGCCAACGTGTGCACCACCGACTACTGCGACCCCGCAGCGGGCGGATGCGTGCACTTGATCAACAAGGCCCCGTGCGACGACGGAAACGTCTGCACCACGCTTGACCGGTGCGAGGTCGGCGTATGCAAGGGCACCGTTCCGATGGCCTGCTTTGATGGCAACCCCTGCACCTCAGACGCCTGCGACGCGGCCAAGGGGTGCCAGTTCTCCCCGGTCAACGGCCTCCCGTGCGACGACGGGAACGTCTGCACCACCGGCGACCAGTGCTCCAAGGGCGCCTGCGTCGTGTCCGGCTTCCTGGACTGCGACGACAAGAACAGCTGCACGCTCGACTCATGCGACCCGACCAAGGGGTGCGCCCATGCCCCCAAGCAGGGACCTTGCTCCGACGACAATGTCTGCACCGTGGACGATCTCTGCGTCAACGGAAGCTGCGCGGCCGGGCCTCCCGCCGACTGCAACGACGGGAACGTCTGCACCGACGACGCCTGCCTTCCCAAATCGGGCTGCATCCACACCATCCAGGACGGCGATCAGGACGGCGTGGCCAACGTGTGCGACAACTGCCCGCTCGTGAAGAACGCAGACCAGGCCAACGGGGATGCCGACACGCTCGGAAACGCTTGCGACAACTGCCCCAACAAGACGAACCAGGATCAGAAGGAAACGGACGGAGACGGCTTCGGGGACGCTTGCGACAACTGCCCCGGCAAGTCCAATGTCGACCAGAAGGATACCGACGGCGACGGCCACGGCGACCTGTGCGACAACTGCCCGACCGTTGCCAACCCGGACCAGAAGGACTCCAACGGTGACGGAAAGGGGGATGCCTGCTCCGGCGAGTGCGGGAACAACGGCATCGTCATCAAGGTCGAGGGGCACGCTGACATCTGCGCCCAGTGTGCACTCGGCGAGTACAGTTGCCAGGCCAAGGCCGTCTGCGACCAGGTCACCGGCTACAACTGCGTCTGGCAGGAGTATGACTGCTGCATGGGAAGCAAGGGGTCCTGGTATCCCCCCGACGGTGCCAGCGGCAGCTCGAACTTCAACTTCGCCTACGCTTACGACATGTGCAGCGACATCGGCGGTGGAGGCGACTACGGGAACATCTGCGCGTGCACCCTGAGCCAGATGACCAAGTACGGCCTGGCTGCGAACCACACCTACTGCGGTGTGGGCCACTGGGTCAGGCGCAAGCCGTAGAGTCGCCCCGCTCTTTTGAGCACGCCGTTCGCCGTTTCCGGCGGAAGAGGCATGGTCGCTGTTGACTTCCCACGGTGACTGAGGATAGACAGTGTTCAGGTCCGGAAGCGCGAGCGCGCCCGGAACGACGGCCAGTTGACAGGAGGGATGGGAACATGCTGCCGGACGAGAAGGTCACCTGGGTTGATTTCGACTTGCTGGAGCGGTTCATGGCGGATGCTTTTGCCGCGATCGGTGTGCCTGCGGACGACGCCAAGGCTTGCGCCGACGTATTGATCCAGTCAGACAAGCGCGGCATCGATTCGCATGGAATCGGCCGCTTCAAGTCGTTCTACTACGACCGCATCCGGGCCGGCCAGCAGAGTCCGACGACCCACTTCGAGATCGTGCGCGACGGACCGACGACAGCGGTCGTGGACGGGCACGACGGGATGGGCATGGTCATCGCCACCCGGGCCATGCGGATGGCCATGGAGAAGGCGAGGCAGCTCGGGCTGGGCATGGTGGCGGTGCGCAATTCCACCCACTACGGCTTCTGCGGCTACTACACGCTGATGGCCTGCAAGGAGGGGATGATCGGAATCACCGGGACCAATGCACGTCCCTCCATCGCTCCGACCTTTGGCGTGGAGAACATGCTCGGTACCAACCCGCTTGTGTTCGGCATGCCCACAGACGAGGCATTCCCGTTCTGCCTCGATTGCGCCACATCGGTCTCCCAGCGCGGAAAGATCGAGGTCTACGATCGGGCGGGCAAGGAGCTGCCCGAGGGGTGGGTCATCGACCAGACCGGAACCTACCGGACCGATGCACCGCAGATTCTGAAGGACCTCCTGAAAGGAACCGCGGCCCTGGTGCCGCTCGGTGGGCTCGGCGAGACCACCGCCGGGCACAAGGGATTCGGCTACGCAACGGTCGTCGAGATCCTCTCCGCCGCGCTCCAGGATGGTGCGTTCCTCAAGGGACTGAACGGCATCGACGAGCATGGACGGCGCCAACCCCACCGGATAGGCCATTTCTTCGTGGCCATCAACGTCGAGGCGTTCATCTCGCTCGACCGGTTCAAGAAGATTGCGGGGGACATCTGCCGCGCACTGCGGAGCTCGAAGAAAGCGCCGGGCTGCGAACGCATCTACACTGCGGGCGAGAAGGAGTACCTGGTCTCGCTCGAGAGGACGAGCAGCGGGGCGCCGGTCAACGAGGAGCTGCAGCGACAGTTCGTCACGGTACGCGACGAGTGCGGGCTCACGCAGTACAGGTTCCCCTTCGAAGGGTAGAGATCATTTCCGGCTGGAGTCGAGGAGCTGGGTCTGCTTCACGAGCTTGATGAAGTCGGAGCGGTATCCCTCGGCATCCTCGCCAACGGATCCCTTGGCGAGCCTGATGACCGACTCGTAGTTGGAATCGCCCTTGAACTCCGAGTCTCGAAGGATGAGACCGAACTGCGCCACGGCAGCGGAGAAACGGAAATCCTCGGATGACTTGTCCAGGGCGACCCCGCGGTCGATGAGCGGGACCTCGATGAGCTTGCTCGTGTCCCCATCGGGCTGCTTGTAACGCAGCTTGATGGTGAGCAGCTCGTCCGACTCGCCAGCCTCGGGGCTGAGCTTCGTCTTCTGGTACTTGAGGTCGCCCGAGCCGGGGATCTCCTCCTTGGAGCCGGCCGGGATGATCTCGTACAGGGCGGTCACCGAGTGTCCTGCCCCCATCTCGCCGGCATCCTTCTTGTCATCGTCGAAGTCCTCCTTCTTCAGCATGCGGTTCTCGTAGCCGATGAGCCGGTAGCCCTTGACCTTGGCCGGGTTGAACTCGACCTGGATCTTCACGTCCTTGGCGATGGTGAAGAGCGTTCCGCCCATCTCGCTGACCAGCACCTTCTTGGCCTCGAGGATGCTGTCGATGTAGCCGTAGTTGCCGTTCCCCTTGTCCGCAAGCTTCTCCATCTTCGA
>VGRX01000155.1 GCA_016875215.1 Deltaproteobacteria bacterium
AAAACACGCAGCTCCTTCGGCCCGAGGAGGGTCACGGTCCCGGCACCGACATCGCCGAAGCGGACGGTCATCCCCTCTGCGAAGCCTGTGCCGACAACGACGATCTCGTCGCCCCCCTGCGCCGTACCTGCCGTGGGGAAGATCGACAGGAGAGAGGAAGCCGCCGCATCCGTCTCGGCCCCGGCGTCCGCACTCTTCCCCCCCCCCGAGCCCGACGAGCAAGCCGTCAGGAGCGCGAGCATCGCAGCCAGGACGGGCGCGTCCTTCAATCGGCAATCTGCAACCACCGTTCGAGTCGCGCTCCGGCCGGGAGCCTTCTGCCAATGGCCCTGCGCCTCGGCAAACCGCCCGTCCCGAGATGCAGCCCGTCTCCCGCAGCGTGCGGCCAGCCAGGGCAACAGCAGCACCAGCAGGCCCGCCAGGCTCGTCCCCTGCGCTGCCATGCCGCAGCCACCGCCTCTCGCCCCGCGGTCAGCGGTCGTCCCATCCGGGTCTGCCTCCGAGGGTTCCCGGGGAGCGGGCTCCTCCCTGGCCGGCTCGAGCCACCAGCCTTCGCCCGGAGCCACCCGGAGCGACAGGGCGAATCCGGGTTCGGGACAGCGCATCGCCTGCCCTGCCGGCGTCAACAGGACGAAATGCTGGTCGCCGAGGTCGCCGGTCGCTGCCGGGGCAGACACAGCGAACCGCAACCTCGCCAGCTCCCCCGGGGCCACGTCCGAATCGACCTTGGCGGCCACGTCCCATGCCGGCCATTCCTCCGGCACGCCGACCGCGCTCGGGCTGCCCGCCTCGCTTCCCTCCGCCTTCAGCCAGACCTGCCCCCGCTCCCAGTGTTGGGCTCCCATGTTTCGGTATTCCACCCATCCCTGGGCCACTTCGCCCGGGGCAAGGACCATGGGGAACGAGCAGTCCTCCACCTGTGCCGCAAAGGCAGGCAGCGCCTGGCCCATGGCCTTCGTTCCTCCCTCGTCGATAGGTCCGTCGCAGTCGTTGTCCATGTCGTCACAGACCTCCTCGCCAGGTTCCTGCAGGCGCTTGCAGGTCACCCAGCCGCCGATGCACTTCTGAACGCCCGACTCGCAGACGCCGGGCTCACCGGTGTCGCACGGAAGCTTCCCATCCCCCGGGTCCGGTCCATCGCACCCGCTCCAGCCCGCCCACTGGCAGTTCCCGCCGCATGATCTCGAATGGCTGCCGCAGTCCCCGCATGCCCCCACCTCGAACTGCCCCGGTGCGCACGGTCCCTGCCCGTTGCACGGCCCCCAGCCTCCCCACTTCGCGTCACCACCGCACGAGCGCTCCTCCCAGCCGCAGTTGCCGCACCCCTGCCCCTGCACCTCGCCCGGCTTGCATTCCCCGCCGCACGGACAGGTCGGGCAGATCCCCTGCGGCATCGATTTCGCCACAGGCCGGACATCCACCCAGAAGCATTGGCTCCAGCCGCATCCTCCGCCGAAGTAGTCCGCCACGAGAGGGGACGTGTCGATGATGTGTCCGTTGCCGCCGCACTTGCCGGCCGCATTGCTCTCCACCCAGCTCGCCGGGCCGTTGTCCGCCACCTGCACCACCACGCACTTGTTGCCATGCCGGATCTCGAGCTTGGCCCCGCACCCGAAGATCTGCTGCTCTGTCGAGTACCACCACGTCCCGTCGATGCAATGCGAGCAGCATGCCGTAGACCCCCCGCACGCAGTTGGATCATAGTGCGGTGCCTGGCACCCCCCGTAGCAGGTCAGGATGTGCGGCCACGGCGGCGGACCCGAGTGCGACGTGTGCCAGCACCCCGTGCAGGCGACCACCGCCAGAACTAGGAACGTGTTGCGCATTGATCTTCCGGCTGCAAATCCGCCATGCACGTCGTCTGCGTGACACAAGATATGGGAACGTACCACCAGTATGCCCCCACATCTTGCGTCGCACATCCGGCGCACCTGTCGGATTTTCGCTTCGGAATCCAATGCGCAACACGCTCCTGGTAAGCCCCACAGCCGCATTCGCCCCCGCCCCATCGTCCGGCCGATTCCGGGACCCACATGTTACCCCCGCACGCACACGGGTTGAAGAGGATTGTTCAGGGGCTCGGGCGAAATGGGCCGGAGTCGGGCGAAATGGGGCGGAGTCGGGCGAAATGGGGCGGAGTCGGGCGAAATGGGCCGGAGTCGGGCGAAATGGGGACTTGCAGCGGGGACCTGCAGCGGACTTCCGCTTCCCCCATCCGAATGCTAAGCTGAGTGCAGTCACGGGAGGTTGAGCATGATGAGCAGGGGCGAGGCGTGGAAGAGATGGACAGGTTGGGTCGTCGTGGCAGGTATCCTGGGTGCGTCATCCTGTTCCGGGGGAGGGGGAGGGGACAAGGATGTACCGCCCGACACCAGGGTGCAGGTCGAGCTGACTGCCGACGTGCTGCCGGAGGACGTGCCGGCGCCGGACGCACATTCAGATCTCGTGGGCGAAGCCGGCGATCTTCCGCTGCTGCCCGACCTGGCGCCGCAGGATCTGCCCGACCTGCTCGCAGACCTGGCGAAACCGGATGTGGCCGCAGAGCTCGTCCCCGACGATCTCGAGCCCTCGGACGTCGGCCCGCTGCCCCCTGTTGCGGAGCCTGCGGAGCCTGCGAAGATCGACATCCCCCTCTGGCTCGTGGCGCTGGTTCCCAAGCCGGAGAACGACCCCATCGGCCCGGCCCTCGATGCCGGCACGTTCGTCCCGCCCACGGGACCGGGCAAGGACAGCTATGGCATTCAGTGGTACGAGACGGTCCCCGGGCCCAATGGGCAGATGGGGTACGCAGGGTACTCGCTGTTCTACGCAGTGGCCAGGTTCGACCTGCCGCTGCCGACCCGGCTGCTGGTCCGGGCCGACCGGTTCTACCAGGTCTACGTGAACGGTTCGCCGCAGCCCGGGGATCCGTACATGACCCGTGCACACCGCACGCCGGGCCGGGGGCTCGCTGGCGAGAACGTTGTCGTGGCCTCGGCCTACATGGCGGTCAAGGATCCGGAGGTCGAGCTGTTCACGCTGGACAGCGAGGTCTACTTCAATCTGTCCGACGTGACGGCCCCGGACCTTGTTGCAGGGAGCCTGGACGAGCAGTGGCTGGGCATCGCCACCGTCAACTTGTCGAACCACAGGCTGCGGGACGTCTCGGCCCGGGTGATCGGCAGCGGGCATTTCGAGGAAACGGAAGTGGTCTACCCCTCGCTGCCGGCCAGCGCCGTGACCCAGGTGGGGTTCAAGCTGGTCCCCGCGTCGGCCCCCGGCGCCGGTGGGGAGAAGTGGCCGGTCACGGTGCGTCTGGAGTCCTACTCGCTCGACTGGTCCTACGAGAAGACGCTCGAGCTGTCGACCGCTGCCGCCGGCGCTCCGTACAAGCGGACCCGTCGCTCGAACGTGGATCATTCGGTCCAGTACTACGGCGTGAATCCGCCGTCGGGCCCGGCCGACCCGTTCGGAGGGGATGACCCGGGGTATGCCCTCGTGTTGTCGCTGCATGGGGCCGGCGTGCAGGGAATCGGCCAGGCGCAGGCCTACGGGCAGAAGGAGTGGACCTACGTCGTGGCCCCGACCAACCGGCGGCCGTTCGGCTTCGACTGGGAGGAGTGGGGCCGCCTCGACGGCATCGAGACGCTCGAGGACACAATGTCGGCCTTCGGGGTGAACCCCGACCATGTGTACGTGACCGGCCACTCCATGGGAGGGCACGGCACGTGGCAGTTCGGCGTGCACTTCTCGGACCGCTTCCGGGTGATCGGACCGAGCGCAGGGTGGTCCTCGTTCTACTCCTACGGCGGCTCGAACAAGCCTACGGGGCCGTTCGCCCGCGCCCGGGCGTCCAGCGATACTCTCCAGTACGTCGGCAACCTGGCCAACCGGGCCGTCTACGTGATCCACGGCGACAAGGACGACAACGTGCCCATCTCCGAGGCCTACCTCATGGCCGAGGCCGTGGAACCGATTGCGGACGAGTTCTACTTCCACATCCAACCCGGGGCCGGTCACTGGTGGGACGGCGATGCGGCCCCCGGGGCCGATTGCGTGGACTGGCCGCCGCTGTTCGAGTGGATGCACGACCGCATGCACGACAAGCCGGAGCTGGACTTCGAGTACAAGACGCCCTCTCCCTGGGTCAACGGCACGTACTCCTTCGTGAGCGTCCGCTCGCAGATCGACCCCTACGAGGACTCGATCGTGGAATCGGAAAGCAGCGACGAGGGCAAGACGGTGGCCGTCTCCACCTCCAACGTCCGCGGCATGGTGCTCGACGGAAAGGCGTTGAAGGAGAAGGGGGTGGCGAAGCTCGTCGTGGACGGCAAGGACGTGGCATTGGCCTCCGGGCCGATCGAATGGGGCCTGCAGGACGGGAAGAGCCCGTCGGTCCAGGGGCCGCTCAACCAGGTCTTCCACCGCCCCTTCTGCTTCGTGTACCCGAACGGCGGCAGCGGCATCTATCGCGACTACGTGCAGTACCTGGTCTCGACGTGGAACATCATCGGCAACGGGCATGCGTGCGCCCTGTCGGTCGGCAAGGTCACCCCGGCCATCCGAAAGCAGTACAACCTGGTCTACGTCGGAGTTCCCCGCAAGGAAGTTCCGGTGCCCGACTCGATTCCGTTCGACTGGAGCGACAAGGCCGTGAGCATCGGCGGCAAGGATTTCCCCGATGCCACGCTGCTGTTCGTCTTCCCGGAGGAGGGTCATCTCTCGGCCGCGCTGGTGGCGGACAAGGATGCCGCACGCCTGCTCTACTGGGAGCAGCCGTTCTCTTCACGATCCGGTCTTCCGGACTACACGAGCTGGAGCCAGGATGGTGTCGTCGCTGCCGGCTACTTCGACGGCGACTGGACGTTCGATCCCGCACTGGGGGTGGGGCTGTAGTCAGGGGTCAGGGGTCACACAGCCCCGACCACGCGGGAGGGGCCCTCGGGGCGCCGGCTGATGCAGTAGGGTCAGGGGTCTCACATACCGTTTCGGTCTGCACCGTCCGTGGGTGGGGTGCGCCCGCTGCGTGGCGGGTCCGGGGCCTGCCTGGCCTTCTTGAGGGCCTTCTTGGCTGCCTTGGTGGTGGGCTTGAACGGGCGATCGGGGGGCTGGGGTCCTCCCTTGACTTCCGGTCCCTCCGTCGGTTCCTTGTTCGCCTCGGCGAGCTGCTGAGCGAACTCCTTCTCGATGAGCTGCTGCCAGAAGCTGAACGGCTTGAAACCGACGATCCGCCCGATCTCGGCCCCGCCGCGATAGACGACCACGGTGGGTGTTCCCCGGATTCCCAGGCGAGCGGTCGAGCGGGGGGCCCCCGCAGCATTCATCTCGCAGACACGCACCGTCCCGTTGTATGCGGCGGCGATCTCCTGCATGACCGGTGCGAGCTGCGCACAGGGCTGGCAGTTGGGGCCCCAGACGTCGAGCAGGCAGGCACCGCGGAACCGGATGACGTCCTCCTGGAAGTTGGAATCATTGATCGACATCGGCTGCATCTTCTCGGACAACCCCAGCATCCTCTTGATCCAGCTCATTTGCACCTCCTCTCAAACACCCCTGGGTAGGAGAGACCGGCAATCGGGCGGAGGTTACACCAAGCCCGCGACCAGAGCAACGCAGCAGATGGCCTGGAATCGGCGCCCCCTCCTGAGCGTCGAGTCCGGGCCAGGTGCAAGGCGCGACCGAGCGGCAGAGCGAGGCGCACTTGTCGTGCGTCGCAGCGAGGCGGCGACCAGAGCAACGCAGCAGATGGCTTGGAATCGGCGCTCAGGCCGATTGGCACTGATTGCGGCCCTCGTTCTTGGCCCGATAGAGGGCTGCGTCGGCCAGTGCGATGACCTCGTCGACCGAGGCGGCATCGTTGGGGTACGAGGCGATTCCGATGGAGACCGTGACTGCACGCCCGGAACCGAGCTCAGGGAAGGAAAGCCCGGCCACCTTCTGCCGGAGCCGTTCGGCCATGACCAGTGCACCGGGACCCGCCGTTTCCTCGAGCAGGACCACGAATTCCTCGCCGCCGTACCGGGCGACGAAGTCGACCTTGCGGACGGTCTCGCTCAGGCAGCGGGCGATCCCGCGAAGCACGGCATCCCCCGCCGGGTGGCCGTGCGTGTCGTTGATGGACTTGAAGCGGTCGATGTCGACGAAGAGCAGCGAGACCGCCTTCTTCGAGCGGTCGGCCCGCTGCGCTGCCTCGATCATCCGGGTGCGGAATGCCCTCTGGTTGGGGATGGCGGTCAGCGGATCGGTCACCGCCATGCGCTCCAGCTCTTTGTTCGCCTCAGCGTTGACCAGCGAGACCGCGCAGTAGTCCGCGAACAGGTGCAGGGTGCTCAGCTCGTCACGCAGGACCGGCTTGCGGTTGTCCGCGAGGAGCAGGAAGCCCACGGTCTCGTCCCGGATCTGGAGAGGGACGAGGAGGCAGGAATCACCGTCCTCCATCTCGAGTCCGACGTCAGGGCCGAACGGCTGGAGGGTCCTGCCCTCGAAAACGAAGTTGGGGGGCAGCGAGGTCCGGTTCCGGGCAGCCAGGTCGGCCAGCGAGTTGCGCAAGGAGAAGCGCTTGCCCAGCAGCCCGGCCATCTGCTTGCGGCTCACCCCCACGATCTCGAACTCGTCGGACGCGGTGGTGACGCGGTGTGCAAGGACGGCACTGGTGAAGGGAGAGAACGCCACGGCATAGCGGACCGCAGTGTCATAGACCTGCTCGAATGCACGGGCAGCCGAGAACTGGCGGGCAGCCTCGTCCATCATGCGGAACTGCTGGGACAGCAGCACCGCGCTCTTCAGGCGGCGCTCTGTGACCAGGGCGTCCTCGACCGCCTCGGCCAGCCGCCGCGCAATCACGTTGTCGGGCAGGAAGAACGGCTCGACGCCGCTGCGGTCAAACACGAATGCACCGGCAAGCTGTCCCTTGTGGTACACGGGCACGGCCATCACACCGGCGAGCTCCACGGCCTTCCGGTAGATGGGCACGGAATGCGCTTCGCCCGGCGAGAAGCGCAGGGTCAGCGGCTCGCGGGTCGACTTGAGGCCGGACAGGCGCCCCTGCTTCACGGAGATCGCTGTATTGGTCAGAAGGTCCGTGCAGTCGGACAGGGTCTCGACCGGGATGAGGGAATCCTCGGCCTCGTTGTACCAGAAGAAGATGGCTGTACGACAGCGCAACGCCTTCTTGGCCGGCAGCAGGATGTTCCGGATCAGCGACTCGGTGTTGGAAACCGGCTCGCCGGCGGCTGCGGACGGGTTCGGCGTCGTGCCCCGGGCGAGGCGTTCTCCGACCGAAAGGCGGGCTTCCGAACGGTCCCGGATCCGCTTGTTGGCCTTTGCCGCAAGGGCCAGGACCCTCGCCTTGGCCACCAGCGGGATTCCCGTGGCAGCCAGCAGCAGGCCGCCCGCGTTGGCCAGGGCCACCCACCACTCCGTCATGCCGCCCAGGGCGGCCGCCACCTCTCCCAGCAGGATCGCTGCAAGCACGGCCGGCGAGCTCGATCTCAACCCGAAGATGCCGCTCGCAGCCAGCAGGAGCGCCATGAACAGGTAGGCGTAGCCGGGAAGCAGCTCGCCCTGCACCAGCGACACCGTGTAGAAGCTCAGCGTGACCACGAGCAGCGGTCCAAAGGACAGGAACGACGTCAGCGAGGCCGAGGGCGAAAGGAACTTCCCCAGCTTTCGTTTCAGGGCACCGCTGTTTCCTCTCTTGTGTCGACCCGGCAGTCTCATGGGGAAAATCATATATCGAAACCCGGATCCGTCAAATTCCTGGGTTCTATCCATAAGGGACTGCCTGGGCCATGCGCTCGTTGACGTTGTCGTTGACGTCGCCGTCGCCGTCGCCGATTGGGTCTGTGAGTCGCCTCACTGCGCCATCTTGACGAGCATGAAAACGACACCGTCCGATCGTGTGTGCCGTGAAGTGACTGGGGCTACCTGATCGGGTCCGAGGCCGAGCGCAGGACTTCGGCCACGATGTCCTCGAGCTCCGCCATGGCCCCCATCCCCTCCTCGCCGCATGCGAGCTGCTTCCCGATCGGACCGACCGGGCGAAGTCGGTCGCCCAGATCCTTGCGCAGCAGCTTCATGTTGCGGCGCACCGCCGGGTGAGTCCACATGCGGGTGTTCATGGCCGGTGCCAGCACGATGGGGACCGTGGGACGCAGAGCCAGCAGCACCGTGCTGAGCAGATCGTCCGCAAGCCCCCCCGCCATCTTCGCCAGGCAGTCGGCCGTCGCGGGGGCGATGGCCACCACGTCCGGCCAGAGGCCCAGCTCGATGTGCTCGATTGCCGACTCGCGGCGGGGCCCGAACATGTCCATGGCCACCGGGTGGCCGCTGACGGTCTCCAGCGAAAGCGGCGTGACGAAGTGGGCTGCACGCTCGGTGAGCACCACCCTCACGTCGTTTCCAGCCTTGACCAGCTTCCGAACCAGGTCCGGTGCCTTGTAGGCCGCGATCCCGGCCGTCACTCCCAGCAGTACGTTGGTCATCTGTGCCCCTCGGACAAGAAGGTTGCGTCGGTAGCGCTCATCGGTCCTGCCCAGCCTCCAGGTAGTCGAGGAGGCAGGTCGCCAGCTTGGCACGGGTCGGGACCGCGATCGGGTCCCCGTCTCCATGAACCAGCCAGGCGGAGTGGTCGGGCCGGCCATGCCCCTCCAGGAGGTTGGCCACGGTCAGATCCGCTCCGGAGCGGGCCATCGAGGTCCTGGCGCGGCAAAACAGCTCTGAGGGGCTCACGCCGCTCTCGAGCTTGAACGAGACCAGCCGGGCCTCGGGCGCAAGAACGCGCATCCGGTCCACGATCTTGGGCGTCGGAATCATCCGGATCGTGAGCTCGTCCAGCGTGGAGCCGATCTTCCCATCCACCAGAACCGGAGCATAGTCTGCGACTGCGGCCGTGGCCACGATGGCATCGAACCTGTAGTCCTCGAGCAGGCGCACCGTCCGGTCGAGGAGGTCCGAAGCCGAGGTGAACGTCTCCACCGCCAGGAGCCCGGTGTCGAGAGCCCACTGTGCGGGCTCCACGCTCCCCGTGCCCGAGAGAAGCTGGACCGTGTGGAATCGCCGTACCGCCTCCTGGGCCAATGCAATGCCCGTAGCACCGGTCCCGACGTTGCCGACGAAGCGGACCGCGTCGATCGGCTCCCGAGTTCCACCTGCGGTGATGAGAATCCGCATCCCGTCCTCCCCGCCACCTTATACTCGACCGGTATCCAGGGCACAAGCTCTCAGGCAGGCCCCGGATCGTCCGCTCGACGCACGCTGACGTGGGCGGATGGTCGAGCGGGCAGGCCGCCGGTTGCCAGCGGGCGCCGCCGATACTATGATGCGCCCCGTGGGGCAGGGGCCCCGGAGGGGCTGAATGGGCAAGCTCACCTACGGACCCGTTTCGTCGCGGCGCTTCGGCGTCTCCCTCGGCGTGGACGTGGTCCCGTTCAAGACGTGCACGCTGGACTGCGTCTACTGCCAGTTGGGGCCGACCGACGTGCTCACCATCGACCGCCGGCCCTTCTTTCCGCAGCGGGAGGTGGTCCGGGAGGTGCTGGAGGCCATCGGGCGGGGGCCTCGGCCGGACGTGATTACGTTTGCAGGCTCGGGGGAGCCGACCCTGTACAGCGACCTGGGCGCCGTGGCGCGGGCGCTCAGGCGGGAGGCGGGGATCCCGCTGAACCTGATCACGAACGGCACGTTGCTGTGGCGGGACGACGTGGCCGAGGACGCTGCGGAATTCGACATTGTGGCGCCGGATCTGGATGCAGCGGATGCGGCGACCTTTGCGGCCATCAACGGACCGCACCCCGCGCTCGATCTCGGCCGGGTGATCGATGGGATCGCAAGGTTCTCGGCCCGCCATCCGGGGAAGGTCCGGCTGGAGGTCTTCCTGCTCGCGGGCATCAATGATGGTCCGGAGGCGCTGGCGGCCATCGTGAAGGCCGCGGCGCTGATCGCTCCGGCCGTGGTGGAGCTGAACACCGCGGTGAGACCGACGCCGGGGCGGTCGGTGCAGGGACTCGGAGCTGCCGATCTCTCTCGGATCGCTGCGCTGTTCGACCCGCCCGCGGTTCCCCCGGCCGTCTTCAGGTCCCGCAGTGACGCGTCGGGTGCGGGGCTGCCCAGGGGGCTTTCGGACCGCATCCTTGCCACGCTCAAGCGCCGGCCCTGCACCGTTGGACAGCTTGCCGATGCGCTCGGGGCCCCCTTTGCCGACGTCCAGGCTGCGGCAGCCGCGCTCGTGGCTGCCGGGACCCC
>VGRX01000156.1 GCA_016875215.1 Deltaproteobacteria bacterium
GCAGACGCCGAGGCCCTCCGCTCCGGCGCAATCGTCATCGACCATGCACTTGTCGGCAGTCCAGGGAACCACGTCCGCCGGCACCGTCACTCCGCCCGCTGCGTTCGGCGGCGGCGTTCCTTGCTCGGGCAGCTTGTTGTCCGAGGACTGGTAGCATCCAACCGCCAACAGGGCCGCGACCAGGAAAAGACATCGTTTCATCGGTTCTTCCTCCTTTGGAGTCCGCCCATCCGCCCGGCGATCGTCGCGTACGGCCGTCTCGGGCGTGTGCCAGCGCATGATCGGATATACACGACTTGTGAGTCAACATTTTTTTCATGCTGCCTGACATGGAGGATGGGGCGGTGGTCGAATCAGAGACCCCAGGCAGTGCGAGGAAAAGGAGTGGCCCATCCGGGGCCGCCCGGGTCAGCCGATGCGGAGCCAGTAGTCGGCCAGGTTCCTCATGATCTCGACGAGCGCACTGTAGCTGTCCGGCTTGACGACGAAGCTCGTCACGCCGAGGTCGAAGCTCTTCTGCATGTCCCGCGTCAGCCGGGAGGTCGTAAGCACGACGACGGGAAAGTGGACCAGCCGCGGATCGGCCCGGACTTCGGCCAGGGCCTCCAACCCGGTCTTCCGGGGCATGTTCAGGTCGAGCAGGATCAGGTCGGGACACGGAGCATCGGCCGAGGTCTCGGCAGCTACGCTCCGGCGCAGGTAGTCCAGCAGCTCGGCCCCGTCCCTGACGACCCGGACCGTGCCTGCAACCCCGGCCTCGGCCACCGCGTCGCGTATGAGCAGGGCATCATCCTCGTCGTCCTCTGCCAGAAGGATGTTGAAGCCTCGGGCTTCGAGCGTCATCGGGTTTCCTCCAGGTCGTCGGGCGCCAGTGGAAGGACCAGGGAGAAGACCGCCCCCTGGCCGGGGATGCCTCGGGCGCGTATCCGACCGCCGTTCCGTCCGACCAGGCGGCGGACCACGGCCAGCCCGAGACCCGTGCCCGGTGACGTACCGCTCGGACTGCGGTAGAAGGGAAGAAAGATCTTCTCGCCCTCGGCCTCGTCGAACCCGATCCCGTTGTCGCTCACTTCGATGGCAACGGACGCCCCGTCGATTCCGGAAGTGACGCGGATCTCGGGAGGGCGCCCCACGCGGCGGTGACGAATCGAGTTCTCGATCAGGTTCTGGAAGATCTGCCGAACCTGGACCGGGTCCCCCAGAACCGGGGGGCATGCCTCCAGCTCGACCGTGCCTCCGCACTCCCCCAGTGGGACCTCGAGGTCCGCCACGACACCTCTCAGCAGCGCGTCCATGTCCACGCTGCTCGGTCGGGTCGGAGCGGAACCGGCCCGCGAGTACTCGAGCAGCCCGTCCACCAGGGTGCGCATCCGGCCGGCTGCCTGGGTCATCCGAGCGAGGAAGTCGGCCCCGGCCGGCCCCAGCGATTCGCCCAGCTCGCGGCTCAGGCGCTCTCCGAACACCAGGACTTTCCGCAGCGGCTCCCGCAGGTCGTGTGACGCAACCGACGCGAACAGCTCGAGATCCTCGTTCGACCAGGCCAGCTCCTTGGCCATGAAGGCAACTCGGGCATCCGATTCCCGCCGGTCTCGCACCTCGACATAGGCGGCCGCCAGTGCCTCCAGGGCGAGGGCGTCCTCGTCCCTGAATCGTCCGGCCTTGTTGGCCAGGGCGAGCAGTCCGAAGGCCGTCTCCCCGCGCCTCAGCGGGACCAGGAGCAGGTTGTCGATGGCGACGTGCCCCTCCGGGAAACCGAGCCGTTCCGCATGCTGGTCCGGCCGATTGACAATCTGGGTCCGCCCGAGAGCAAGGGCCCGCCTCAGGATCCCCGGCGGCATGCGGCCGCAGGCCATCTGCTCCGAGCTCCGGTCGAGCCGCCCGTCATCGATCGGCTCGCCGCCGACCATCCGGCACATCTCCCGGGCGTCCGGGTCGAGCAGAGCGCTCTTCACCCGGCCCTGCGCGTCCAATTCGCAGAGCCATCCGAGCCGGCTCGCGGTCACGTCCTTGGCGATGTCGATGAACCGGCGGCCCACCTCCATGGGCGTCGAGCAGGCCAGGGCCTCCCGGAACAGGCTGTTGACCGCCTCGATCGTTCGCTGGTGGGCCGCCGCCTCGGCCTGGGCGCGCTTGCGCTCGGTCACGTCCTCGAACAGCAGCAGGACGTGCCGCTCCTCCACAGTGCCGAGGGGAACCAGCCGGCAGTCGATCCAGATCTCACGGCCGAACGTCGTCGTCACATGGATCAGGGAGTGCCGCCGTTCCCCACGATCCAGGCAGAGCCTGGCTTCCCCCAGCAGACCGGAGACCTGCCAGGACGCGATCCGGTTGAAGTTCTGCGCCAGGAGCTGCGCCTGCGTGGCACCAACGGTCCGGGCTGCCTTCTCGTTCGCCAGGACGCAGTCACCGTTGCCGTCGTACACCAGGATGCCCAGCGGGGCAGCCTCGAGGATGCGACCGGTCAGTTCCGCCATCTGCTCCGGGGGCAGCTTCCCCCTTGCCTCGAATTGCATCCATTTGTCGCGGTCGTCCACTCCTGCTTCCCCTTTCTGTTGCGCATCAGCTTACCACCGGACCCCCGGTGGTGCAATACCGCGGGGGGGAGCATTGACCTGCGAGCGAGTAGCCTGCTATGGTTGCCTGCGAGACGTCGAACGGAGGGAACCGGAATGGGCAGGTTGTCCGCATGGTTCATCGGAGGGATGCTGGCCGCATTGTGCGTCGGGGGGTGCGCCACGGGGCGAACTGACGAAGCCGAGCTTCTTGGCCGGGGGACGCCGCTGCTGGACCGCCTGGCAAGCGGGTCGCTCTCCCAGGCCGGCGTGAAGGGACGGGCCCTCCTGGCGGCGGCCAGGGCCGACAAGGCGCTCGCCGAGGCAAGGCCGGTGGATGCGATGAACGCGCTGGCCGATGCACTGTCCGCACTGCCCGAAGATGCGCTGGCCTGTGGGACCCGGGGGCTGCTGCTCTACCTCAAGGGGCTGGTGGCCTCGCTGGCGGGGGCCGCTGCCTGGGAGGCCGGCTACAAGGAGCTGGGGGAGATCTGTCTGGACCAGCCGATTCACGGGCCTGGGGAGGCCGATGCTCGCCTGTTCCTGCATGCGCTGGCGAGGACCGATGAGCTGGGCGGGGATGCCGGAACGTCGGCTCCGGAGCAAGATGCCGCGGTCACGTCGGCCCTGGCAGGGCTGGCTCAGAAGAGGAAGACCCGGGAGCTCCAGAGGATTGCCAACGAGCTGGGAGGAGACCGGGGCCGCGTGCTGAACGCTCTGGCGTTGTTCCTGCGGCAGGTCGACGCGGTCAATCCGGACGAGTGCGACGTCGGGTTCGCGTCCGCCCGCCGGGAGGGGCTCGCCTCGTCCTGGGGGGAGTTGGAGCGGCTCGGGCGTCCCGATCTCGGGCTGGGCTACTGGTCCCTGGCCGTGGTGGGGGAGGACGGGAAGCCCCGGGCCGGCGACGTGGATCGATTGGTGGACTGGCTTTTGCGGCCCGAGAATGCCTGGCTGCGCGGGGACGCTGCCTCGAGGTTCCTGACCGTCGTCCGCTACTCAGCGGATTGGGCCGACCCGCTCCTGACGCTTCCGGTCTGCCGGGTCTACTTCGACTCCGTGCGGACGCAGGCAGGAAGCGATGACGGGGAAGGGGCGGTCTCCCGCAACGTCAGCCGCCTCATGTCCGCACTCCAGGCGGCCGGCGCCTGTCTCAACCCCGACGACGTCGCCGCCCTGACCGACACGGTCCTCGCGTCCGCGGTCCGGGATGGAAAGAGCGGAATCCTCTCGGTCATCGGCGGTGTCGCCGTCAACCTGGCGATGACCTTCGTGGACGGGCGTACCGATCTCATCCCCGTCGTGCTCGGACAGCTCAATGCCGGGCTCGAGCGCCTCGGCGGGAGGCTCACCGACTCGGGCGAGGACCGCGTGGTCGCCGAGCTTGTCCGTATCCTGGCTGCCGTGCCACCGTTCCTCCAGACCTGGAGCTTCTCAGAGCTTGGCCGGGAGTTGGAGGCTGCCGCGGCCGGCCTCGACAAGGTCGCTGCCCGCCGGGCCGGACCCGAATCTCCGGACCTCGAACGGCTGGCCCCCGCCATCCGGGCGGCAGCGGTGGCACTGCTGGCAGCCGAGCAGCTCGTCGAGGGGAAGAAGGCGGAGGCAATCGCTTCGTTGGGGCGCCTGGAGCGCACCCTTCCGGGGGATCTCTCCGCGCTGCTCGCCTGGTGCGGCCAGCCTGACCACTCCGCTGCGATCCTCAGGATCTTTGCGGGCCTGCGCAAGACCGTCCAGGCAGCGGACAACGCCGACGCCGAGGCATGGAAGGCCGCCATGGAGGCGCTGGACCTGGCCTCGGCTGCCGGGGAGGCTGAGAGGGGTTGGTGGGCCGTCGGGCTCGATGCTGCGCGTTTTCTGTCGTTCGACCTGTTCGCCATCGCGGCACATGGGAACGCACCGGACGAGCTGGTTTCGAAGGCCCTGGTGCGCGCGGAGGAGCTCAGCACCCGGGTGGCCGACAGCGTCTCGCTGGAGGTCGAGCTGCCGCCTGCAGTCGAGGCTGTGCTGAGGCTGCTGCCTGCGGCGCATCGGGCGGTCCCCATGTTGCTCGGACCGCAGGAGGACAACCTGGCGCCGCGCGTGGCAGCGCTCCTGGAGCAGCCGCTCCGGGACGTTCTCGGCGACACCCTGGAGGACGGGACCGACATGCCCGGCACGGTTGCGGATCTGGTCATCGACCTGTTGCGGGCCGCTGCCGGGGTCGGCCTGACCGTCATCATCGAGCAGCCCGAGGCCGCGGTCGTCCGGATGGCCGACCACCTGGAGAAGCGGCTGGCCCGCTACCCCGGTGAAGTCCGGGCCTTCCTGGCTCTTGCCGTTGCCGCGGGCCGATTCCTGGCTCGGGAGGACGGAGACCCCGGTGCGTTCGATCCGGTCCGCCCGCTGCTCGACCGCCACATGCGGCAGCTCTCCTTCCTGCCCGACGTCATCGTGGCCGCCGCACGGAAGAAGGTTGCCCCGCCCGAAGAGCTCACGGGTCTCGTCGATCGGATCCTCGGGCAGGGGGATCACCTGGAGGCATGCGGCCGGGGGCACGCGGTGCACAGCCTGCTGCCGTACAAGACCATGCTGCTGGCCCGGACGGGGCGCTTCGCAGAGGCAGCGGAGACATGGAAGCGGTTCGACGCCCTCGTGCGCAAGGGGTTTGCCGGAAGCGGCCGGCTGTCCTGTGTCCTGGAATCCAACTCGGGCAACGTCACCTTCACCGCCAACGTCGGCAGTCCGATCGAGGGGTTCCTGCTGCAAGGAAAGCAGGAGGGGACGTTCAACCTGGGCCTCGGGGGCCGTTGGGTCGACGGCAGGACTCCGCCATCCGGGGACCGGCTCACCTGCAGCGCCACCGTCCCGCAGGCGGTTCGCCACGACCGGGTGGCCGAAGCTCATGCTGCGTTTGCCGCCTACGCGCTCGTTGCAGGGGACGATCGGCTGGCGCAGCGGGCGCTCATGGCAGCCGAGCAGGCCTGTCTCGCACTTCAGTACGGCTCGCCCGTGACCCTGGGGAAGGCGAGGTCCGCTGGGATCGAGGACGCGCGCAGCAAGCTCGACCTGCGGCTGCTGGTCTGGACCGCCATGCTGGCCAGGCTTCGCGGCCACCTCCAGTCCGCGTTTGCCCTCGAGTCGTGCGCTTTGGCCGTCGGTCCCTCCACGGGCCGCCCCTGGTTCGGCTCGCCCGAGCCGGTGGAGGAGCCGCCGTACCTGCTTGCCGACCTGTCGGCGCTTGCCGGCTTCGGGGTGCTGGTGGCATCCCGCACGACCCTGGCAGCGGACGCGGACATCGATGCGCTCGACAAGGCCGTGCGGAAATGGAACAAGACCGCCAAGGTGGCACCTGACTGGGGGATCCGGATGGCCATGGACGCATTCCGGATGGAGGTCGACCGCCACCGCGGCGCCGACGGGTTCAGGACGCCCGTGCCCGATGCCCGCAAGGCGCCGCTGGGGGCCTCTCTCGCCACCCTGGTGAACCTCCAGCTCGACGAGGAATCGGTGATGACCGACGATCTGCCCGGTGCGGTTGCTGCGGCCGCGGGGCCGGCCCTCGACGCAGGCCTGTACAGGGAGGTGGCCGGGGCCGCGGTGAAACTGGCCCTCGTGGCCCGGATGAGGAGCCGGGCCGCTCTGGGGCTGCAGCTGCTCGAGAAGGTGCGCGAACTGATTCCCGTGGAAGGGGCCGAGCCGGCGCATGTCCTCGCGGTCGAGATGGAGTCCGTGCTGCTGGAGGATCTCAGGGACTACGCGACGCTGGCCAGGGCATACGGCGTGCTTGTCGCCAATGCTGTCGGGATGATGGAGCCCGGAACCGAAATCCAGCGTCGCTTCCAGCTCGTGCGCATTCTGGGACAGGCCGGTGACGGCGGTGGGATGCAGGCCTGGCTGTCGGAGCTGATGCCCATGCTCCACCGGGCCGTCGGAAGCGGCAGCTCCGACTATTTCGTCCTGCTGTCCAGCCATGCAGCGCTGTCGCTCCTGGGCCGCGATCTCGAACCGGCCACGGCTCGTTCGCTGGCTGCCCACGGCAAGGCCATCAACGCAGATGCCGCAGCGGTCCGGTTCTTCGAGCTGATTGCCGATTCCGTCGACTCGGCGGACCGGAAGCGCATCGCCACGGACTACCTGGTCTTCCAGTTTCAGGGCGGACCGATGCCCGAGAAGGCGAAGGAACCGGGCGGGCTCCCCCCCGATCTGCCCTCATCTTCCCCCCACCCCCAATAACCTCACCCACGTCAGCTCGTGCTTGTTATGGTGCAGGTGGAACAGCCGGCTGCCCGGAATCGCAGCGAATCTGCGGGCGGTCTCGTGGTCCGTCTCCCCCTGGAACTTCACGGTACAGACGAACTTCGCGGTCACGCCCGATGCCAGAAGCCGCTCGACCAGCTTGAGAAGCCGGGCCGGGTAGCAGATTACGTCAGAGAAGATCCAGTCCGCTCCCGACAGCGCCTCAGCGGAGAGCGAGAACGCGCTCTCGGGCAGTATATCGACGTTGGGAAGGGAGGCCACCTGCGTTGCCAGCGGTGCCTTGTCCACCGCCGTGACCGTGCAGCCGAGCCCTTGCAGCACCCAGGTCCACCCCCCAGGGCTCGCCCCCAGGTCGAAGCAATGAGCCCCCGGTTCCGGCGTCGTGCCGAGCCGTGTCAGGGTCTCCCACAGCTTCAGGTAGGCCCGGCTCGGCGGATTCTCGTGGTCTTCCACGAAGGCGACCTCGCCGTTGGGAAACGGGCTCGAGCAGTCCTGTGAAACCAGCAGGGTCGATGCATCGAGCAACGTGAACGACCCGAGCGCCGAGGTCGGGGCCGGCTCGGGAAAGCGCAGCGGACGGGCCGATACGTGCGGCAGTTTCTCCCGGACAAGCTCGGTCCGGCGGTGCAGGTGCACGGGGTAGGGGGCCCAGTTGCGCTGGAGCCGGCGCAACGCCCCCGCTGCATCCGAGATGGACGACACGGACACGAGGTGCGGGGAACGCCAGATATTGGCGACCCAGGCCGGCTCCCGAACAGGCCCCTGCGTCACGAACAGCCGGCCATGGCGGGCGAGGATCGGCCCCAGCTCGACCGCCAGATCCTCCTCCCGTCCTTCGGGGGCCAGGTAGGCGGCAAGATCGGCCGGCCATTCATGCCAGCAACCTGCAGGCGCAGGAGAAGGTGCCGCAGGAAGAGCGACTTCCCCGAAGTGGCCGGTGCGGGGACCTTCGGAGCTATGGTGGAAATCCTTGCGGGGCATGGGGCCGTTCTAGCTGCGTGCGGTCCAGCGGGTGAGAACGACGGCGAGCAAGCTCGCCAGGAGGAGCAACGCACTGCCCATCGGGGGCGCACCGCCGGTCGACGCACAGCCGATGGGCAATTCGGCTCCGGGCGGATCGTCTCCTTCGACAACGGAGGGTTCTCCCTCGGACGGCTCGCACCCTTCGTCGATCTCCCCGTCGCAGTTGTTGTCCTTGCCGTCGTAGCACTTCTCACCCTTCGACGGGTTGATCTTGGGGTCATGGTCATCGCAGTCGACCGCGAGGCAGAAGCCGTCGCCGTCATCATCCTTGCAGTCGCAGTAGCCCCACCCCTCCGTGCCCGGGATCTCGGCCTCACGGCAGGCCTCGTCCGACGCACACTGCGCATCGTGGGTGCACACGCGGCGGCACTCGGTCGTGTCCCCCGCCATCACGCACTGCAACCCGTCTTCGCAGGCCCGCTCGACCACCGGAATCAGGGGGCAGAGCCCCGCCTCCTCGATTCCCTCCGTGGCGAAGCAGTCGTACTTGCCGGTGGGGCTCGTCCAGCATGCCTTGCCCACCGGGCAGTCTCCACCCAGCAGCGAGCAGTTGGCAGGCGGCGCGCAGACCTCGAGGGCCGCCGCACAATAGTCCCACCCGCAGGACGGCTCGAAGCCGAGCATCGGGACCGCAGCGCATTTCGACTCGAAGCAGCTCCTCAACGTCTCGAAGTCCGCCTGGGCCTTCGCAGTTCCCTTCCCGAAGCAATCGGCGCGGCACACCGAATCCTCGGCCTTGCACGCGGACTGACAGTCGAGGACGTAGCTGCAGTCCTTGTCCCCGGCCGGCGTCTCCTTGCACGCCCCCAGGTACTTGCCGCACTTGCTCTCGACGCATGCCGTGCTGGACATCGAATTGTTGCACTTCTGGTACACGCACCAACCCAGGTTGTGCATCTCCGTCGTCGCCATGGGGGAGATTCGCAGGTAGCAGCGGTTGCGACATTCCGGGTTGCCCGAGCATCCGTCGAAGCAGTCCAGCACCTGCTTGCAGGTATACGTCTCGCAAATGGAGTTCCTGCAGTTCCCATCGGCCTGGCACCCCTGCGGGCACCAGCAGAGGTCCGGCTCGCTCTTTTAGCTCGGAGCCGCTGTCGCCATGGTCTTCTCGATCCACGCGGCGTAGGCGTCGACCCGGGTCTGAACCGCACCGCCCTTGCACGGGTCGCCGCTCTGCGAGAACACGGAGGAGTTCACACCGATTGCCCGGTAGAGGCCGTCGTAGTCGAACAGCCCCGGCCCTCCGGAATCGCCGAAGCAGACGCCGGAATCTGCGTACCAGCTCACGTAGGTCTTGGCATCATACGTGTACATCGACATGTGGCCCGAGCGCTTGACGCCGCTTCCGGACTGCTGGATGCCGTTCGACGCACCGAAGCCTACATAGAGGATCTTCTTGCCCAGCATCGACTTGGCGAAGGGCACCGTGTTGTGGGGGATCGGCTTGACCCCTTCCACAGGCTGCGACAAGTGCATGAGCGCGATGTCGTCTCCTCCCCACTTGGGATTGTAGCCGGGGTGGACATAGAACCGGTCGGACGCGTGCAGCGTGCCCTCGGGCGGAGGCTGAGCCGGCATCACGCTGTTCGCATTCGGACCGACGTAGAAGTTCACCAGGCCGGGAAAGATGGGCAGATCGGCCGAGGAATACAGGCAGTGCCCGGCAGTCATGACCCACTGCGGTGCGATCAGCGTCCCCGAGCAGAACGACCCCATGTAGCCCAGGCCAGTCATCTTGAACGTCATGGCGCCGACCGGGTCCCAGCCCGACTCGAGCTGGCCCCCCACGATCGGCTGCACGGCAGTTTCCGTCACAGGAGTCGACTCCGCATCCTGACCGTCGCATGACCAGAGAACCAGAGCACCCAACAACACCGCAACGACCGCAGAAGAACGAACAACCTGGATTGCGTGTCGCATGAATCCCCCGAACATCGTCGCCGGAACATCCGGCGAGAGAAAGGCCCTCAGTGTAGTGAGTTCAAGGTCGCAAGGCAATCGTAGCGTTGCCGGACCTCGCCATGTTGCACGCCACCGGGCGATGTAGTATGTTCCATCGCACGACGTCGGGAAGGAAATGGAACCCGTCTACAGACGAATGGTCACAGCGGTCATCCTGCTGGTCGGCGTATTCCTGTACGGGACGTTCGGGCACTATCTCCTACTGTATCCGAACTACGATCCGCTCCACTGCGCCTTCCGCACCATCGTCATGCTCGGGACCATCAACGAGGCGTTCGATCCCCGAAAACTGGCCGAGGCGAACACACCGGTCTTCAAAGCGTTCATGCTCACCATGGTGATCTTCGGGACAGCGGTCATTCTGTATGCGCTGTCCGTGATCACGGCGGGG
>VGRX01000157.1 GCA_016875215.1 Deltaproteobacteria bacterium
TTTTTGCCAGTCCTCCGGGCAGTCGTCGAAGCACTCGTACGTGCACATGAACCCGAACGGGCCTTCCACGCAGTAGCCGCCCTGGCAGTCGCCGTTCTGCTCACACGGGCATCCGACTCCGAACGGGGGCTCCTGGCACTGGCTCAGCCCGTCGTAGAGGATCCTCCCGTCAAATGCCGGGACGTCGTCGCCGCCGATGTCGAGCTGGTCCGTCCCTGCGTCCCCTCCCCCTCTTCTGTCCGTCGGGACGGTGCTGTCCGCGATGATCCCCGGGCCGGTCGAGGTCGTGCCTCCCGAGGAGCATGCCCCGGAAGACGCACTGAGAACTGCCATGGCAAGCAGCTTGCGCCAGGTCTGAGCATCCACAAGCATTGTCGACTCCTTCTCCCGTATGGCCCCGCAGCGCGGGGGCGAGCGCGTCCAGCGCGCGACGCGAGTATAACCATAAGCCGGAACTCGTTCCAAGGGCAAGACTGAGACTGACAAGGAGCGGACGGTCCGGGGCCGGAGCGGGGCAGGAACCCCTGCCGTGCGGGCCCTCCGTTGCATCTTCACTGCCCAACGCACGTACCCGTGTCCGGCGGGCATTGAGCGACTCCGAGCTCGGGGCCCGCCACCTCGTCCGAGAACCGCTCGCCATCCTCCAGCGCCTCGACCACGCCGACGAAGTTGTACGCATCCGGCTTTCCGTCCCCATCCGAGTCTGCGACCGCGCAGATCCCCCCCAGGTTCATAAGCCAGCGGAAGTTGACCGTCCCGAGCCCGGACATTCCGATGCAGAGATCCGCTGCCTCGCTTTCGGGAAGGTAACCTGCCAAGTCGTCGAAGCGCAGCCGTGTCCCGTCGGGAGTGAGCGTTCCCCTCCCCTGCATGCGCTTCAGCCCAAGCACCTTGCTGGCGCTCGAAGCGCAGATGTCCAGGTCGAACTCCCCGTCGATCTTGAATTCGCACCCCTCCGTCCGGACCGTGATCTTCGCGGGCTCGAGCGCCCAGGAGTATGAAATCAGCGTACCTTGCCCCCCCCGGTCGGCATCGGCATCGCAACCGTCGGCGCTGCCGCAATCGCCCCTCCCGACCACGGCGCTGGCCGCCCCGATCGTGGCATCCAGCATGCCGGCTTCCGGATGGTACTCTCCAAAGCGGATCACCATGAGCAGCTCGAACCGGTCCGCACTCTGCAGGAAGAACTCGTTGAGCAGGTCGGTGGGAT
Organism: Deltaproteobacteria bacterium; assembly: GCA_016875215.1. Lineage (GTDB taxonomy): Bacteria > Myxococcota_A > UBA9042 > CAIXZC01 > CAIXZC01 > CAITUV01. The sequence goes on from VGRX01000157.1 coordinate 1,211, forward strand.
GGGAAGCCTCGAGGACATCCGCACGGAACGTCCTGCCCGAAAGCAGCTCCGGACGTCCGCAGACCGAGACGGCATCCGGGGCCTGCCCCTCCGAGTCCTTCTCGGTCCGGATCCGGAGATCAGCGATCGCTCCAGCATCCCCGGTGTCCTGGCCGGAATCCGAGTCGGCCCCCCCCGTTCCGTCCGTTTCGCTGCGGCGGTCCGCTCCGCATCCCACCAGGAGCAGGAGGGCAGCCAACCTGAGTGTCCAACCGCTCATCGTTTCCCCGCATTTCCACCGCGGCCAACATACCGTGGAACTTCATGCCTGACAACAACGGAGAATACAGAAGCAATGGTCACAATCGGTTCTGCGTTCGCGCGACACGGCACGCAGGCGGGGGGGGAAACCGCACCAACCCGGGAGGCAGAGGATGGGCAAGACGGGAACGAAGGGACCGGATCGCCCCGCCCCGGAAGATCTTCCTCGTGCGGGGAAACCAGCGAACGGCACGGGGGGTTGGGCGCCTCACGCAGTTCCCTTCGAGTTAAAGGGTTGTCTGTCTCCCGGCGCGCGTGCTAGATTCGGCCCGGTTCTCCCTGTCCGGAGGGGGTTGTGAGAGGAACGCTACTGGGTTCCTACCTGGTCATGGGCAAGCTAGCCGGCGGCGGCATGGCCACCGTCTACGTGGCGTTCCGCGCCCGCCTGGGGCACGTGGTCGCGCTGAAGATCCTCCATCCGCACTTCCAGCAGGACGAGAACGTCCGGTCCCGTTTCGTGGACAAGGCCAGCATCCAGGCCAACATGCGCCACCTCAACATCCGGGCGGTGCAGGACATCCTCGAGCTCAAGGAGTACGGCAAGGCCGAGCCCGAGAGTCTGGAGAACGTCACGGTCTACCTGTCCGATTTCGTCGACTTCCCCCGCAAGTCCGCGACGCTCGAGCCGCGAGTCATCATCGACGAGTTCAACGACCTGTTCACCGAGTTCGACAACATCGTGTCGCTGCACGGATGCGAGCGCATCAAGACCATCGGCGCTACCATCAACACCGCCTCGCACATGGAGCCCCTCTCCGAACCGATGCGCATCAACGTCTCCGAGGCCACCGCGGCGCTGACCGGGGGCCGGTTCCTGTTCGAGGAGCGGCCGCCGGTGGAGGTCAAGGGCAAGGGGACCATGCGCATGTACTACCTCAGGACTGCATGACCATGGAGCCACTGTTCTACGCTGTCGCCGCAACGCTGCTCGTCAGCATGCTCTCGCTAGCGGGCATCGCATTCGTCGCCCTGGGCCGCGAGGTCCGCGGCACCGTCCTCTTCGTGATGGTGGCCTTTGCGGCCGGCGCGATGATGGCGGCCAGCTTCTTCCACCTGCTCCCCGAAGCCGCAGAAGGGCTGGGCAGCTTCCGGGCCGGCATGGTCACGCTCGTCGGGTTCTCCTGTTTCTTCATCCTCGAGCGGTTCCTCCACTGGAGGCATTGCCACAAGGGGGGACATTGCGACGTCCACCCCTACACCACGCTCAGCATCGTAGGCGATGCCCTGCACAACTTCCTGGACGGGATCGTGATCGGCAGCGCATTCCTGGTCGACACGGGGCTGGGCATCTCGGCAACCGTCGTGATCGCGGCGCACGAGCTGCCCCAGGAGCTGGGGGACTACGCAATCCTGGTGCACGGCGGGCACAGCCACCGCAAGGCGCTGGGGCTCAATCTCGCCTCCGCACTGACCGCGGTTGCCGGGGCCGTCCTGGCCTGGATCGGCCTTGCCGAACACGGCGAGCTCATCCCCTACGTCATGGCATTTGCCGCGGGCAACTTCATCTACGTATCCAGCTCCGACCTCGTCCCCGAACTGCACAAGGAGCAGGACCTGCGCCGCGCCGGGCTGGCGTTTGCCTTCTTCCTGGCTGCCGTCGTCCTCATGGGGTTCTTCGCTGCCGGCGGCGGGGGCGGACACGCCCATTGAGCGAGTTGTCCGTACGGGGTCCGGTGGAGCCGCAATCATCATCGGCCTTCCATGCATGCGATGCACAGCCCCGACCACGCGGGAGGGGCAGCCGCAGAGGATCGCCGCTCAACAGGACAGTGTCTGCTTCTCCTTGCAGGCCGCTTCCATCAACTCCGATGCGTGGGACAAGGCCGTGGGGGAATCGTCGAGCCCCGACAGCATGCGGGCGATCTCTCGGACCCGCGCCTCCGCAGCCTCGAGCCGGGTAAGTCGGGCGTGGGTCTTCCCCCCCCGCTCCTCCTTGGTCACTACGTAATGGTGGTCGGAAAACGCAGCGAGCTGGGCCGTGTGCGTGATGCAGATGACCTGGTGGGATCGGGCCAGTCGGGCCAGCAGCCGGCCCACGGCCAGCGCGGTCCTGCCCCCGATGCCGGAATCGATCTCGTCGAACACGTAGGTCGGCACCGGGTATGCCTCGGCCAGAACGGCCTTGAGGGCCAGCAGCACCCGGGAAAGCTCACCACCCGAGGCAACCCTCCGGAGCGGGCGTGCCTCCTCCCCCGTGTTGGCCGAGAACAGGAACTCGACGTCGTCCCCGCCCAGCCGTCCCACACGGCCCTCGTCGAGCTCGACCGGAACCGCAAACCGGGCTTTCTTCATCTCCAGCAGGCCGAGCATCCCCTGCAAAGCCTTCTCCAGCTTAAGGGCCACCCGAACACGCGCCTCGTGAAGCCTTGCCGCCTGCTCCAGCATAGCCCTGCGGGCATCCGCCACCTCCTGTCCCAGGCGCCCGAGATGGACCTCCACGTCTTCGAGGCGCAGTAGCTCCGCCCGCGCAGCCTCCAGAAGCGGTACCAGCGCATCCGCACGATCCACGGCGTACCGTCGCTTGAGCTTCTGGAGCAGAGCGAGCCGCTCCTGGAGATGGTCGAGCAGGGCCGGATCGACCTCCACACTGCCTGCCAGGCGGCGAAGCTGCCCGACGATATCCTCCAGCTCCACCTTCGCGCAGACCAGCCGGTCGATGCACGGGGCGATGGCCGGCTCGAACCGGGAGGCCCCCGACAGCGCACGCTCCACCGAGGAGAGGGACGAAACCACGTCCCGCTCCCCTTCGTAGAGCTGTTCCAACGCCTGCCCCAGGGCATTGGCGATGTCCACCGAGTGTGCCAGCCGAGAGACCCGCTGGTGCAGCTCCTCCTCCTCCCCCGCTGCCACTCCGGCAGCGGTCAGCTCCTCCACCCGGTCCGTCAGCTCCGCCACCCTCGCCTCACGTCGGACCGCCTGCTCCGACAGCTCCCGGAGCTCCCGGACCAGCGCTTCGTGCCGGGGGGCCAGCGCATCCATGCGGGCCAGCAACGCAGAGTGCCCCGCATAGCGGTCCAGGATGGAAAGGTGCTCCCCCTTCTTCATGAGGCCGATGTACTCGTGCTGGCTCGATATGTTGACCAGGTCGCCCGCGATTTCCTGGAGGGACGTCCGGTTGGTCAGTCGGTCCGCGACGAGGAGCCGGTCTCGCCGCGAGCCGTCGGAAAACGCGACGTTGCGCCGGACTACCACCTCCCCAGGCACTTCGTCCCCCTCCAGGAGAGAGCCGAACGGGAGCGTTCCCGAGCCATTGTCCCACACCCCTTCCAGGCTCAGCGAGTCCTCCCCGGATCGGACGGAATCCCGGGAGACGCTCCCGCCGAGCAGCATGGTGAGCGCAGAAAGGAGCATCGACTTGCCCGCACCGGTTTCTCCGGTGACCACGGTCAACCCCGGGTAGAGCTCAAGCTCCACCCGGTCGATGATAGCGAGGTTGCGGATGGACAGGTAGGACAGCACGACATCCCCCTTCGACGTTCGCCTGAGAACTACAGCAGCGGCGCAAAAAAGTAAATCGGACAGGTGGCCCCCCCAATGCACACGGTGACCACGAACGTCGAGCCGTCCACTTCCATGGGTTGCCGTCGCACCAGGTCCCGGAGGCGCTCCGCAACCACCATCGCACCTTCCTGCCCGGTCTCGGGGAGCAGCAGCGCGAATTCGTCCCCCCCCAGCGGGCCGCCATATCCACCTCGTCCCGCACCGTCTTGCGATGCCTCGGGGCAAGAGACACGTCGATTATATCCGGAGCGAAACGCGTATCAAGCAGATCGAATTACCGACACACTGACCCCGGCAGACTGGTCCGGGGATTGGGGGAGTCTACTCCAGGCATGTGCCGGGGTTGACGCACTTCCACTGGCCGCCGATGGCCGCCCGGACCTTGCCTGGATCGCACTGAGGCGGGACCCCCTCGGCAGGGGAGCCGTCGTTGCAGCGGGCATTCGGCTCAGGGGACTCGTCCCCCGCCTCCCGAACGTATCCGGACCACGACTTGATGAAGCGCACCATCAGTATCTCCCGCCGGGAGAGCGTCTTGCTGGCAGCCATGGCCTGGAGCCGGTCGTTGATGATGTTGAGCTGCTCGAGGCTCTCCTGGAGCTTCTTGCTGAGCGGCTCGTCGAAGTCCTCGTCGAGCTGCAGATCTCCCATCGATTCCTGGAGATCGTCGTCGAACGCCCTCACCAGCTCCTCCTCCAGGTGCAGCTTGTCCGGGTCGGCCAGCAGCGTCCGCAGCCGCGAGCCGTCCTTGCTGAGGACCCCCACGAACTTCCCGTTCAGCTCGCCGATCGTCTCGTTCGTTATGCGCGAGATGAGGCGCTCGAGCGACCTGCGCCCCTCGTCCATGAGCACCACGACGAGCTTGTCCACCCCCTCGTTGGTCAGGAAATCCACCAGTTCCTTGCGGTTGCCAAGGAGCTGCCGTTTCGCCATGGCCACCATCTCCGGAGCGTTGCTGCGAATCGTCGTGACGAAGGCCTCCCGAACGAATTCGGGGGTCCCCATCTTCGTCAGCGCGCTGGACAGCCAGAACATGTAGCCGAACACGATCACGCTGATCACGATTCCCGCGACCAGCCGGATCTTCATCGACCGCTTCTCCTTGTGGAGCTTCTGCTCCAGGAAGGAGCGGGCCAGCCGCAGTTCCTCTTGGGTGTTCTTGTCGTTCATCTGGTCACCGTTCATGGCGTTCCCCCCTTCATGGATTCGTCGGGTTGGTCGATGCTGCCGCTGTCTCCGCTGGCGGAGTTGCCGCCTCCCCTGCCGGCGGCGCGGGCGTGCCCTCCGCAGGCGGTGTTGGCGTGCCCTCCGCAGGCGGTGCTGTCCCTTCGGTCGGGGCCGCCGGATTGGGTTGCTCCGGTCCGCCCGTCAGATCCTGCTCGTACGCGGCATTCATCAGCTCCATGAACAGCTCCAGCATCTCCGATTCCTGGGTACCCGACGCGGCCGCAGCCTTGGGATCGGGCTGGAAGCTCTTGATGACCGTGTCGTTGATCTTCGCCATCGCGAGGTAGTAGTCCTCGAGGATCCGCAGCATGTAGGCCACGGTCCACAGCTCGAAGGCCCGATTGACCCGCTCCGTGAGCTTCTCCAGCCGGGCCGGGTCATCCTTCAGCTCCGGCAGGGCCTCCAGCAGCATCCGGCGATGGTCCCTGCGCGCGGCCGTGATGGTATCGTGGATCTTCGTCTTCACGAACTCCTGCGTCTTCTTCTCCATCCGCTCGATTTCCTGCGACAGCGATTCGGCCAGCTTCTCGCTCCCCTTCTCGAGCCCCCGCTTGAACTCATCGGCCAATTGCGGAGCCACTTCATCCACGAAAGTGCGCAGCACCTTGTTCAGCACGGGCAGGATCTCCTCTCCCGCCTTGACCGTCTCCGCGGTCACCCGCTTCTCCGGGAAGGCGGACATGACCCCAAGCACGGTCACGAGGAGGAAGACCACGATCACCGAAAGCACGAACACCGGGAAGATCACTCGGATGAGCGAGTTCCAGCGTACGGTCCGCTCGTACTCGTTGATGAGCGCGGTCACGGACGCAGGAAGCGCGTCTGCCGCCGCCTTGACCGGTGCTGCCGCCGGAGCGGTCTCCGCCGCAGGTGGCGGCGCGGTCTCGGCCGCGGGGTTGGCCGGAGCGTCCGCTCGGTCCTCCGGCGGCGGAGTCCCGGTCTCCTGAGGTGGTCTGAGCTTCTCGTCGTTCATTTCTCCCTCCTTCCAAGAGTGAACCGAAAACGGCATTTCGCGGTGATGACTCCCCCCTGGGAACCGTCGACCGCACTACCGACACTGCCAACATCGACTCTCGGGGCTCGCTTCCACGTCGCTGCTCAACCCGTTTTTCCCACGTCCGGAACGGGGTTGTCAACAGAAAAGGCTGAACTCTCATGGAGCCTCCCAAAGCTCTCGGCCCGGACTGGCGATTGACGGGCCTGTGACGAGGTGCTACCATCACTCGGATTGTAGCGAACGCGTGCAACGCGCGGGTGACAGTGAGGAGGAAGGTGGTTCATGGCTGACAGGTCGACCAACGGTCCGTCGGGCGGGCGCTCCCCACAGGGAACTCCGGCCGATCCGGCGGCCAAGGATGCTCCCAAGGCCCGTTCCGCTGGGACGGGGCTCGGGGAGCTGCTCCTCCGGGAGCAGGTGATCTCCCTGGCGCAGCTCGACGAGGCTCGCACCGAGATCGAGAAGCACGGCGGGAGACTGGGGAATACGCTGGCAAAGCTCGGATACATGTCCGAGCAGCAGCTCGTGAGCTTCCTGTCCAGGCAGTACGGCGTCCCGGCCGTCAACCTGGACGACGTGGCAGTCCCGGAGGAGGTCATCAAGATGGTCCCTCGGGAGGTCGCCATGCGGCACGGCATCATCCCGATCGAGAAGCAGGGGTCGTCGCTCATCGTGGCCGTCAGTGATCCGGCCAACATCTATGCGATGGACGACATCAAGTTCCTTACCGGCTACAACGTGGAGATGGTAGTCACCTCCGAGTCGTCCATCCAGCAGGCCCTGTCCGACTACTACAAGGAAGAGGCGGTTGCGGGCGGCAGCGTCGACGACATCCTGTCCGGCATGGACGAGGCGGACGTCAGCCTGCTCCAGCAGGAGGATGGAATCGACATCGAGGAGCTCGAGAAGAGCTCCAAGGACTCGGCCGTGGTGCGCCTCGTGAACCTGGTCCTGGTCGATGCGATCCGCCGCGGGGCCTCGGACATCCACATCGAGCCGTACGAGAAGGAGTTCCGGATCCGGCTGCGCATGGACGGCGTGCTGCACGAGGTGATGAAGCCTCCGCTACGCCTCAAGAACGCCATCGTCTCCCGTCTGAAGATCATGTCGGAGCTGGACATCGCGGAGCGCCGTCTCCCACAGGACGGACGTATCAAGCTGGTCCTGGGCAAGGAGAAGGAGGTCGACTTCCGCGTCTCGGTGCTCCCGACCCTGTTCGGAGAGAAGGTCGTTCTGCGAATCCTGGACAAGTCGAACCTGCAGCTCGACATGACCATGCTGGGGTTCGCGGAAGAACAGCTCAAGGTCTTCAAGCACGCCATCTCGCAGCCGTGGGGAATGGTGCTGGTGACCGGTCCCACGGGGTCGGGCAAGACCACCACGCTGTATTCCGCCCTGATGGAGCTGAACAAGACGTCGGAGAACATCTCCACGGCCGAGGACCCGGTCGAGTTCAACATGCCCGGGATCAACCAGGTACAGATCAACGATTCCGTGGGGCTCAACTTCGCGGCAGCGCTGAGGTCGTTCCTCCGGCAGGACCCGGACATCATCATGGTCGGCGAGATTCGAGACTTCGAGACCGCCGAGATCGCGGTCAAGGCGGCACTGACCGGCCACCTCGTGCTCTCGACGCTCCACACCAACGATGCACCGTCCACCATCAACCGCCTCCTGAACATGGGCGTCGAGCCGTTTCTGGTCTCCTCGTCGGTCAACATGGTGGCAGCGCAGCGTCTCTGCCGAAAGGCCTGCAAGGACTGCAAGGAGCCGATCCAGGTTCCGCTGCCGGCCCTGCTCGACCTCGGCATGACCGAGGAGCAGGCCGGCAAGGCCACGATCATGGCCGGCAAAGGATGCAAGACCTGCAACAACACGGGATACAAGGGCCGAGTGGCCCTGTACGAGATCATGCCGATGTACGATGAGTTGAAGGAGTGCGTGCTCCAGGGCTACTCCGCCATGGAGCTCAAGCGGGAGGCCATGCGGCTCGGCATGATCACCCTGCGGCAATCCGGGATCACGAAGATCTCCACCGGCATGACGACACCCGAGGAAGTTCTGCGCGTCACGCGCGGAGACTGAGCGACCGCAGCGAGCATGACTTCGGGACCACTCGCATGGGGCCCCGGAAGGAAGGACGATGGCGGAACGGGAAGGCCAGGGGATCGATGTTCACAGGCTGCTGGAGGTCGTGGTCGAGAAGGGGGCCAGCGACCTGCACATCACGGCAGGAAGCCCTCCGGCCCTGCGCGTGGACGGAAAGATCTTCCGCCTGAAGCTCTCCCCGCTCACTCCGGCGGACACCCAGGAGTTCGCCTACTCCCTCCTCAACGAGAAGCAGCGCAAGGCTTTCGAGACCAACAACGAAGTGGACATGTCGTTCCGTTGGAAGGACCGCGGCCGGTTCCGCGCCAACTTCTTCCGCCAGCAGGGGGCCGTGGCCGGCGTGCTGCGCATGATCCCACACGCCATCCTCAAGCTCGAGGCACTCGGCCTGCCCGATGCGGTCGACGGCATCATCGACCGCCCCAACGGCCTCGTGCTCGTCACCGGCCCCACGGGAAGCGGCAAGTCCACCACGCTGGCCTCCATCGTCCACGAGATCAACGTGCGTCACCGCGGCCACATCCTTACCATCGAGGACCCCATCGAGTTCCTCCACGAGCACAAGAACTGCCTCGTCAACCAGCGCGAGGTCGGCTCAGACACCCATTCGTTCGCCAATGCCCTGAAGTACGCGCTGCGGCAGGATCCCGACTTCGTCCTGGTCGGCGAAATCCGAGACCGCGAGACCATGGAGATCGCGCTCCGCATCGCAGAGACCGGACACCTTACCCTGGCTACCCTGCACACCAACAGCGCGGTCCAGACCATCCACCGCGTCCTCGACTTCTTCCCC
>VGRX01000158.1 GCA_016875215.1 Deltaproteobacteria bacterium
AAAAACGCGATGGCCAGAAACACCGGCCAGCGCGCCCCTCCGCCCTTGCCCCGCACCTTCACAGGACGGGGTGTCGGGCGCTTCCCTTTCTGCTTGTCCGAGGCCATGGGTTCCCCCACTCCGAAACGTCTCCATCCAAGATACCACCGCCGGGCGAATGCGCAAAAAGGCGGGCCGTGGCAAACCGACCGCGCCGCCGCGGACGACAAGGAGAGCGGACGTTCTGGGGCACATTCGCCTTGACCCTCCGGCGCGCAGGGGCTATCTTACGTTCGGTTTTCGCGGGGGAACCCGCTGCAGCAACGGAGGAACGCTCGATGGGAAGAAGAGATGGAAAGATGCTGTTCTCGTCCGAGTCGGTGACCGAGGGCCACCCGGACAAGGTCTGCGACCAGGTATCCGATGCCGTGCTCGATGCCCTGATCGCCAAGGACCCGAAGTCCCGTGTCGCCTGCGAGTGCCTGACCACGACCGGCGTCATGGTCGTTGCCGGCGAGATCACCACGGATGCCTATGTCGAGATTCCGGACGTGGCCCGGGAAGCCATCCGGGACATCGGCTACACCAACCCCGACTACGGCCTGGACTACAAGTCGTGCGCCATACTTACGGCCATCCACCAGCAGTCCCCCGACATCTCCCAGGGAGTGAGCGAGGGACAGGGCCTGTTCGAGGAGCAGGGCGCCGGCGACCAGGGGCTCATGTTCGGATACGCGTGCAACGAAACCCCGGAGCTCATGCCGCTCCCCATTTCGCTGGCCCATCGCCTCACGCTCCGCCTTGCCGAGGTCCGCAAGAAGGGCGAGATCATGTTCCTGCGTCCGGACGGGAAGTCGCAGGTCACGGTCGAGTACGACAACGGGAAGGCCACCCGGCTCGAGGCCGTGGTGGTCTCCGCCCAGCACAACCCGGAACCATCCTACGAAGAGATCCGTCACGCCATCATCGAGAAGGTCATCCGGCCTGTGGTCCCCGCAGAGCTGATCGATTCGGATTCCAAGATCTTCGTCAACCCGACCGGCCGGTTCGTCGTGGGCGGTCCGCACGGTGATACCGGCGTGACCGGACGCAAGATCATCGTGGATACCTACGGTGGCTGGGAGAGCCACGGCGGCGGCGCATTCTCGGGCAAGGACCCGTCCAAGGTCGACCGCTCGGCCTGCTACTTCGCCCGCTATGTCGCCAAGAACGTCGTGGCAGCGGGGCTGGCGGACGAGTGCTCCATCCAGGTCGCCTACGCCATCGGTGTCGCCCGCCCCGTGGGCGTGCGCATCGAGACCTTCGGATCCAACAAGGTCCCGCAGGCGCAGATCGAAGCCCTGGTCAAGAAGCACTTCGACTTCCGCCCCAAGGCGATCATCGAGAAGCTGCGCCTGCTTCGCCCGATCTACCGCAAGACCGCGTCCTACGGGCACTTCGGCCGCCAGGATCCGGACTTCACGTGGGAAGCCACGGACGTGGCGGAGTTGATCAAGGCGTAACGTCGCATCTACCTGGGCGGGGGTATCCATGCCCCTTCGAATCATCACCGACCGAGACATCCTTGCTGCCTACGAGACCGACGAATCCGGTCTGCACGGCCACGCTGCCGGGCTGGTCCGCCCCGCGACCGCCGAGGAGGTCGCCCGCCTCGTCCGACGCTGCCGCAAGACCCGCACCCGGCTTCTGCCCGTCGGTCGCCGCACCGCGACGACCGGGGCCGCCGTGCCGCAGGGGGACCTCGTGCTGTCGACCGAGAAGCTGACCGGCGTGGTCGGCATCGACCGGAAATCGCTCGTGGCCGAGGTGCTCCCCGGCACGCTGACGGCGGACGTCAAGAGGGCCGTCGAGGCCGAGGGCCTCTACTATCCTCCGGACCCGACCAGCGAGAACGAGTGCACCCTCGGTGGCAACATTGCGACCAACGCATCCGGGGCGCGCTCCTTCCGATGGGGCATGACCCGGGACTGGGTCGACGGGATCGAGGTCGTGCTCGGGACCGGAGAGCGGCTCACCCTGATGCAGAGCCGACCGGACAAGAACACGGCCGGGTACGCACCGTTCCAGGACCCTGTGTCGCTGTTTTTGTCCAGCGAGGGAACCCTCGGCGTGATCACCCGGGCCTGGCTCCGCCTCATTCCCGACCCCGGACCGTTCGTCGCCTTCCTCGCCTTCTTTCCCGAGCTTTCCGACGCGTTCGATCTGGCCGTGGCATTCCGGTCCCGCACCGTTCAAGGTCGCCCGCGGTGCGTTGAGCTGTTCGACCGGACCGCGCTCGACATCCTCTCGCAGCACTCCCGGCCGCCGGCCATCCCGGCGGGGGCGCAGGCCGCGCTCTTCCTGGAGTTCGACACGCTCGGCCGCCCCGTCGATCGTGTCATCGACGAGGAGCTGGGGCCGCTCGAGCGCTTCCACGTCCTGCTCGACGACACGGTGGTGGCCGACCGACTCCAGGACCGCACGTGGCTGCGCGAGCTGCGCCACTCGATCCCCGAATGGCTCCACTCCCAGGCCCGCTCCTGCCATGCCCAGGGAGGGCTGAAGGTATCCACCGAGTTCTGCGTCCCGCCGCACCACCTCCACGAGATCATGCACTTCGTGGAAGAGAGCGCCACACAAGCCGGCGCGCACACCCTGCTGCGATACGGCCACATCGGCAATGCGCACCCCCACGTGGGCCTCCTCGGTCGCAATCCCGACGAGGTGGCCCGCATGAAGAGGCTCGTGCACCTGTGGTATGCCCGCATGGCCGGGCTCGGCGGGACCGTGTCCGGCGAGCACGGCATCGGCAAGACCCGGCGGGACATCCTGCGCCACCAGTACCCGCCGATGATCATCCGGGCCATGCGGGAGGTCAAGCGGGTCCTCGACCCCGATGACATCCTGGCCATCGGCAACATCTACCCCGAGACCCCCGCCATGCTCCCCGAGTTTTTTTCGTAGAACGGCTCCGGACTAGGGGATTCTACCTATTCCCCTCTTTCCGGCAGCGTGCCAGGCTGCGGGGCGTTTGACAACAATGGAGGGTCCTGGAGATGAGTCGACTGTTCACATCTGCTGCCGTCCTGCTGTGCCTCCTTTCTCTTCCGGCCCTGGCCCAGAAGGCGCCGGCCCCCGCCTCGGACTCGACGCTCGAGGATGAGCTCCCGGCCGAGGATCCCGAAGGTCCGGCCGAAGATCCCGAAGGGGATGCCGAGGCGGAGGAATCCGGCCTGAAACTCGAGATGGAAGAGATGTTCATCGTGGCCAACCGCTCGAAGCGCGAGCAGTTCGCGACCGGTCGATCGGTGGACACGGTCAGCGCAGAAACCCTGGCCCGCAAGTCACCTGAAGCGCTACCCGACGCGCTGAACGAGACGACCGGGGTCCACGTGCAGAAGACCAACGGCGGGGCCGGCGCTCCCATCATCCGCGGCATGGTCGGACCCGACAATCTCATCCTCGTCGACGGCGTGCGCTTCAACAACTCGACCTTCCGCACGGGACCGAATCAGTACCTCTCGATGATCGATCCCTGGTCGCTCGAGCGGGTCGAGGTCGTACGCGGCCCCGGCTCCGTCTGGTACGGAAGCGATGCCATGGGCGGCGTCATCAACGCAGTCACGCTGGGCCACCGCACTCCGGCCAACGACTTCCTCGGGGCCTCGGGCAGGCTCCTGTTCAATTCGGCGGTCATGGGTGGCGGTGGATCTGCACAGGCCGACCTGACCTCGGACTTCACGAACGCTTTTGCCGGCGGTTCCTACCTGCACAACGGCGACCTGCGGGCCGGCGGAGGGGAGATGCAGCCTCTGAGCGACTACAACCGCTTCGGCGGCCGGTTCAAGGCCTCGCAGATCGTGGGCAGGAACTGGGAGGTGACCGAGGCCGCGTTCTGGAACTCCCTGTACGGCGCCGGCCGCACCGACACGCTCGGACAGGGCCGCGTCCGCAACTACGACAACGACGACCTTCTCTCCTATGTGCGGGCGGAACGCTTCGGCTCCGGCTGGCTTCACAATGTCCAGCTCAACCTCTCCTACCACAGGACCCGGGAGCTCATGAGCGACTTCCGCTGCAAGACCGACGACAACGGCATCACGCTCGACCGGGACGCGTGCATCGGCGTGGGCCAGGACATCCTCAAGAAGAAGGCGGAGAACGAGGACATCGTGCACACGCCGGGATTCTTCGCCACATGGGAAGCCCGCCTCTGGGACAAGCGCCTCCGGGTTCAGGCTGGTGGCGAGGGCTACTATGACCTCGTGAAGTCGTCCGCCCGTGAGGCGGCAGCCGACGGCAACTGGGAGTGGAAGGACAAGGACCGGGGAACCTACTCGGATGACTCGACCTACCTCTCGCTGGGGGCGTTCCTGGGCTCCGACGTGGACTTCGTGAAGTTCGGGAAGTCCCGCTTCAACCTCGGGCTGGGCGGCCGCGTGTCCCACTTTGCTGCGTCCGCTGCCGACGTGCCCGGACTGGGAGACGTGGACTACTCCAACACGGGACTCGTGGGCACTGCGGGCCTCAAGTACCTCTACGGTGACCTGCTCAATGTGTATGCCGACTTCTCCCAGGGATTCCGCTCACCAAACCTCCAGGAATCCACGGCCCTTGGAAACACTGGCAAGTCGTTTGAGGCTCCCAACGGCTCCCTGGAGCCGGTCCGTTCGAACACACTCGAGGTCGGTGCCAAAGTGAACCAGCAGTACGTCCGGGTCAACGCTGCCGGCTTCGTCACCTGGCTCGACAACGTGTTCGAGCGGGTCGAGCTGACGCAGCCCGAGTGGGAAGCGCTGGGCCTCACCGCGGAGGACGTGGGGGACGTACCGGTCTACCGCAGGGAAAACGCCGCCTCCGGCCTGTACAAGGGGGTCGAAGGCGGCCTGGCAGTCGGTCCTTTCGCCGGAGTGTCACTGTGGGGCAACACCGCCTGGGTCACGGGAGACATCGAAAACGCCGCCGGAGAGGAGAATCCTGCCAGCCGCGTCCCGCCCCTCATGGGCGCGGGCGGCATCAAGTGGGAAGATGGGGACCTCGGGCTGTATGCCGAATTCTTCGTCCGATGGGCCGTGCGGCAGGACCGGCTCGCAGGAGAGGACTACACCGACCTGCGTATCTGCGAAGACCCCGCTCACCCGGGCACGCTGCTTTCCAAGGAGGCCTGCGACGGCACCCCCGGCTGGGTCACCTACAACATCCGGGCCGGCTACTCCCCCTTCGACTTCCTCGATGCCAACATCTCCCTCGAGAACCTCGCGGACACCAACTACAAGTACCACGGCTCCGGCATCGATGCGCCGGGATTCACCGGAATGGCTACCGTATCGGCGAGGTATTGAGTAGAATAGCTCAAGTGCGGAGGTCCCAGCTCTTGAGCCCCCTGCGACGACTGTTGATGCCGGACGAGGCGGAGTCCCGCGGCCACTCATCGATCGGGTTGCGGGTCGGCCTCCCGGTGCTCGTGCTCGTTGCGGGGTTCGTGATGGCGCTGTTGCTGACTGGCCTGATGTCCCGTGTTGCAAGAGACCGGGCAATCGAGAACATCGTCGAAGAGCAACCTGCCGAAGCGGTTCCGGGGAATGCACCGGGAGCGCGGGCTCTGGCGGGTCCCCCGCTCCGATTCGCCGTGGCCCCGGTGCTGTCGCCGGAGAGCTCGCTCCTGAGATACCAGCGCCTGGCAGACCACGTCGCAGCCGGCATGGGGCGCCACGGACAGCTCCTGCTGCAGTCGAGCTACGTCCAGACCAACGAGCTGCTGCGGGAGGGGCGTTGCGACCTGGCGTTGATCTGTACTTACGCCTTCCTGCGGGCCCGCAACGAATTCGCGGTCCGTGCCCTGGCGGTCCCCCGGGTGAAAGGGAAGATCACCTACCACTCGGTCATCATCACTTCCGCGGACAGTCGGGCAACCTCCCTCCTCGATCTCGAGGGCAAACGATTCGTGACCGCGGACGAGATGTCCACTACCGGCTGGCTCTATCCCGCGGTGTGGCTCCGTGAACGTGCGCGGGATCCCGGCAGCTTCTTCGCCTCGGTCCGGACCACCGGCAGCCACGACCTGGCCGTGAAAGCGGTGGCCTTCGGGGATGCGGACTGCGCCGCAGTCCACAGCCTGGTGTATGAGCAGATGCCCCAGGACGTGAGGCAGCGCACACGCGTTCTCTCCCAATCGCAGGAGTTCGGCATGCCGCCGGTCGTGGTTCCGCCGTCCGCTTCCGCGACGGAAGTGGAGCACCTGCGTGAGGAGTTCCTGACGCTCCACGAGTCGGTTGCCGGCCGTGAGATTCTCGCCAGCCTGGACATCGAACGCTTCGTAGTCCCTCCGCCGGAGCTCTACAGGGACGTCGAGGAGCTGGTTCGCCGCTTCGAGGAAACACGGTGAACACCCCCTCGGAATCGACGGCCGGCCTTGCCGGCGTCCGCCCCCGCCTCCTTGCGGTACCGCTGCTCATCAAGATCATGGGAATTGGCGGCGTCGTGGCCGTCATCTTCGGGGCCGTCATCGGTTACACGGTGCAGGAGACAATGGCCGAGCGCCTCTACCGCGACCTGGCGGAAGCGGCCCGCGTCGGGGCCCGCCTGCTGTCCGAGTCCCTGACGCGCCCCGTCGTCATCGAGGACGTGGCCACGATCCGACAAGTCGTCCGGAACGGAGTCGAGGCCATTCCGGATTTCAGCTTCATTGTCGTCCTTCGCCCGGGAGGGGACGTGGTGGCCCATTCGTTCCCCAAGGCCGTCCCTCGCGAGGTGCTCGACCAGCCCGTCCCCGGACGGTCCGGGGCAATCCGGAAGCTCGCACTGCACGGCGGTACGCTGCTGGTCGCATCCGCACCGATTCTGGATGGCCGGGCCGGTCACGTCCAGGTGGGTGTCGGTGACGGCCGGGTGCTTCAAGCCCTCGAAGCGACGCAGGCCACCATCCTCTGGACCCTGGCCGGCTGCATGGCGCTCGGTCAGCTCCTGGCCATGGTTCTGGGGCTCATCCTCACCCGCCCCATCCACCACCTCGTCCATGTTGCGGACGAGCTTCGGGCAGGCCGGCTGGACTCGAGGGCAACCATTCGCCCGGGGGACGAAGTGGGACAGCTTTCCGCCGCATTCAACCGCCTGGCGGACAGCATCCAGGATTTCCAGGCCCGCGTCCGACAGGACGAGGAGCAGCGCAGAATCCTGCTCAAGAAGCTCGTCCTGTCGCACGAGGAGGAGCGCCGCCGTGTCGCCCTGGAGCTGCACGACGAGCTGGGACCGTCTCTCTCCTCGCTCCGCATCAGCGCCGGCACGCTGGCAGGCCGATCCGGCGTGGACGATGTGGCCGCGGCCGACCTGGAGCAGCGGATCGGGCAGGTCATCGACGGGGTGCGCAGGATGGCCTTTCTGCTGCGCCCGTCCGTGCTGGACGACTACGGACTGGCGGCCGCGCTGAAACGGTATGCGGAAGACGTCACGCGGCAGGGTGCATTGAACGTGGACTGCCAGGTGGTCGGCGTTTCCCCCGGCGACCGGTTCCCTCCCGACGTCGAGATCGCGCTCTACCGCATCGCCCAGGAGGCCGTCACCAACGTCCTTCGTCATGCCCGAGCAACAACCGCGAGCATCGTATTGGTTCGCCGCCACGGCTCGCTCAGCCTGGTGGTCGAGGATGACGGGTGCGGCATGGATCCCCACGCCCCGGAAGCGGGCGCAGCGAGCGGCGTGGGGCTGGCCGGCATGCGGGAGCGGGCCCACCTCATCGGCGGCATGCTCAACATCGAGTCGAGCCGGGGTTCCGGCACTGCAATCAAGGCAACCGTGCCCATCCAGGAGACATGACATGAAGATCCGGGTCCACATTGCAGATGACCATGCCATCTTCCGGAGCGGTCTGCGGGCATTCCTGGAAAAGACGGCGGATATCGAGGTGGCAGGCGAAACCGGCAACGGGTTCGACACCCTCGAGTGGTGCAGGAGCAATCAGGCCGACGTCCTCCTGCTGGACATCGCGATGCCTGGCCTGAACGGAGCGGCGGTCGCTCGCGAGATAGCGGGCAGGCAAGGTATGCCCGGGACGCTCGTCCTCACCATGCACGACGACGAGTTCTACCTCAAGGAGTTCCTTCGGCTGGGTTGCCGGGGCTTCATCCTGAAGTCCTCGTCCCCCGAGCTTCTCGTCGACGGGATTCGTGCAGTCGCAAGGGGAGGAATCTACGTGGATCCGGCTCTCTCGCGCCACATGGTGGCACCGTTTTCGGAACCGCAGAGACGCCCCAGGGAGCCGGATGAGCTCACCGCACGGGAACGTGAAGTCTGCAGAGTCCTTGCGCTGGGCAACACCAACGAGGAAGCAGCAACGCTCCTCCACATCTCCCGCCGGACCGTGGAGACCCACCGCTGCGCCATCATGGCCAAGCTCAACCTGAAGAGCCGCTCCGAGCTCGTCCGCTACGCCCTGGAAAACGGCCTCATCACCCCCTGATCCCTTCCCCCCTCTCCGGACCTCTGCCGGTCACCTCCGTAGTTTCTACCGAGGTCACAGACCTCCGAACGGGTAGTCCTACCCGATACCCGCAATCTCCGGAAGCGCTACGATGACAGCAGAAGACCCGCCCCCGCGCCGGTACCTGCCCGGCACCGCCCCGGGGAGCCCAGTCAAAGCGGAGGAGATCATGAGAAAGAACCTGCTGTTGGCGCTCACGGTGACGTTCTTCCTCGGGGCGGGCACGGCCTGCACCGGACCGGAAGGCGCTCAGGGAGATCCCGGAGAAGCCGGTCTCCAGGGGGAAACAGGAGAACCCGGCCTGCCCGGCAAGGACGCGACCCCCTGTGCCGTGACCGACAACGAGGACGGCTCCGTCACCATCACCTGCGGCGACGGAACCGAGGTCACCCTCGCCGGCGGCCAGGAAGGAAAGCCGGGAGCCGACGGCAAGGACGGATCCTCGTGCGCCGTGACCGACAACGAAGACGGCACCAAGACCGTCTCGTGCGACGATGGAACCTCCGTCACCCTCTCCAACGGAACCGACGGCGAGGACGGCCCCCAGGGAGACCCGGGCGCCCAGGGCGAACCGGGAAAGGACGGCTCCTCCTGTTCCGTTGCCACCAACGAGGACGGCGCCAAGACCATCACCTGCGACGACGGAACATCCGTCACCCTGGCGGACGGCGCCGACGGCCAGCCCGGTGCTCAGGGAGACCCGGGCGCTCAGGGCGAACCGGGGAAGGACGGCTCCTCCTGCTCCGCCACCGACAACGGCAACGGTACCGTTACCATCGAGTGCGACGACGGGACTTCCGTCACAATCAGCAACGGCAAGGATGGGCAACAGGGTCCCGCCGGGGACCAGGGCCCACAGGGCGAACCCGGCGAGGACGGACTCGGCACACTTACCCTCCCGCCGAACGGGCTCGCCGGGTTCGTCCGGGATACTGCAAACGACCCGGTCGTCGGCGCCACCGTCTACCTGGTCCCGGCCAATGACATCCCGACCGACCCGATCGCAGTCGACTCCATTGCCAACGCGATTGCCAGCAAGGTGGATGAACCGCTGGAGGATACCATCGCGCTCAAGGGCGCCGGGTATGCCAAGGCCGTCACCGACATGGACGGGATCTACTCCATCCCGACGGTCGGGAACGGGGCCTTCTTCGTCACGGTGATCCCGGCTGCCGACGACTCGGCCCACCTGCCCGGCGGCAGTCTGTGCCGTGATGCCATTCCCAAGGCGTCCCTCGTGGGCAAGCGGAAGGACATCACGGTGTCCACCCGGCCCAGCGACAAGGCGACATACGTCGGGGCCTCGGTCTGCTACAACTGCCACGGAATCGTGCACGAGAAGGAGACCCTGCACGCGCTCGGGATCCGGGTCTTCGGCCAGCAGGGTCCGCTGCAGGACGACAGCCGGTTCCCGGACTGGAACAAGCCGCTCAAGGACAAAAACACCCCGACCGGAACCACACTCTACTTCTACGCGTACAATGGCAACGCCACCAGCCCGAGCTGGAAGGTGTCGGAGACCAATCCCGGCGTCGGCGTCTCGTTCACCGCACACATGTACTCGAACGGCGGCAAGTACTTCGTCGACCTGGCCAACGTGGCCGGGGCTCCCAAGA
>VGRX01000159.1 GCA_016875215.1 Deltaproteobacteria bacterium
CCCCGTCCATCCGCACCGCGTCGAACAGGAGCCCCTGGGCCAATGCCACGTTGTACCGGCGCAGCATCCAGAGGGGTTCGGGGCAGTCGAACGCCTCGAGGAGTTGCTCGTCCTTGAGATCGCTGAACATGTACCGCTCGACCTCTGCGGGCGTGATTGCGAGCTCGCGGGCCGCTTCGGACACGATCCTGGAGCGGGCCACCTCTCCCTCCCCGGGCGTGCCCACGGGAAAGGCCGCTGCGGAGAGCTCGAAGAGCCGCTTCCGCAGTGTCCCGGCGTCGACCGACGAGGGGGTTTCGAACCGGGCCAGGTCGAAGGCCAGCTCCACGAGTGCCTTGTTGAGCTTGACGTCGCCGCCCCCCTTCACCAGCGTGGTGAGATGCTCGTCAAGCTCGCCCCGAGTCCTCCCCACCGCGGATGCGAAGGTCCCAAGCACGGCCTCGATGCGACGCAGCACATCCCGGTTCTTCTCGCTGACCAGGGCGGGACGGATGGTCTTCTCCCCGGTATCGATGCGCGCTCTGAGCAGGGCGTTCGAGAGCATCCGCTCACCCTCCTCGCATTTCAGGCCGAAGCAGGCCGATAGCGTTTGCGGGCATTGGGGTTCCTGTAGGCTTCATGTTGGGTGCGTCGGCGGCTCATACCTTCCTCGTGTGTGTCACGGGCCACGACTTCGTACAGCACGGCCTCCTTGCCCTCCCGCCTGCGCAATATCCGCCCCAGGCGCTGCACGTGCTCACGGATGCTCCCGGTACCGGACATGACGACGCCCACACTGGCTTCGGGCACGTCCACCCCTTCGTTGAGCACGCGGGACGTGACCACTGCGGGGTAGGCCCCGGTTCCGAAACGGCTGAGGATCTCGGCCCGCTCTCTCGGCGGCGTCTGGTGGGTGATGACGGGCAGCAGATACCGCCTTGCGATTCGGTAGGCCATCTCGTTGACGTGGGTGAACAGGATGATCCGGTCTCCCCGGTGCCGCTGGAGCAGGGCGGACAGCTCGTCGAACTTGGCTCGCGACTCGAGGGGGATGTTGCGCTGGCGCAGGTAGGCCTCGAACGCGGCCCGCCCCGCGTGCGACCTGGCCGTCTCCTGGAGGAAGCGGCGGTAGCCGTCCGGTGCGGACATCTTCACCCCCTTGCTGGCGCAGAAATCGAGGTAGACGGCCCGAGCCTCCTGGTAGGCGGTCACCTCCTCCGGAGTCAGGTCGACGAGGACCCGCACGGTCTTGTACGGGGCCAGGATGTCGCCTGCCAGAGTGCTCACGCGGGACGAGTAGACGACGGGGCCGACCAGCTCCTCGAGCAGCGCCTCGCCCCCGTCGGTGCGCTCCGGTGTCGCGGTGAGCCCCAGCCGGAACGGCGAGAGGGCCAGCCGTGCTGCCAGGGCGTAGGTCGGTGACGGGAGATGGTGGCACTCGTCGAACACGATGAGGCCGAAGCGATTGCCGAGCGATTCCATGTGCCGGATCGCGGAATCGTAGGTGATCACGGTGAGCGGGCGGACCGAGAAGTCCCCTCCCCCGATGATGCCGGGCGACCGGCCGAAGGCCCGCTCGATTCCCGAGGCCCACTGCGAGACCAGGTCGAGCGTGGGCACGACCACGAGCGCGCTGCGTCGGCAGTGCTGGAGCGCCAGGTGGGCCAGCCACGTCTTGCCGCTTCCCGTGGGCAGCACCACGACCCCTCGCATCCCCCCCTTCTTCCATGCCTCGAGCGCTTCCACCTGGTGTGGATAGGGGCGAAACGGGGCCGTCGGCGCAAGCTCCGGGAAGGTCTCGTACGCCCGCGCCCGATCGTCGAATGGAAGGCGATGCCGGACCAGCATCTCGAGGATGCTCCGGTAGGCCATGGCCTCCCCCCGCAGCGCACCGACGCGGTGGTCCCAGGTGAGCAGGGAGCTCTCCCCATCCGGCAGCTCGTTGCCGTTCAGCTCCACGACCACCGTCCCCATGTCGAACGTGACGATGACCGGTCCTGGTACCTCCCCCCGAACCATGACGCCATGATACGCTCGGCCGCGTGTCCGGACAAGCCGGAGTTGACGCGCCGCCGGATGCAGCGTACCCTCGTGGTGTTGCGTGGAAAAGTCGGGCTCTCGAACTGGACGGGGGCGGCACTGCAGGAAATGGAGGTGAGCATGAAGATGACGCTGACGATTGTTGCGCTGCTGGCACTGACTGCGACGGTTGCCTGCTCGGGCGGCGGCGACAAGAAGCCCCAGGACGTGAAAGGCAACGATGTCACCGGGGACGCTGCGGCCGATGTGCCCCTCGATGTGCCGGCGGATGCTCCGCTCGGGGATGCTGCTCCGGACGGCCCCGCCGCGGAGCTGCCGCCCGTGCCCGACGCGGCCGCGGACGTTGCGCCGCCCGGGGAAACCCAGGACGGGCGTGTCGAGGACGACATCCTGGTCAAGCCGGACGTGGAGGAGACCGGCCCGGTTTCGGTCGCGGGGACGCTCGCACTCTCCAACGCTCCGGTCCCCCCCACCGACGACGGGATGTACATCCTGGCCCTGCTGCCGCCCGACTACCCGTTCGGCGGCGACCCGGGCAAGGACATCCTGGCAGCGCTGCCGCTTTTCCCCGGCGCAGGGTATTCGGGGGACTCGTACGCCATCCCGGCGCAGGGCAACACCTTCCTGCAGTGGGATGCGGATGCGCAAGGCAGCCCGATCGTGCCCGTGCCGTTCGAGACGCTCCCCGGCAAGTTCACCTTCCTGGCCGCGTACAAGGCCCATGCGGATGATGCCGGCGACCCGACCCATGTGACCTTCATGCAGGTCGAAGTCGTGGAGGTGCCCGCGGTGCTCGACCTCGGTGCGCTCGTGCTCACCGCGATGGAAGGGCCGCCGTCCTGCAAGTACGAAGGCAAGTACGAGCTCGAGAGCATCGCGTGCAACGACCTGGACATCACAGCAGACTTCAAGGCCTCGGTCACCAAGACGCAGATCACCGTGTCGTCCCTGGAAGGGGGCGGCTGCCGCATCGAGGCATCCAACTCGGGTCCATCCTGTGCGGAGCAGGAGATCATTGACCTGGTCGAGGCGGACCCCGGACTCTGGAACGCCGCCTACCAGGGCGTCTCGTCCTGCAACCCCGATGCCTGCAAGTTCAACGACGACGATGCCCCCTGCGTCCTGGGCGACCGGAAGGGGGAGGGCACGATCGCCATCCAGGAGCAGGAGGAGGGCAAGATCAAGCTGACCGAGAACAGCCCGGTCACGCTGTGCGCCAAGTACGACAAGCTGCCGACCATCACGGTGTTCTTCCCGATCAACTGATCAACGGACCGACGGCGGGAAGCAGTTCTGGCCGCCACAGTCCCAGTCGTCCGGGTAGGAGAGGCCGGCGGTGTCGGAGTACTTCAGGTGCGGCTCGAGATTCTCCCACGTGCACCCGACATCATAGCCGAGCTTGAGCGTGGCCCAGTACACCCACTTGCTGTTCGGGTCGTCCGACACCTCGTGCGTCCAGCCTCGGCCTTCGTCATAGTAGAAGCACGCGACCGCCAACCCCTCCGGCTTGGCTACCTCGGCAGGCACCTGGGGGGGCCTGGGTGGCATGCACGCCCCGGTGCAGCACACTGTCGGAACACCGGCAATCTCCACGGTCTTGATGTCGGTCTGTGTGCCGGTTCCCGGGGTGGTCTGGACCTGCACCCTGATGAGCACGGTCTTGTCCGCGCACGACGACTTGTCGCCGTTCGCTGCCCACGCCTCCGCACCGCGGCAGGTCAGCGTCTGCTCGTCGCACCACCACTTCGTCTGGGCGCAGGCCCCGGGCGTCTCGTCCGTCGGGCAGGCATCCTTCAGGGGGTCGCAGTCGATGCGGAAGGCAATGCGGCCGTCCGAGAACGGCCCGTCGCCGCCGGCGTCCGGGGAGCCGGGCTCGAAGTCGAACCCATCCTCGTTCGAGACCAGCACCTCGTCCGGCCCTGGATGCACCCAGCCCCAACCTGCAAGCACGTGCTCGTACCCGGGCTTGGCCGCACCGGGCTGAGCTAGAACCGGGGTCGCAACCACAAACCGCCAGTATCCCCGGAATGTGTACCGGATCCGCAGGAGCGTCTCTGCGAGCACGTCACGCAGAAGTGCCTTGGAAATGTCCCACGTGTTCACGAACGCATACTGCCCACCGGTGAGGCATGCGATCTCCTGCTGTCGGGGGTCGCGGTCCGGATACCCCTTGGCCTGCATCTGGAGGAAGTGCACCGGGATGCGCTCCTCCGGCTGCTGCGACTCGATGTGGTCGCGCAAGGTCTCGAAGGAGGTGTTGTACTCGATGCACGGTGCGGAGCACTGGTTCAGGTCCGACGACGGAGCGCACGTGTCGGGCCCGTCGTCCACGACCACGATGTGCCGGTACGCTGCGCCGGTCAGCGCCTTGGGCGGCGCGATCGCCTCGCCATTGCCGTTCCCCCGGACGGTCGAATCGCCCTGCATGTACCGATACGCCAGATCCACGGCATGCCAGAGCGGCGTACGGCCCTTCTCCTCGCCCTTGATCCAGTCGAGGGCGGAGAACGCTCGGCCGGCATTGCCCAGAATCAGGTTCCGGTTGGTCGAAAGGCAGTCTTCCAGCTTGACGTCAAGGGCGGCGTCGGGTGCATCGGGCAGCTCACACACCACGTCGACCTTGTTCTCGTTGAACGACAACATGATCACAGCGTCGTCGTCGTCCATGTTCCGGACGAGCGCCTCGACCGCGGCCAGGCGGGCATAGCCCGGATCGGTGGCATTCATGGCGAAATCTACGCCTGAGAGCTTGGGCGCCAGGTCTGTGAAGCTGGCCTCGGCATACGGCGGCTCCGGGTCAGCCAGCCCCTTCATCGAGCCGCTCATGTCCACGAGGATCGCCAGGGCGAGCGGGCCCTCGTTGTCCACCTCCGGCTTGCCGTAGGAGTAGAACCCGACGCTCTCGAGCTGCGACGCCGGGTCCACCGTCCCTTCGCAAGCGTAGAGGTCCTCTTCCGGCAGGGGCTCGATGCACGAGAACTGCAGCTTGAACAGGTCGGGGGTGACCAGCGCCTCGTCCAGGATTCTGCCTGCGAGCCGGTCGCCGGGCCGGATGGACAGGTCCCTGTCCGAGCCGTCGTCCTTCCTCTGCGTCCCCTGGAAGAGTACATTAAAAGAAAGTCGGTCGGGAACCTCCCCGTTCAGGCGGCAGGCGGGCTCGAAGGCCACTGCCTCCCCCGTCGATCGCGTCAGGTTTCCGCTCAGGACGAACATTGAATCCCACTTCAAGTGGACGCGCTGGTCCGGTTCCGTCGGGCTCAGGTCCAGCGGGCTCAGGTCCAGCGGGCCCAGGTTCAGCGGGCTCTGGTCGCAGGCAGCGGCCAGGAGTGAGACGACAACGATGACAAGAGCCCCCCTGGAAAAGCAACGAAAACCGCTTCGCCGACCCGTGCTCATGGTGAACCTCGCGTGCAGAGGAACCTGGAGACAGGGTAAGGCAAGGGCCGGTGCGGAGTCAAGGATGGGGGGGAATAGGACAATAGGACAATAGGACAATAGGACGAATAGGACGAATAGGACGAATGGGACGAATGGGAGGCATAGGGGGCGGCGCGGATCTAGAGGGTGGGTTTGACTAGCGGCCGATGTGGTGAGGGGGGGGGTCCTTGACCCAAGGCACGTGTGGGGCGGAGGGGCGGGCCTCCGGCATCGGCGGGCACATCGCGTCAAGCAATGACGGCACGGTCTCGGGGCGGGCGGCCAGCTCCTGGACCAGGAAGGTCCGGATGTGGGTTCCGCCGCGGGCGGAGATGCCGGCCAGCTCGTGTCCCGCTGCCCAGGAACGCGCCACGTCGACTGTGGTTTCGCAGGCCAGCACGCCGCCCGGGGGGGCGATGCGGGACAGGCGCACCGCAAGATCCACGGACGACCCCCGGATCATCCAATCGAGCGGTCCCTCGGTCGAACGGTCGAAGAAGACCTTGCCCGACGCAAGTCCGATCCGGACAGCATAGGGCCGGCCGGTGACGCTGGCTGCCTCGTCGACCAGGCAGGAGAGGCTGCACGCAGCCTCCAAGGCCGAACGGGTGAAGTCCATGCCGTTGTCGGAATACCCGAAAAGCACTTTGAACTCCGTACCGCTGTCGTGGCAGACCAGGCCGCCGAGGCTGTCCAGCAGGGCGAACCAGCGCTCGAGGGACTCTCCCAGCGACGTGCGGACATCGTCGAATTCGCGGTCGGAGGCTTGCCCCAGGCAGACCAGCCGGGCATGCAGGAGACACAGCTCCCGGTTGGAGGCGGAACCCGAGAGGTTGGGAGTCGGCACCGGGGCCGAAGCGACCTCGTGTTCGGGGGCGGGATGCCCGTTGGCCACGAGATCGGAGGCCAGGTCGGCCAGCGCAGCCGACTGCTCGGCCGGGGCCAGGGCGATGCGGGGCTGGTCCTGGAGCCGGATGGCCGGACCGGATCGGGTGGCATCCATGGAACGGTCGGGGTCGAGGCAGCCGACGAGCCGGAAACGGGGGTCGTCCCCCGCAGCATCGGCGAGCCAGTAGCGCTGCCGGTGGATTCCGCCCGCGTCGGTTCGAACGAGCGGCCGTCCTTCGGTCAGGCGGCCGTCGATGCTCTCCGGCACGAACCCCGCCTCGCTCCGCTGTGCGTCTGAGGCAAGCACGATGGCAGCACTGATCTCCTCGTCCCCGGTTTCGGGGCCGGTGGGAGGGACGACTGCCAGCGGCCGAGCGGCAACACTGGGCCCCGGAGGCGACGGGCAGGAGGACTCGAAGCCGGGCTCGGTCATCCGATTCAGGTAGGCCAGGATGTCGGCAGCCCTTCCGTAGCGCTCGACCGGCTTCTTGCGGAGCAGCCGGGACACGAGTGCGGACAGCGGCTCGACGAGCGGAATCCCGGGGCAGGCCTCCAGCAGGCACGGCGGCTGGGCCTTGAGTTGGAGGCGGAGCACGTCCATGGGAGATTCCCCATGGAACGGCTGGGAGCCGGACAGCATCTCGAACAGGACGATTCCGGCGGAGTAGAGGTCGGCGGACGGTCCGGTCTCCCGCCCCCGGATCTGCTCCGGGGCCATGTAGGCCGGGGTGCCGCAGATGTCCCGTGAGACCAGGTGGGTCAACCCTGCGAACTGGGCGATTCCGAAGTCGAGGAGCTTGACCACCTCACGACCGTCCTGCCATGCCAGAAAGACGTTCTCCGGCTTGAGGTCACGGTGCACCGTCCCCGTGGCATGTGCACAGTCGAGCGCCCGCATCACCTGGGTGAAGATGCCGATGGCCCGGCCCACTTCGAGTCGGATCTTCTCCCTCAGAAGCTGCGACAGGGTCTGCCCTTCCAGGAGCTCCATCGCGATGTAGAGGTAGCCGACGGTGGTCCGGCCGTACTCGTAGGTCCGGATGATGTTCGGGTGCTCGAGGCGCCGGGCAACCCTGGCCTCGTTGAAGAACTGCCCGACGGCCCTCTCCTCGCCGGAGAACTTGGCTTTGAGCACCTTGAGCGCGCATTGCCGCCGCTCAACGATGTCGAAGCCCCGGTAGATGGTGGCCATGCCCCCCTTGCCGATGACCTCGAGGATGACGTAGCGGCCGTCGAACACGTTTCCGGGGCGAGGGAGGGAGAGCGGAATCTCCAGGAGCGGCGTCCCGTCCGCTGGACAGACCTTGCGGTCTGTCTCGTAGTGACGCCGACAGGTCGGACAGAACTGTGAGAACTCCTGCTCGCGTTGCACGGATCGCCCCCAAGAACCTCTCGGTCGGGAGGATAGACGCGAACCGGATCACCGGCAAATTTTTGGCCGGGAATTCGAGGCGATGAACGCAGCGGACTCCACCGCGTGCCGGCGGCCGAGACCGGCCCGGATGCAAGGCGCGAGCCGAGTGACGACCGAGGCGTACTTGCCGTACGTCGCAGGGAGGAACGAGGCGATGAACGCAGCGGACCCCACCGCGTGCCGGCGGCCGAGACCGGCCCGGATGCAAGGCGCGAGCCGAGTGACGACCGAGGCGTACTTGCCGTACGTCGCAGGGAGGAACGAGGCGATGAACGCAGCAGACGGGTCGGTATCGGCCGCCGGCCTATGCGGGAACGATGGCCTGGGTGGGGCAGGTATCCTCGCACACGCCGCAATCGGTGCAGGCGCTGGCATTGATCACATAGATGGGCTCTCCCTCGGCGATGGCACCCTCTGGACATTCGGGCAGGCAGGTTCCGCACGCAACGCATTCATCGGTGATCTTTCTGGTCATGACGGCCTCCGAGTCAGTCGACAAGGGCGGAACTCCCAAGTCCCGCCGAACCGTCGGAAACTAACTCCACGCATTGCCGGGGTCAACAAAAAAGTCTATACTGCCGCTTGCTCACGTCGGGCGGAGGTACCTGCATGAGAATCGCCAGCACCAGCTCAGCATTGCTCCCAGTTGCATTCTTCCTTGTCATCGGCTGCTCGTCGGGAAGTGGGACCGACACGCTGGAACCGGTGGACGTCACCGAGGTCACCTCACCGACCGACATGATTGCGGACGGACTCGGTGACACGGTACCGGATGCGGCGGGAGATGCAGTGCCGGGGGACGAAGCCACGGCCGATGCCTCGCCGTTTCCGCTGCCCCCGCTCGACGAGGCCGTCAAGCTGCGCTTCGGGACGGCCGGGCGGCTGCTGCCGGTTCCGCTGGGGGTACCGACCTGCGGCTACATGCCGGCTGCGGGGGTGACCACTCCCTTCTGCGAGAACTTCTCCGGCTCGGAGAGGGTGTACCATCACCCGACGCTGCGCGTGTTCGTCCTGGAGGGGGGAAAGTCCCGGCTGCTGCTGATCCGCCTCGACCTCATTGCGACGAACACGCTCTTCGTCGAGCGGATTGCGCATGACCTGACGGAAAAGACCGGGTACGACTGGACGGGCAAGGTCTTCGTCGGGGGCTCCCACACGCATTCGAGTGCGGGGCGGCTGGCGCCGGGCCCGATCTGGGAGGTCATGGCGGATTCGTTCTTCCCGCAGATGTTCGACCGGGTGCTGAACGGCGTGGTGGATGCCGCGGTCGAGGCCATCCTGTCGATGGAGCCGGCCCGCATGGGATACGGAATCGTGGAGACGGACAAGCTGCATTCGGACCGGCGTTGCGAGAACCCGGAGCTTCGGGACGACCGGCTGCACGTGTTCCGGTTCGAAAGGCAGGACGGGACGGTCAAGGGGCTCTTCCTGGTCCACTCCCTGCACGGGACCGTTTTCGGAGCGGAGGACCACCTGCTGAGCCGTGATTCGTTCGGCGGGGTGGAGGACAAGATCAAGGAGCGGTTCGACCATCCGGTGGAGGTGATGATGTTCCAGGCCGGTGCGGGGGACATGTCCCCGGGCAGCCCCAAGGTGGAGAAGCCGGCCGATTCTCCGGACATTCCGGACAGTTTCAGTCGGATCGAGGCACTGGGTGTGGCGGCTGCCGACGCAATCGAGCAGGCCTTCGAGAAGATGGAGCCCACGGACGACGTTCCGCTTGCCTCCGTCTGGCACTACGTTCCGCTGGGCCGCGACATCATGGGCTACGAGGACGGGGTGTTTCCTTTCCCCGGCGGGGGGGCATACTGCGGCTCGACGGTGGAAACGGAGTGCTGGACCGGCGAGCCGACCCCGATTCCCGACCTGGACAAGAAGTGCATGGACATCGCTTTCCTGGCCGAAGGGGCAGGATTCCCGGGCGAGCAGGCACCGGATCGGACTCTCCTGGGTGCGGCGATGCTGGGTGACGTCCTGCTGATGACATTCCCGGGCGAGCCGGTCACGCAGGTCCTTCTCAACATCGAGGATGGAATCAAGACGCTCTTCCCCGGGCAGAAGAAGATCGTGGTATCCGGCTTTGCCATGGACTACATCGGCTACAGCACCCCGGAGTGGGACTGGTATCAGGGAGGCTACGAGGCATCCGGGGCGCTTTGGGGGCCCAAGCAGGGTGACTACCTGACGGCCCGGGCGGTGGAGATCGCCACCGAGCTGCTGGACCCGGGCGACACGATCCCGTTTGAAGACCCGGGGCCATACCCCCTGCTGTTCAACGACGTCCCGGACTGGCCGGTGGCCCCTT
>VGRX01000160.1 GCA_016875215.1 Deltaproteobacteria bacterium
GGGGCAGGCAGCCCGGTGGAGTTCCAGAGCGTCGACTACTACTCGTACGGCAGGCCCGCACTGGACAACAAGGGGAGCGTGGCGCTGGCCATCCTGCTCGACATGAGCGGCTCGATGAAGGGGCTCGTGGACCCGTACCCGCCTTACAAGGAAGACAACTTCGCCAACGTCTCCGCCAAGCTCACTTCGGATACGTGGGGCGACAACGCGTCGGACGGGGGCGCTGCGCGCTTCACCGCCATCGAGGCGGTCATCCGCGGGATGAACGACAAGGACCCCGTGGTGGTGTTCGCCTACAGCGAGAGCAAGTTCGACATGGTCTGCCATCTCCCGTCGGAACCCGACGCGGATCTGAAGACCAAGATGCGGGAGTGCTTCGGCACCAATCGCGAGAGCATCATCGGGTTCAACGGCCTGGACAAGATCAAGGGCGAGGAGAAGGGGCGGACTCCGCTCTGGTATGCGCTGGACGTGGCATACCGCTACATGGAAGGGGACCCGTCCCAGTGGGTCGACCAGGAAGGCAAAGCGATCGACCCGCCGTCCGCGCTGCGCAACGCTGCCTACAAGCACATCCTGGTCGTTGGCGACGGTCCGGATACCTGCGGCCCGTCCACGGACCTGAACACGTGCAGCAGCCAGTGCCTGCAGTACAACACGTCGTTCGAGACGGTGCGGGACTACATCGAGACCAAGCCGATGATCGAGCGCATCCCGGTCCACTTCGTCCAGATGGAAGCGAAGGGCTATCGCATGCGGGATGCCCGGCAGATGGAGGTCGCGTGCCTGACCGGCGGCCAGTACATGTTCGTCAACACGCTGGACATCCCGAAATCCCAGCTCCAGGACACGCTGGGCAAGACGCTGATGCGCGTCCGCTACACGTTCCGGGGTTACTGGCGGGGTGTCCTGAACCTGGCCACCATGAAGAAGGGGAACGACCCGAAGGTCGGGTACATCTACACCCTGGAGGGGACCGGGAAGGTCGTTGCTGGCGACGATGAGCTCCTGGTGAGCATCGAAGACGGGTTCGCCTACAAGGTGGGTACCACCGACCTCGAGGGAGATGAGCCGTTCGCTGATCGCCGGCTCGCTGTCCGGAAGGAGTGCAGTCCGGCCGTGGACACGTGCCCGCAGGACGAGAAGTACAACGCCTGCTCGACCGAGCAGTGGTGGTGCGATCCGCAGGAGATGATCTGCAAGAGCACGCTTTCGTGGCTGGAGAACGGAGAGAAGAGCTCCTGCACCGCGGCAAGCGTGCTCATCAAGGTGCAGACCGAGACCAAGACCGGCTCGGGCACGCAGAACGAGACCAAGACCGTGGAGCTGGCCGGCATACCGACGCTCTGTTGTCACGGAGACTGCGCACCGCCCAAGCCGCCGGAGGTCCCGGCCGAGGTGGCCAAGCCCGAGGGGCTGGCCGCCGCCTGTTTCTACTATGACGAGGGACGCGGATGGTCGCGGGAGGATCCGGACGATCCGGACAGCAAGTGGGTGTACTGGGCCACCCTGAAGATCAAGCCGGAGTCCGGGTGCACGTGGGAGAATCTCGAGCCTCACCTGAAGTACCCCAACGTCGGGGAGCTGGCATACCCGGACGACTGGGACTGCGGGGGGGCCAACTGCTTCCCGCCGCCGGGCGAGGCGGCCCAGGAGCCGCCCCCCGAGGCGCCGCCCCCCGAGGCGCCGGCGCCGGAAGAGCCGACCGAGTAGGGTTTTCAGCACGGAGTGCTATGGTGTTTCGGGCAACCAAACGTGATGTCGCGCACGGAGAGGAAGACATGAAGGGAAGAACATTCGTGGTCCACGCAGTTCTGGCGGCCTTCATCGGCCTGTTTGCGTCGTCCGCTTTCGCCCAGGAGGCCGGGGTGCTTGACAAGTACCTCGACAAGTACTGGGGCCAGAAGCGGGATGTCAAGGTGATCCAGAAGCGGCTGTTCCAGAAGGACGGACGGCACGAGCTGGGCATCTACGGGGGGACCATCCCCAACGACGAGTTCATGATGTACTACCCGCTCGGGTTGCGCTACGACTACTTCTTCTCGGAAGACATCGGGGTGGAGCTGTTCGGCTCCTACTTCATCCCGACGGAATCCGAGCTGTCGGTGTTCCTCGAAAACCCGGAGACCTTCAATATCCAGATCAAGACGTTCCTGCCGCAGAAGCTGCAGTGGACCGCGGGTCTGGAGGGTCTCTGGAGTCCGGTCCACGGCAAGATCGGCCTGTTCACCTCCAAGCTGTTCCACTTCGATTTCCACCTGGCGGTCGGCGTGGGCTGCATCGGGACCGAGGTGGCCACGCTCGAGGAGGGCGGCGACCGGAAGAAGAGGTACGATGTCGCGGCCAACGTGGGGACCGGCGTCCGCCTCTACTTCCTGGACTGGCTGGCCATGCGCATCGAGTACCGGCACTACTTCTTCGCAGCCGAGCGGGGGGGCGTCTCCTACCCTGCGGAGCTGACGCTCGGCGCAGCGTTC
This sequence comes from Deltaproteobacteria bacterium, assembly GCA_016875215.1. Lineage (GTDB taxonomy): Bacteria > Myxococcota_A > UBA9042 > CAIXZC01 > CAIXZC01 > CAITUV01. Next base: position 2,478 of record VGRX01000160.1, read on the forward strand.
TTCCTGTAGGCTCGGGGCGGATGCTTGGAACCCATGGCGTTCAAAAGTGAATCGAACCGGGGGGCGTGACATGACTAGGCGAATCACCCTTGTGGCGCTGGCCGCGTTCCTGCTCGGCATCACCGCGGGCGGAAGAGACGCACTCGCTGTTTCCAAAGAGGAGATCATCACCCTGTCCAACCTGGGGATCTCCGCGGACGAAATCATCAAGGCCATCGAAAAGGACCGCACCATCTTCAACCTCGAGATCAACGACATCCTCGAGCTCAAGAACGCCGGTGTGCCCGAGGCCGTCATCCGCTTCATGCTGGCGACTCCGCAGCGCTACGGGACCGCGACGCCCGAAGGGCCCAAGGAGCCGGACAAGAAGCCGGAAGACAAGCCGACCGTGCAGGAGAAGACACCCGAGGAGATCCGGGCCGAGGCCGAGCGTGCCCGCCTCGAGGCCCTGCGCCTCAAGGAGGAGCAGGACAAGGCCTTGAAGGCGCAGCAGAAGGCCTTTGCCCAGGGGCAGCTCAAGACCGGCATGGAGCTGGCCGAGGACGGCAAGTACGTCGAGGCCATCAAGCACTTCCGCAAGTTCGTGGCCGACGGCAGCTATCCGCCCGATTCCGACGAGTTCTACAATGCCAACTACGGCATCGCCCTGGCACTGGCCAAGTCAGGGCTGCATCGCTCCGCTGCCGACATGCTGCTGGAGATCGTGCTCCAGGGACCGGATCGGGTGTTCTTCCAGCCCGCGTTCCAGCACCTGCGGGAGATGCGCCGCCTCGTGGAGTTCTCCCCGCCCAACCTCGAGCAGCTCACCCACTTCTTCGTCGGCAACTTCTCGAAGACCTTCCAGGACGAGTACAACTACTTCCTTGGGGAGTTCTTCTTCGAAGGTGCGAACTACAGCCTCGCACTCAAGTACTTCGAGCAGATCAGCGAGGGGTCGCCCGAGTACGCCCGCTCGCTCTACCTGACCGGCCTGGTGCAGGTCGCGAACCAGATGTACAAGTCCGCGGTCCAGAGCTTCCAGCAGGCCGTCCTGGCGCAGGAGAGGAACACGTTTTACCCCCGCGTCTCGCACCTGGCGTACATGGCGCTGGCCCGGATCGCGTACGAAACGGGTGACTACGATGCTGCCATCTTCTACTACCGGAAGGTACCCCAGGAATCGCTCCAGCTCCCGGTCGCGTTCTACGAGTCGGGGTGGTGCTTCTTCGTCAAGGGGGACAACTCCCGCGCCCTGGGGACCTTCCACGCCCTGCATTCTCCGTACTTCGACCACTACTTCTATCCCGAGCTCTGGATCCTCGAGGCCACGGTCTACCTGAACATGTGCCGGTACGAGTTCGCCAAGGAATCCATCGACATGTTCCGGAACCATGTGTCGGTGCTGGGCGTGCCGCTCTCCCAGTTCATGCAGTCCATGCGGACACCCGCGGAATACTACATGGCGCTGACGAAGATCCTGGACGGCGACCGCTCGTACTCGATGCCCCAATCTTTGCTCTACCCGGTGCTGAGCAACGTGGAATTCTACACGCTCTACAAGACGATCCACCAGATTGAGAAGGAGCAGACCGAGCTCTCCCGCAGCCGCGTCGACCTGGGCGACTGGGCCGAGGAGAAGCTCGCCATGCTCGAGTCCGACAAGATCGCACGCATGAACGAGATCGGCATCAAGATCCAGCAGGTGCTGCGGATCGTCGAGGCATCGTTGAGGGAGTACGAGGTCAAGGTCACCGAGATCGAGCTCGACCTGAACCAGGTCGAGATGGAGAAGATCGAGATGCAGACCCGCCTCCTTCTCCTGAAGGAGCAGCTCGATCGCTCCTACCAGGCGATCCTGGCCATGACCAAGCGCAAGGAGCCGGTCGAGAAGATCGTGGAGAGGATCAAGAAGGACGATACCTACCGGCAGTTCACCCCGTCGCAGATCGAGGCGCTCGAGGCGGAGGGGGTGGACCCCGCAGTCGTCAGCGCACTCGAGCAGGCGACCGGTGCCAGGAAGGTCGGCGGCGGCTCCGTGGCCATCGTCGGTTCCGACTCCCTCGAGTGGCCGTTCGAAGGGGACTACTGGAGTGACGAGCTGTGGGGATACCGTAGCTTCCTGAAAGAGGAGTGCATGAAATGAGGAACACCATCCTGGTCTCCCTGGCCTGCCTGATCGCACTGCCCGCGTTCGCTCAGGAGCTGAAGGAAGGGATCAAGAAGAAGCGCGAGATCACCAAGATCGAAGCGAAGAAACGGGAGATGAAGGAGAAGCCCTGCGAGTTCGACTCGGACTGCGAGGAAGGGCAGATCTGCGACGTGGTCAAGAGGTTCTGCGTCAAGAAGGCCATGTCGCTCATCGAGCTCGAAACCGCCAACCTCAGCAAGGCGGTCGAGGAGAACCAGCAGAAGATGTCCACCCTCCGTCAGAACAACATCAAGAAGATGGAGGAGCTGCTGGCAACCCAGCCCTACTACGAGAACAAGGCCGAGATCTACTTCCGGCTGGGGGAATCCTACTGGGAGGAGAACCACTACCAGTACCTGCGACAGCGCAAAGTCTGGATGGACGCACTCGACAAGTACGAGGAGGGGGTGGTCAAGGAGAAGCCGGTCGAGCCGGTGGAGGACTACGCGGTTGCCCTCGAGTACTACCGCAAGGTGCTTCGGGAATTCCCGGACTACCAGCGCATCGACGAAGTGCTCTACTACCTGGGCCGCGGCGCGATCGAGGCCGGCCGAACGGCCAAGGACGTGCAGCTCCAGCGGGAAGGGGTGAAGCACTTCACGACCCTGGTCCAGAGCCACCCGGACAGCCGGCTGATTCCGCAGGCGCTCCTCCACCTGGGCGAGTACTACTTCGACACCCACTCGCTCTACTACGCCAAGGTCAACTACGAGAAGATCATCAACAACTACCCGGAAGCGCCGATGTACAACTACGCGTTGTACAAGCTGGCCTGGGTCTACTACAACCTGACCGAGTTCCAGAAGTGCATCGAGACCTTCCACGCCGTGGTCGACGCGATCAAGGGCGACAGGGAAGTGGGCAAGGTCGAGTTCCGCGAGCAGGCGCTGTCCGACCTCGTCCTGGCCTATGCCGAAATCCCGAACGGTTGGCAGGATGCCCGCGAGTACTTCACCGGGGAAGTGGGGGAGGAGCAGGCGTACGTCAAGCTGCACACGATCGGCGAGCTGTACGTGGCCCAGGGCAAGGACCAGGACGCGCTGGATCTCTACTACCACTTCATCAACAAGTGGCCGACGACCCCGCGCATCCCCGAGTACTACCAGACGATCATGGACATCGCGATCAAGCGGGCCGACTGGTCGTCCATCGAGAGGGTGCTCAAGGAGGAGTTGGACTACTTCAAGAACGAGTCGCCGTGGCGGATCGCGAACCGCGAGAATCCGACAGCGACGGATGCGGCCCTCAAGATGCTCGAGGAGATGGTGTTCTACGTGGCGAACCACTACCACGTGGAGGCCGATGCGCTGGAGCAGAAGGGACGCAAGGGGGAATCCGAGCCTCAGTACATGAAGGCGGCCGAGTACTATGCGGAGTACCTGCGCCGGTTCCCCGACTCGAACCGCTCCTACGAGATCAACTTCTGGTATGCGGAAATCCTCTACTTCAACCTGCACGACTTCAAGAAGGCTGCGGAGCAGTACTCGTTCGTGATCCAGAAGGACACCAAGGGCAAGTTCGTGGAGGACGCGGCCCTCGGAGTCATCTACTGCCACGAGGAGATGATGGTGGAGGCGGGTCTGCGCCAGCGGGCCAACAAGGGGGAAGTCGAGTTCAAGAAGGTGTCGGCCGAGCAGATGCGTGACGAGGCCGAGGAGATCCAGCGCACGGAGCTTCACGAGTTGGAGGTCGGGTTCATCAAGGCAGCGGACAAGTACACGGAGCTGCTGCTCGAGGCGCGCAAGGATCCCGAGTTCCGGAAGAAGTACCCGGAGCGTGGCGAGATGATCCCGAACATCATGTACATCGCGGCCGAGACCTTCTACAAGCACGGGATGTTCGACGAGGCGGTGATGCGGTTCGAGAACATCTTCAAGTACGACCCCAAGCACCGGTTCGCGGCCATTGCGGCCACGATGATCATGGACTGCTACTACCGGGTCCGGAACTGGGAGGCGGTGGAGGAGTGGTCCCGCAAGCTGATTGCGGAGAAGAACTTCCTGTTCAAGAGCAAGTCGGACCTGGAGCTCATCATCGCGACTGCGATCACGCGGCGGGCCAAGGATCTCGAGACCGAGGGGCGCACCAGCGGGTCGATCGAGGAGCTGAACCGGCTGACCAAGGAGTTCCGGAACAACAAGGAGATCATGGCGTACACGACGTACACCCTGGCCTACCTGTATGCCCGGTCCAAGAAGCTGCGTGAGGCCATCGAGAAGTACGAGGAGCTGATTCGCCAGTATCCCAAGAGCCCGAAGGCAGCGGAGGCGCAGTTCGTCATCGGGGAGATCTACGAGGCGCAGACGCAGTTCCGCAAGGCAGCGGAGGCGTTCATGGAGATGAAGCGCTTCAAGGACAACCCGCAGACGCCGGTGGCCATCATCAATGCCGCGACCATCTACCAGTCGCTGCAGGACCGCGATGCCACCGTCTCCGCCCTGTCCGAGTTCCTCAAGCTGTTCCCGAAGCACGACGGAGCCCCGCGCGCGGCCCTGAAGATCGGAGACATCGAGAAGGAGAAGGGGAACCTGGATACCGCGTACAAGAAGTACGTGGCATTCGCCCAGGACAAGAAGAACGCGTCCCGGGGGCCGATGGTCGTCGAGGCCTGGGCCAAGGCGGGGTTCACCCTCTACGAGATCGAGCGGACGAAGAACCGGAAGAAGGCGCTCGACCACTTTGGCGCGGCCGGCAAGGCATTCGCCAAGCTGGACGGCGACGGCAAGAAGAAGTGCCTGAGCTGGGCCGCTCAGTCCGCCTTCTACATGGCGCAGTACCAGTACCACGACTTCTCCGAGTTCGGGATCGACACGTCCAGCTTCTACCGGATGGGGACGTCGCTGGAGAAGAAGGCCAAGCTGCATCAGGCCGCGGAGGCGGCGTTCGATGCCGTGATCAAGACGGGGTCGCGCTTCTGGGCGGCCGCGGCCTACTACCAGGTCGGTCTGCTGTACCACGAGTTTGCCGAGACCCTGTACGCGGTGCCGCTGCCCGAAGGGCTGACCGAGGACGAGGTGGAGATGTACAAGGCCGAGCTGGAAGACCGGTTCGCCGCTCCGCTGGAGGAGAAGGCCCGGGCCAACTTCAAGCAGGCCATTCTGATGGCCCACCAGCTCGGCGTGTACAGCGAGTGGTCCAAGAAGTCGGGGACCATGGCCGCCAAGCTGACCCCGCAGGACTTCCCGATCGAGCACGAGGATCTCGTGGCAACCGCACACACCAAGGACACGCTCCTTTCCACCAGCTTCATCCGGACCCTGGTTCGTGGGGACACGGAAGTCGACTTCGTGACCTTCGAAGGGGAGGACAAGAAGCCGGAGGAGGAGGGTGCGCCGGCTGGCGAGAACGGGGAGAAGAAGGACGGCGGGGCGACGAATGGAGGCGGCAAGTAGCCGGATGGAGGGCACGACCATGGGTTGCTTCTCGACCTTCGAGCTGAGACAGAACATGCAGGAGCCAAGCATGAACGTAGCGTTCAGATGGATTTCGGGAGTGGCGATGCTGCTCTTGCTGGCCGTGGCGGTGGCGTGCGGCCCTGCCACGACGCAGCAGACCACAGGGGACCCGCTGGATGACCAGCCGACCTTGACCCAGGAGGAGCTGAAGGCCAAGCAGGTGCGGGACGAGGAAGAGGCCCGTCGCGCTGCGCTTGCCAAGGCGCTGGAGATGCGCAAGGTCAAGGTGGCGGAGAAGCCGGAGTTCGTCCCGGGCGTGGAGGTCCAGGCGCAGAAGTCGTTCCGTGACGGCGTGATCTCCGTGTACCAGGCCCCCCCGGACTACGGAGCGGCAGCGCAGTCCTTCGAGCAGGCCTCCAGCGAGGACAAGAACTTCCTCGAGGCCTACTTCAACCTGGGCATGGTGTACGAGCGGACCGGACGCAACGAGGAGGCGCTGTCGGTCTACCAGAAGGCCCTCGACGCCAACCCGGAGAGCGGCTCGGCCAAGGGGTACGTCGGCAAGGTCTACCTGGCCAAGGCCCGCGATGCGTTCCTGGCCGGTGACGATGCAAAGGGGGTCGAGCTGGAAGGCAAGGCCAAGAGCCTGTTCGACGAGGTCATCGCGAGGGATCCGGACAACGTCGAGGTGAACAACGCGCTGGCGCTCTACTGGCTCATGAAGGCGAGGGGCGAGAAGGACCGCGCCCGGCAGCTCGATGCGCTGACCACGTGCGAGGACTTCGTGCGCAACGTGCTCATCTTGCAGCCGGCCAACGTGGTGGCCCTCAACACCCGCGGGCTCATCTACCTGCTCAAGGGGGAGCTTCAGATCGCCAGGTGGATCTTCGAGAACAAGGTGCTCACGCTCGACAAGTATTCGACCGAGGCCTACAACAACCTCGGCCTCACCTACTTCCAGCTCGGCGACACCCCCAAGGCAGTGGTCAACTTCCAGCGGGCCATCGGAGTGAACCAGGAGAACCTCGAGGCCCGGCTCAACCTGGCTGCCGTCTACCTCAACTACCTCAACTACCACGCTGCCCTTGAGCAATACGAATACGTCCTGACCGAGCGTCCGGACATGGTCGAGGCGGTCGTCGGCCTGGGGAGCTGCAAGGTCGGAATGGCGGAGTTCGACGACGGCTTCGCTCTCTACCGGAAGGCCTTCGAACTGGATACGGCTCGGGTGGACCTGCTGCTCCGCATCGCCCGGATCTACCAGGTCAAGCTGGTCGATTTCGACAAGGCCGCTGCCGCGTACCAGGAGTTCATCGACTCGGGTACCAAGCTGGGCGTGGATGTGTCCGAAGGGGTCAAGGGGCTCGACCAGGCCCACAAGATGGCCGAGCAGATGAAGAAGATGGAAGAGGAGATGGCCATGGCCGAGGCCGAGGCCAAGAAGATGGAAGAGGAGATGAAGGCCAAGGCCCAGGCCTTCGAGAAGCGGATGAAGAAGGTGGAATCACAGGCCAGCGACTATCGCAAGCAGCTCGATGCCTTCATGGCCGAGAACGGGCCCAAGGCCGCCAAGGACGCGGCTCTGAAGAAGAAGATCAACGCGGCCAAGAAGCTCGCCACGGACCTCGTCCAGTATGATACTGCGTTCAAGGAGGCCCGGGAGTACATCGGTATGGGCATGGTCGCCGATTCCGAACCGATGATCCAGGCGGTGGAGGACAAGTTCAAGGCGCACGAGGCCGCTGCCATCGACATCCTCGAGATCAAGAAGGTCCAGAAGGTCGAGGAGGAGGGGGCGACGCCGCCGACCGAGGAGAAGAAGGAAGAGCCCGCGCCCAAGGCCGAGGAGAAGAAGGAAGAGCCCGCACCCAAGGCCGAGGAGAAGAAGGAAGAGCCCGCGCCCAAGGCCGAGGAGAAGAAGGAAGAGCCCGCACCCAAGGCCGAGGAGAAGAAGGAAGAGCCCGCACCCAAGGCCGAAGAGAAGAAGGAAGA
>VGRX01000161.1 GCA_016875215.1 Deltaproteobacteria bacterium
GGGTGCGGGCCGACAGTATCCTCTTGCACGTCCACATGGCCCGTTACCGGAGGAGCCCCATGAGACCATCTCGATTCGCAATGCTGGCAGTCCTGTGCTTCTACTCGCTGCCGGCATCGGCCCAGCTCGCAGAGCACGATCAGATGCTCACCGCCCGCAGCCGCGGCATTGCCGGTACCGGGAGGTCGTTCGCAACCGCGGGGGCCGCCACCCTGCTCAATCCAGCGGCCCTGGCCACCTCCCGCATGTACGTGCTCGGAGCCTCCTACGGCTTCACGCGCGTCAAGGCCGCCGACGGCAAGGAGCTGGACGCTCACGTGATCGGCGTCGAATGGACCGATTCCACTCCAAACCCCCTCCACCTCTCCATGGGCGTGCTGTACGACTACCTGCTCGGCGACGGCCTCGAAGGGCACAACGCTCACCTCGCGCTGGCCTACTCCTTCGAGGCCCCCGAGTTCGGAGTCCATTTCGGCGCCGGAGGGCACTACGGTCAGGCATGGCCTGCAGGGGAATCCGCGGACAAGGATCTATGGTCCGCCGATTTCGGCCTGGCGTTCAACTTCCGCAGCCAGCTCATGCTCGGAGTGGTCGGCTACAACCTCTTGAGCACCCTGAGCGATACCACCCCCCGCGGGGTCGGCGGCGGCCTCTCGTGGTGGACCGGTCCCCTGGTGCTGGCGTTCGATACGTCGGCCATGTTCGACACCCTCAGCCGGGAAGGAAAGAAGAAGGATGCCCTGGTCTCCTACATGGGTGGGGTCCAGTACATGCTGGTCCCCGAAGTGGTGGTGAGGGCCGGTGGGCGCTACGAGCAGGGCCAGGAGGCCCCCCTCTTTCTGGCAGGCGGGCTGAGCGTGCTGGCCGGATCCGTGGTGTCCGTGGACGTCGGCTACGAGCACAACATCTCCGACCCCAAGAGCTTCCGGGTCGGTGTCACCCTCGATATCTTCAACCCGTTCGGGGTACGGTGAGACGGGCCGCTGCTTCGCGGACGGTCCTCTGACAGTCGGTCCTTCCATACCAGGAGCAGGCCCTGCACAGCCGGTGCAGCGTCCCCTCGGACAACGCCGCGACGAGCCGGTGCAGGTCGTGCGCCAGGTGCGGGCCGGGAGCAATGCCCAACGCGTCCAGCACCGCGGCATCCAGGGCCGCAACGTCCGCCTCCGGACCGTCCATGGGCGAGGCGCACCCCCCAGCGTCCAGGTGCGGACACGCAGCGCAGGCATCATCCGGCGATGCAAGGACCCGGACCACCAGGCCGGGCTCGCGATAGGAATCGGCCAGGCTCCGGAAACGCTCGACGAACTCCGGAGAGTACCCGTCCCCAGAGAACGACAGCAGGCAGAGGAGGTGGTGCCCGCGAAGACGAATCCCGGGCGAATCCGCACCGGACGCAGTCGGGCCGTCCGCCGAGAGCCGGGCGGCTCGTTCCCGCAGGAGCGTGCCCCGCCTAGCCCTCATCCCGGGTCCCCTTGCCGGCCCCTTCCCCGGGAGGATTCGCTGCCTCGGGAACACCCTCGACCGCCCGGAACGCGGCCATCGCCTCGGCCAGAACGACTCGAACCGGTACGGCATTCGCCTCGGCCAGGTGCCGGGCGTCCTCGAACTCCGGAGCCGCGTTCACCACCTCACCGTCCAGCCGGCATGCCTTCATCCGCACCGTGCCGAAACGCGTCGTCACCGGCACCCACTCTCGGGGCAGCTTCGTCCGAATCACGAGCTGCTCACGCACTCCTATCGCCGTCGTCTCTCGAAAAAGAACGCGGCGGAGGCGATCCCGCTCCGCTGCCCGGCAGAGGAGCGATACCTGCACGCCCGGCCGGTTCTTCTTCATCTGGATCGGGGTGCACCAGGCATCGAGCGCCCCCTCCTGGAACAGCCGCTCCAGCGCACTGGCCACGACCTGCGGCGAGCAGTCATCCAGGTTCGTGGCCATGAGCCACTCGTCCTGGCTGCCCCCCCCGGTCGGAAGCTCCCCCAGCACGAGGCGCAGGACGTTGGGCCTCCCCGGGATCTCCCGGTGGCCCGCCCCGCAGCCCACACGCTGCACGACCATGTCCGGCATCCGGCCGAACCGGGTGGAAAGCACCCGGGCAAGAGCCGCCCCGGTCGGCGTCGTCAGCTCCCCCTCGCACGGGCCGGACGAGACGGGCAACCCCTTCACCAGCTCCAACGTGGCCGGCGCCGGTACGGGCAGCAACCCGTGCTCCGTCCGCACCGTCCCGCACCCGAGCGGCAGCGACGAGCAGACCACCTCGTCCACCCCCAGCGCATCGAGCGCGGCACACACCCCGACGATGTCCGCTATGGAATCCCAGGCGCCCACCTCGTGGAAATGCACTTCGTCCAGCGGCACACCGTGAGCCGCGGCCTCCGCCCCGGCCAGAGCACGGAACACCGCCACAGCGGCATCCCTCACCCCCTCGGCAAGCCCCGCTGCCTGGATCGCTTTCTCGATGTCCGGCAGGCGCCGGAGCTGCCCCGTCTTCCCCGTGGGGCATACCGTCGTGCGCAGCGAGCGCATCCCCCCCGACGTCACCGCCTCGAACGAGAACGTCACCTCCGACGGCGCCACCCGCTCCACCGCACCGGTGACCACCTCCGGCAGGACGCCCAGGTCCAGGAGCGCGGACAGGAACATGTCGCCCGCGATCCCCGACACGCAATCCAGGTACAGCGTCTTCATGAACCGAATTCCCGGTTGATCAGCGAGGCCGCATACGCTGCCCCGAACCCGTTGTCGATGTTCACCACCGTCACCCCCGGAGCGCAACTGTTGAGCATCCCCAGCAGCGCCGCAATTCCCCCGAAGCTGGCCCCGTACCCCACCGACGTGGGAACCGCGATGATCGGCCGGCTCACCAGCCCCCCCACCACGCTGGGCAGCGCCCCCTCCATCCCCGCCACCACGACCAGCACATTGGCCGAGCGCAGCCCGGGCAGGTGATGCAGCAACCGGTGCACGCCCGCCACGCCGACGTCAAAGACCTCCTCCACCCGGTTCCCAAGGCATCGAGCCGTGAACGATGCCTCCCGGGCCACCGGGAGGTCCGATGTCCCGGCTGCCACGATGCAGACCGTCCCCCGCCCCGTGACCTCCACCGGGTGATGCCGGACCAGCACCGCTCCCGCCACCTCGTCGTGCTCGACCGCATCCGGCCCGAACCGCTCCCGCAGCCCGACGACCTTGTCGGCCTGGAGCTTCGTCACCAGGACGTTGCTCCCCCGCTCGGTCAACGCAGCCGCGATACGCACCACCTGCTCAGCCGTCTTGCCCAGGCCGAATACCACTTCGGGGAACCCCAGCCTGAGCCCCCGATGCGTGTCCACCACGACGTCACCCATGCCGTGGAACGGCATCCGGGCCAGCTCCTCCCGCACCTCTTCGAGCGTGGTTTCGCCACGACGGAACCGTTCCAGCAGCTCTTCCAGAAGACGTCGGTCCATGGATTGCCCCCGGCTGGCTCCCTCCAGGCTGAATGCGGCCGTTCGTCCGCCGTCGGTGCGCGGTTCCCCCCGGCCATCGAGCCCTCAGCCACACGCTCGCCAGCGAGAATGCGGCTACTGCAGCGACTTGAGACTCAGCCCCCCGGGGTACGCGTAGGACACGTCGCAGTCGTAGCCGTACGCAGTCACGCCGAAGACCTCGCTCCCCTTGATCGTGTGGACGCCGTCCGAAACCGAGACCTGCGCCACAGCGTAGCCGCTGGCTCCGGCCGGCACGAACGGGGCATTGACCGGATTGCCGTCGATGGTGATGCTCCCCTCGGTTCCGATCTTGGCCATGATGTTGACGTAGTCCTCGATGTAGGCCGGCGGAGTCAGCACGATATACTCCTTCAGGTACTGCTCCATCGGGATGCCCAGCGTGAACGCCGGATCCCCGATGCCCGTCCCGAACGAGCACTGCGGGTGAGGGGAGAAGCCTGCGTAGTTGCTGCCTTGCAGGTAGTGGCCGAGGAGGACCGGCCCCGTGGCCACCACCTCGAAGCTCGTCCCCGAGTAGAACTCGACCCACTGCCCCTTCTGGAGGATGTAGGGACCGGCCACCGAAGGATTGAGCGTCACCTTGACGTTGTCCGCACCGGCCAGTACCCGGAACACGTCCTTCTGCGCAGCGTTCCTCGCCTTGAACGCGTCCCCGATGTAGTGGGTCCCCCAGGTGGGAACCGGAATGAGCTGCTGCTCCACGTGGTCACAGTAGTTGGTCCCCAGCGGGATGTTGGCGCACTCGTGCCCGCCGAACACGCTCACCTTCTTGTCCGATACGATGCGCGTCCCGGTCAGGTCGCTGCCCTGCGCACCGTCCGTCTCGATGTTCAGCACGTCCCCCATGTTCAGGTAGAACGTGTACGGGTCCTGCGGATTGGGGGCCAGGCTCTGCACGTTCGAGCCCGACAGGACGGCGGAAGTCGGCCACAGATCGACCTTGGTGGTCCCCTCCTGCGTCGCGACGACCGCTGCAAAACCGCGCAGCGAGTAGCCTTCCGTACGCATCGGCCATGCCATGACGAGGTACTCCTGCCCCCCGACGTTCGAGGGCAGCAGCAACGATGCATCGTTGGTGAACACGTTCTCCCCGTTGAGCGGGTTGAACTCGTGCACCGTCACCGGCGCCGTGCTCTTGACCCGGAACGTCTTGTTCGTCAGCACCGAGCCGTCGATGCCGAACTCGGTCGGCAGCATGAAGATCTTGAGCTGCCGCCCAGCCACCAGCATGTCCTGCACGCCCAACTCTCCCGGCCCCAGGTCCACCGGCGGATTCGCCGCCATGTTCGTGATCGTGATCTCCGCGTTGCCGGCCTCGGTGGTGGGTACCGACACGACCACGGCCACGGGCTGGTACTGGCCGCCCTCCACGTTGTCCAGGTCGACTGCGTAGTAGTCGCAGCCCATGTAGCTGTTGTCCTTCAGGTTCACGTCGCACGCGCTGACGCAGGCCCCGTCCTTGCACAACCCTCCCTGGCAGAGCTGGATCACCTCCCACTTCGTGTTCTCGCCGTCCGGTTCGAGCTGGCATTCCTGGGGGGCGGTCATGCCCTTGCAAGTGAGATCCCCAGGGAGGCAGACCCACGGCACGCACGAGCCCTCGTAGCAGGTCAGCGGCGCCTGGCAGTAGCCCGGCTCCCACTTCACCCCCGAGCCGGCACACCGCTTGTACGAGCTGGGGCCCATGCACTCACCCCCCAGCTCCCACGGGGTGCAGACCTGGTCCATGCAGTAGCCCAGGTCGCATCCCTGCCCCGCCTCGCACGGCTCGAGCTCCCATGCCGTGCCGAACCAGTTGCACGTCTTTGATGTGTACTCGTCCTCGCACGCGATCGAGCCCGGGTCGCAGAGCAGCGCATCCTCTTCCTTCTCGTCCTCGACGATGACGTCCGGCTTCGGGCCTTGAATGTCCGTGTCGGCGGTCGGGTTGTCGTCTCCGCTCTTGCCCCAGTCCATGAAGGTGACGTCGTTCCCCCCTGCGAGGCAGGTCGACTTCTTGCATCCGCCGGGACACTCCTGGGAGACCGCCCACTGGTAGAGGTCCTTCACGGACTGGCAGATCAGCACGGCATCCACCCCCTGTGGGGACTTGCCGCAACGCGTCTGGTCCGCCTCCGACTCCGAGCAGAAATCGCCGGCAACGATGGCCGGCCCTCCCTCTCCGGAGCATCCAACGAGAACCAACAGACTCACTGCCGTGCAGACCGCACGCATCATGGCCACCTCCACACAAGGCAGAAGTATCTTACTCGCCCGCAGCGTGCCTTTCCAGCAAAACTTGTGACGCACCGACAGCCGGTTCCAGTTGCCGCTCCCGGGACGCTGTGGTATTCGTTCAGTGGGAGGCAGGAATGCTCGTCCGTCAGCCCCAATACCGATCTCATACGCTCTACGCCCCGCCCCCGGTGGTCGGACTCTGCCTGGAGGCCGCCGTCTTCTTCGTCGGCAACTACTGGGCCCGCCGGTACTCCCCCGACGCCCCCACCCTGGGACCGCTGCTGCTCCTCCTCGCGGGAGCGGGGCTCTATCTCTCCGCGCAGATCCTGCACCTGGTCTACTCGATCCCCCACGTCGCCGGGGCCAGCCTCTCCCTCCTGGCAGCCATGCTCGCCTGGGTCGGCCTCGTCCTCGTTGCCGTATGGATCGCCCTGTCGATCTCGCTGGCACTCGCAGCCCTGGTCGTCGTTCCGTTCCGCCTGGCAGCGGCCGGACTGCGGGCTACATCAGCTCCTCGACCAGCTCGGTGAGCTTGGCGGAAAGCGTCGACTTGTCCTTTGCACCGCCGCGGACCTCCAGCGCTGCCCACTTCTCACGCACGTACCCGGCCCCGTCGATCAGCACCACCGTGTCCTTCGACGCTCCGTAGTGATCCGCTATCCCCATCGTCGTGTCGTCCAGCAGCACCGGGAACTGGAGCCCCTGCGCGAAGTCGGCAATCGCGGAGCCCGAGAACGGCAGCAGCACCGTGATCATCTTCGCCTTGCCCACGTACCCCTTGTACTCGAGCTGCTTGATCATGCTCTCGTAGATCTTCACGTCCGCGACGCAGGCCGCACAGGTCGACGTCGCGAAGTAGAGCAGCACGACCGACCCGTGGCAGTCCGAAAGCGTCACCATCTTCTGGTACGTCTTCGAGCCGGGGCACTGGTCCTGGGCCGAGAAATCATAGGCTGGCGCCCCCCCCGCCCCTTCGGGGACCTGGCACGTCTTCTCGATGCACAGCTCGCCCCAGTCGCAGACCGTGTTCTTGGTGCATTCCGGCGTGACGGGACCGGTCCCCTGCTTCACGTCCGTGCCGCCGGAGGCAACATCGTCTGCCGAGCCGCCACCATCACAGCCGAGGACCAGGAACCCGATCACGACAAGAGAGTATCTCGACATCGTTCCACCTCCGGAGCCAAGCGACCACCGGCATGATTCTACTCCGGTTCCCCCGGCTTTCCAAAGCCTTTCCCCATCCCCCCTTCAGCCCCCCCCCCTCAGCCTTTCTGTTCCGCCAGCCAGTGCTGGGCATCCAGCGCGGCCATGCATCCCCACCCCGCGGCGGTGATCGCCTGCCGGTAGCGGGTATCGACGACATCGCCGCACGCGAACACGCCGGGGACGTTGGTGCGCGTCATCCGCTCGGTCTTGAGGTAACCCTTGTCGTCCAGATCGAGCTGCCCCGCGAACACCTCGGTGTTCGGCGCATGCCCGATGGCCATGAACACGCCGTCGAGCGCGACCGTCGAGACCTCCCCGCTCTTGACGTTGCGGACCTTCATGCCGGTGACTACGTCGTCCCCGAGGATCTCCACCGGCACGCTGTCCCAAAGGAACGAGATCTTCGGATCCCGGGCTGCCCGCTCCCGCATCACGGCGGAGGCGCGAAGCTCGTCGCGGCGGTGCACCAGGACCACTTCCCGGGCGAACCGCGTGAGGAAGGTCGCCTCCTCGACCGCACTGTCCCCCCCTCCGACCACGGCGACCTTCATGTCCCGGAAGAAGAACCCGTCGCACGTGGCGCAGGCCGAGACACCCCGCCCCTGGAGCCGCTTCTCCCCCTCCACCCCGAGCCACCTCGCCGAGGCCCCCGTCGAAACGATCACGGACCGGGCCTCGTGCTTCGTGTCCCCGGTCCACACCGCAAACGGACGGCCCGTGAAGTCGACCTTCGTCACCACCTCGAACAGGTGCTCGGAGCCGAACTTCATGGCCTGCTGGCGCATCCGGTCCATAAGCTCCGGTCCCTGGATCCCCTCCGGGAAACCGGGGAAGTTCTCCACCTCCGTGGTGATGGTGAGCTGGCCCCCCGGCTGGAGCCCCTCGATGACCAGCGGCTTCAAGTCCGCCCGTGCCGCATAGATGGCCGCGGTCAAGCCCCCCGGCCCCGATCCGATGATGATGAGGTCACGCATGTCTCCTCCTCCTATACCAGGTCCCCCCCCAGAACAACAGGAGGAGCACCGCTGTCGACAACGTCAGAGCCTCGCCCACCAGAAACGTTTCCGGGATCAGCCGCAGCGCCACCTTGTGGCTTCCCGCAGGGATCCTGCACGCGGCCGATACCAGGTTGGCGTGCAGGGCCGGCTCCCGTTCGCCGTCCACTTCGCACTGCCACCCCGGACCCGCCTGTTGCGCCACGACGAGCATGGTCGGAGAATCGGCCTCCACCCGGTACCCGACTGCGCCGGGGACCTCCCCCACCTTCCCCAGCCGGCAACGCCCCGAGGCCGCTCCCGGTCCCCCATCTCCAGGGGCCGGAACCGGCTCCTCGGTCTCCACGACCACGACCTTGCGGGCATCCGCCCCGCTCGATGCGAGGAAGCTGGCCGCTTCGCGCTGCGATGAGGCAAACACCACCCGCTCCGGGCAGAAGGCCATCGGGGCCGCCTTCGGGTTGTGCAGCAGCCGGTAGCCTCCGCCGACGGTCTCGGCAGTCCCGGCCTTTGCGGCCTCCGTTCCGCCGACCGTCCCGGCACCTGCCGGGGGCACCTCGATCCAGCCGTTGCGCAGGAACGGCGCGGCCCGCAGCACGACGGCATACCCGACCGAGCCGAAGGAAAGGGCCGGTGACGGCCTCGCGCTCGCCTCGGTGGGCCAGAGAGCCCAGAGCTTCCTTCCCTCGACCCCACGCTCTCCGTACGTCGCCACCATCGCAAACCGGTTCATCCGGGACGACAGCGCAGGGTCGTACCCTCCCAGGTTCTCCAGTCCGAACCGGTACAGCCGGTTCCACCCCCTCTGCTCGAAATGCAGCACCCGCTCCCCATCCGGAATGCGCTCCAGCAACGCTGCTGCGTCGTCCGCAACCCGGTACAGCCCCGGGCTTGCTCCGGCAAGCAGCCCGCTTCCGGCCGTGGACAGCGCCACCGCCACCGCTGCAGCCGGAACCCCGGCCATCCACCACCTGCTCCGGTGCCCGACCGAAGAAGCAGGCCCGCCTCCCCGGGCAGCCAGCCACAGCACGATCACGGTTCCGACCACCGCCTCCAGGAGAAACCCGGCCCCCAGCCACTCAGCGGCCGGGGCCATCCGCCCATTCATGGATTCCACGTAGCGCACGAGGAAGGCGGGAAGGCGCCCGAACTTGATCTTCAGCGCCAGCCACCACACGACCGCCACCGGCACGGCAGTCGCAACGACGGCCCCCCGGCTGACCCCGCCCGATACCACCAGGCCCGTCCCCAGTCCGGCTGCCACGGCCAGCAGCAACCCCGCTGGCAGCAGGAACCGCGCAGGAACCCGGAAGTCCTGCAGCAGAGGTACCGCTTTCACGAGCAGCGGGTACAGAACACCGTTCTCGCCGAGTGCCATGACCAGGCAGAGCAACGCCCCGGCTGCCACGACTGCCCCGCGGCGCCAGTCCCTCACAGCGAGCGCAGCGAGCAGCAACGGACCGAGCCCCGCATAACCGGCAAACTCCCACCGGGAAAAGGATGCCCACCAGCCCTCCGCCGCATGCCCCCAGAACCAGGGAAAGACCACGTTCCACAACCCGGAGAGCGGCACGGAGTACGCCATCGCAACGCTCCCCTCGGCCGCAACCCGAGCCGAGTCCCCCGAGACCTCCAGCATGGGCAGGAGCTGCACGGCCGACAGCCCGAATCCGAGCAGCGCTGCCACCGCACACCGGCTGAGCCCTCGGATGACTGCGCCCGGCCGCTGTCCACGCGGGACGGCCCTCACCCCGGCCAGCCAGGGCACAGCGAACCAGAACGCTCCGACCAGGACGGCAAGCAGCACGACCTGCGGAGACCCGCACAGCACCATCAGCGCCAGCATCACGCCGGTAACGGTCGCAGCCCCGAGACCGTCGCTCCACCGCACCCCGGGAGATCCCGCCGGCCGCCCCTCCCCGCCCCCACGGCCTCCGCCGCCACCCGCTCCAACCGTGACGCCACCCTCCCTTCCCCTCGCCATGCGCAGCAGAGCCAGCCACAGCCCGGGCATCCAGGAGGCGGCTGCCAGGAGGTTCACGTGGCCCGCATACGCGTGGAGAATGAAGAATCCCCCGTACGCGTACACGAGCCCCGCCACCAGCCCTCCGGCTGGGG
>VGRX01000162.1 GCA_016875215.1 Deltaproteobacteria bacterium
TTTTAGCGGGTGCACCACGGGTCTTGACACCCCTCGTCGCTGCACCGCAGAATGGCTCCCAGCCCCTGAGGGGAGGAGCAAATGGCAGTCCGGAGTGACTATTTCGTCGGAACGGGCAAGGTGGACATCACCCCGTCGTTGGACAAGCCGGTCTATCTGGCCGGGTTTGCGCCCAACCGGACGGCGCTCGAGGTGCTGCACCCCCTCGAGGTGCATGCGATGTACGTGCGGGACAGTCAGGAGAGCGCACTCTGCCTGGTGACACTCGACCTCATCGGGTTCCTGCATCCATCCATGTTGAGGGTCAAGAAGCGGGTGGCGCATCTGCTCGACCCGGAGCGGGTGATCCTGTGCTCGACGCATACACACTCGGGGCCGGACACGCTGGGCCTGTGGGGCAAGGCGTTCCTCGGGATCCCGTACCGGACCGGTGTGGACAAGGGGGGGACTACCTCGCCCGCGTCGAGAACGCGGCCGTGCAGGCCATCGAGCTGGCCGTGGCCTCCGCGGCCTTAGCCGGTCTGGTCGTCGGGCGGTTCGAAGTGCCGGACGATCTGGTACGCAACGACCGCAAGGGGGGCGGGAGCTACCCGCTGGCGTTCGTGCTCGGGGTCGTACGCCAGGGAAAGCCGGTCGCAGCGCTGCTCAACTTCGGCGCCCATCCCGAGGCCCTGTGGGAGAAGAACCGCGCCGTCAGCGCGGACTACCCCGCCCCCTTCCGCGACCGTATGGCCGAAGCCGGCGTCGAGGCGCTCTTCTTCCAGGCGCCGTTGGGGGCCATGCTGACCCCCAATGTGCCGCCGAAGTCCGATCAGACTCAGCGACGCAAGTACATCGAGCAGATGGGGGGCCGGCTGGCCGAGCTGACCCGCAACGCCCTCGCAGAAGCCGAGCCGCTCGTCGGTCCCGTGCGGCTGGCGGCCAAGACGCTTGAGGTGGCCAACCTGAACGGCCGGTTCACCTTCGCCGGCAAGGTCGGCTTCATCGACCGCCCCATCGAGAACGGGGTGATTACCACGGCCATGGCATTCGGCTGCATCGGCGGGCTCAAGTTCGTCACCGTCCCCGGCGAGGTCTCCCCCGAAGTGGGCCACGAGCTGTACGAGGCCTGCGGCGGAGGCCTGTCCATGGTGTTCACCCTCGGCCTTGACGAGCTGGGCTACATCATCCCGGCCGAGTTCTTTAATCTGAAGGAGTACGCGTACGAGAAGACCATGTCCATCGGCCCTCAC
Source organism: Deltaproteobacteria bacterium (assembly GCA_016875215.1). Classification (GTDB taxonomy): domain Bacteria; phylum Myxococcota_A; class UBA9042; order CAIXZC01; family CAIXZC01; genus CAITUV01. Next base: position 1,233 of record VGRX01000162.1, read on the forward strand.
GCGGCCTCGACCTTCGTGAAGACCGCATACCTGTTGCGCGGAGAGTGCCTGAAGTGATACAGAGTCCTCCGGAGGAGAAGAAGTGGATTCGACCTTCGACATCATGGACCAGGTTGTCCACGCAAGGTTCGGGAACGGCAAGGTGCTCGAGACCCGGGACGGGAGCGCCCAGGTCAAGGTGGCCTTCGGCGGTTTCTCTCTCTGGATTGCGTCGTCCTCGCTGACTCTCGTGGCCAAGGGGATTCTTCCCGCACGTCCGGTGGAAGCGGCCGTTCCGGTCCGGTTTTCTGCGCCGGCCTCGTCGGCGGTGGCCGAGGTCCAGGCTGCCTCCACGGTTCCGTCGGCCTCTGCGCCGGCCTCGTCGGCGGTGGCCGAGGTCCAGGCTGCCTCCACGGTTCCGTCGGCCTCTGCGCCGGCCTCGTCGGCGGTGGCCGAGGTCCAGGCTGCCTCCACGGTTCCGTCGGCCTCTGCGCCGGCCCAATCGGACAGCCACCGGGAGTACCGCCGCCTCGTCGAGGGGCTTCGCATGGGGGTCGTCCCTGATTGCGGGCTCAGGGAATGGACCGTCGGTCGGCCCAAGGTGCTGGCCGACGTCGAGGCCTGGCTGTCCGCCCGCGACCGTGGCACGTTGCTGGTCGAGGGGGCCTACGGCTCGGGCAAGACGCACCTGATCCGGCACACTGCTGCCGTTGCCCTCGACAAGGGATTTGCGGTCTCGCAGGTGAGAGTCGACCCGACCGAGGAGAACAGCTCATTCCCTTTGCGTTTCTACGGCGCCGTCATGCGGGAGCTGCTCATTCCCGGTCGCAAAGGGGTTCGGCTGACCTTTCGGGATGTGCTCCGGGAGGCGGTGCGCACCCGCCGGGAAACGTGCCTTGACAGCCATCCCTTCCATTCCCGGTCGCAAAGGGGTTCGGCTGACCTTTCGGGATGTGCTCCGGGAGGCGGTGCGCACCCGCCGGGAAACGTGCCTTGACAGCCATCCCTTCCTCGGCCCGATGGTCGAGAAGGTCTTCCGGAACCAGGATACCGAGAGCGACTGGGCGGGGCTGCTCGGGGAACGCGTCCCCAACGCCGACGTACCGACCTGGATGGACTTCACGACCGTGGCGAACGTGGCCTGCAACCTCATGTCCGCAGTCTCCTGTTTCCTCGGCGAGATGCTGGCCGTCGAGGGGCTGGTGCTCCTCGTGGACGAGGTGGAGACCGCCGAGGTCCGGCGGTACTCCTATCACTGGGAAAGGACCCTCAACTTCCTGCGCGGCCTCTCCATGACCGCCAATGACGCGGCAGAGCTGGACGAAGCCGTGGTCCGGGAGCGTGACGGCGGGGTGCGCCGGGGCGAGCGGACCGGGCTCGTCTACTCGGGTCACTACCCCGGAGTGAAGTACTACTTCCGTCGCCCGACCCGGCTCAAGGTGCTGCTGGCCCTCACCGAGTGCCGGGTTTCCGGGAAGCTCAAGGAGTGGAAGGCCGAGCAGACGCTGGTCCGGCTCGAGGGAATCGACAGCCAGGCGCTGGCCGACCTGTTCTGGCGGGTGGCCACGGCCTACGGGGAGCTGTACCGGGTCGAGCTGCCGGAGCGAGTGCGGGAATGGGCACTCCAGTGCCTGCTGCTCAAGGCCTACTCCGTGTCTTCGGTCCGGGGATTCGTCAAGGCATGCATCGAGCTGCTCGACTTCGTCCGCCACAACCCGACCGAGCCGCCCGAGGTGCTGGACGCGTACAGGAAGTTCTGAGGAGGGGGCCGGCGGTGAGCCAGGAGAAGCAATGAGTTCGTGAGGACCGGGGTGGGTCTGGAACAGTCCCGGCCAGTAGAGGGTCGCTGTGGGCAGAAAGAAGAATAACTGGAAGCGCCGACACGGTATCGGGACTGTCCAGGGGAGCGATCCGGAGACCAGCCCGCGGCCGGGCCAGGGAAGCGCCCCTGGGGGCGGCCCCGCCGGCAAGCCGGACGTCAGGCCCACCCTCCAGGTGGTGCGCTCGGATCCGCAGGAGGTTCCCGGGGAGCCCGCTGCCGCCATGGAATCCCAGGTCGCCAGGCTGCTGGCCAAGGGCAAGGTGCGTGAAGCCATCGCTCTGGCCAAGGACCTGGTCCGCAAGAAGCCGGGAGATGCGGCAGAGAAGGAGCTGGCCACAGCCTACTGCGCACGTATCGACGAGCTGGTCAAAGACCGCGCCTACCGCGAGGCCCTCGACCTGGCTCGGGTCGCGGCAGGCCGGCACGCAGTCGGCCGGGAGCTGGTCGGCCCGAGAGTCCAGGAGCTGGAGCTGCGGGCCGGCACCGAGGACGTCTGGACCGCGACCGTACAGGCCGCTCAGACAGGGGACCCGCAGGCCGTCTCCCTGCTTCGCCGCTGCCTGGAGTTGCCGTCCCTGATTACCAAGCTGGACGGGCTCCATCCGGAGTCGCCGCTCCGGTGCCAGGCCCGTGCGCTCGGCGCAGGGCTGACCGCCGTGACTTCGGGGCCGGTCCCGCACGACCGGGTGCTGTTGGCTGAGGTACCCCGCAAGTCTCCGCTGGCGGACTGGAAATGGCTCATCCGCGCCATCCATTCCTTCTATGCACGGGAAGATGCCCACTGCCGCCGCTACATCGCCGCAATCTCTCCGGATTCCGCCCCTGCCCGAGCCGCCGACGTGCTCCTGGCGCTTCTCGACGGCCGCACCTCGTCGCTGAAGGGCAGTGCCTTGCCGCTGGCTCAGAAGCTGGTCCGGGGAGGAACTCTCGGAGAAACCACGGCCGCCCTGAATCGGCTCGTCGCCCGATTGCCCGATGCCCCCGTTCCCCAGGTCGGCCGGTCTGCCGAGGCGCTCTTCAAGGCCTGCCGGCAGGAGCTGCCCGACCGGCTGCAGGTGCTCCAGCGGGAAGTCCTCATCCATGCCGCACCCCGGGGAATCCCGTTCTACGCCCTGCTGCGCAACTTGGAGCGGGCCCTCGAAACCGACGCGGACTTCTGGATCCGGCTTGCCGTCGCAAGCGAACGCAACAGCACATGCTCTCTTCGGCCAGCCTATGCTGGGCGGCCGCGCTCGACCGACTGTCCCCCGGTACCGTCCCTGGTGGGAACGCGGCCTTGCGGGTGGCAATCCGCCGGCAACTGGCGCTCTGTGCCGCCGGATGCGCACGCTCGAAAGCCGCTCCGCTCGCCCGGGAGGTCCCGAGGCCTTCCTGGCCTCTCGTCCACGCGCTCGTGTGGCCAGGCACCGCGTTCTCTGATCATGAGTTCCAAAGCCGGACCGGAGATCTGCTGGTCCCCGATACCCAGTATGCCGACTTGTGCCGGGAAGCCCCGCACCAGACCCACTTCGCAAACTGGTATCGGAACGCAAACGAGTTCAACGCCGGCGACTGGAAGCTGCTCGACCGGATCGCCGGGCTCTGGTCCGCGGCCCATCCCACGGAGCACGGTCCCCTCCTCCTCCTGGCCGCTCAGGCGGAGGAACGCGATGCCTACACCACGGCGATCAAGCACTTGAGTGCGGCCCGCAGGCTCGGGGCGCCGGTCTCCGAAGTGGACCATGCCAGGCGCAGGCTTACCGTGCGCAAGGCCCTCCGGCATCTCAAGGAGCGCAACCAGAAAGGCGCCTGGGCCGACATCGCGGAGCTGGCCGAGATCCCCGGAGGCAAGGAAGGGAACAGCAAGGTCGTTCGGCACGCTCTCATGTGGTTCGCACACCGGATGGCCGCTCAGGAAACCGTTGCAGCGGAGCTCAAGAAAGAGCTGGACCGGGACGCCGGCAGCCCGCTGACCTCGGCCCTCCTGCTCGAGAGCCTGCACGACAGAATCCGGCGCTCGCTGATTCCCACTGACCTGCTCAGGGACGCTGTCGGCAAGGGAGTTCCGCCCGATGCAGTCTGGAACGCCGTCACGTCTGGCATCCGGATCTCGGGCGAGTTCGGACTGGGCTTCTTCCTCCCCCATCTGTGGAAAGACCTGCTCGTCCAGCACCTGTCCTCCCCGGGAATCACGGTCGACCCGGATGACTTGCGGGTAGTCGGCGGCCTCGTCATCCGGTCCAAGTTCAGGAACCTGCTGCTGGTGATCTCGCACCTGGGCCTCGCCAGCGGCCGCCACGCCGCCTGGTTCCTGGCCATGAGGGCGGCGGGGCTCTCCCCGTGGAAGTTCCATGGCCGGTCCCACACCTGCTGGCGCCTGGCCGTCTACGAGCTCAACCGAACCAACGACGTCGCCCTGCGCAGCGTCATCCACGAGGTCAACGCAGCCCGGCACCTCCCGCTCCCGATGGACTTGATGGCATCGCTCTCGTGGCCGGTCGTCGGAGGATCTCCAGCGGAGGTCGCCCAGGTCGCCCGGAGGGAATCGTCGATCCCGATCAATGGAATCGAGGCCAAGGACTTCAAGGACGGTCCGTATGCCGTCCCCTTCCGGTGCGAGTGCGAGCGATGCCGCCGGGCCCGCGAAGAGCGCGCCGAGATGGAATCGTGGAGAAAGAGCGCACGCGGAAACGCCCCAGGTCGGGAACCGGACGCCGAAGGGAAAGGAAGGGTCGCCCATGTCGCATACGGGGACTACGACCCCGACGACTACGAGGACGACGACTACGGGGACTACGACCCCGGCGACTACGAGGACGACGACTACGAGGACGACGACTACGAGGACGACGACTACGACGACCGGGATTCCGACGGAAAGGGACTGGTCGCGCTGCCGCAGGACATCATGGAAGAGCTCTTCCAGATCGTCCAGCGCTTCCTACGTCCGGACGGGAGCATGCCCGACCCGGCCGAGCTCTGGAGGCTTGCCCCCGGACCTCTCCGCAAAGTACTCGATAAGCTCGAAGCCTCCGGTATCCCCTCACGCCCGAGGATGTCTTCGGCCCCTCGGCCAGAGGACCGCGTGGCTCGGGCCGGTCGGTGCGACGGAGACGGAGGTAGCCATGGAGAATCGCCCCCCTGTTCCTGCTGGGAGCCCGTTCGCCGTGCTGGGCGTACGCCCCGGAGCATCGGACGAAGAGATCCGGCAGGCCTATGTTGCCGCGATCCGGGAACATCCGGCCGAGAAGGAGCCTGAGCTGTTCGAGAAGCTCCGGACTGCCTTCGAGCTCCTGCGCGATCCGGTCGAAAAAGCCTCGATGGAGCTTGCCGAGATCGTACCGACCCGTCCGCTGGACAACCTCGTCCAGGGAATCGCCGAGGAACGGCGATTCGCGGGCATCGATGCCTGGCTGGCCGTGTTGAAGGGGGAGTGAGCATGCCCGCACCGGGGACAGGAAGTATGGTCCTGCAGTTGACACTGCACGAGACGGCCTGTCAGGCCCGCCTCCTCGCGCCGGACGGTTCCGTCCTGGCGCTGGAGGTCGACGAGAGGCTTGGTTCGGCCGATGCCATCGAGCCGGTGGCGCAGTTCCTGGCCAGTGTCTTCGAGGGGGTGCACGGGGTGGGCCTCCGCCGCACTCCGACCGCCTGGGTCCGGCTGTGGGAGATCGCCCGCACCCTGCTCGACTCGCTCATGTCCCAGCGGGCCGCATCGGTGAGCGAGGAATTCCCCGGGCCCCCCGGCGTCCCCCCTCGCCTGCTCGAGGTCGAGATGACGAGGGAGGGCCTCGACGAGATGCTGGCTCCGTTCGTGGAGGGGGGAGTCCGGCTCGTGGAGAAGGTCCTGGCCGGGCGGCCCGCCGAGCCTCTGCCCGAGTTCGACCTGGACGGCGATGTGCTTCCGCTGTCGTTCCTGGCCGAGCACCTCTGGGCCCGCTATCGACCGTCCTCGGGCGAACCCGCTCCGGATTTCGCTCCCGTCGTGGCCTCCAGCACCCCCCCCGTGTCCCCGGGTGAGCCCTCGCGTTCCGCACCCGAAAAACCCGAACCATCCACTGCCCCATTGCCCCCGGAGCTGCTCGAACGATGCGGCCATTTCGCTCGCCGCGTCGCCGAAGTCGCCCCTCGCATCCACCCCGAGGATCTCCGGGAGCTCCAGGCCGAGCTCGCCGTCATGTCCCGGGCCCGGGACTCCGGTGACTCCGCAGCCCTGTCCGCCTCCCTCGAGTCCCTCGACGACCTGCTCTTCCTTTTGCCGCCGGTGCAGGCTGAGCCTGCCCCCTTACGCACCCCCGCACCAGAGGCCGTTCCCCGGCCCCGCACGCCGCCTCGGCCCTTCTGCCCCCTCACCCACCCCCGCACCAGCGGCCGTTCGTCCTATTGGGGCGGCGGCGAGTCCTATTTGTCCTATTCGTCCTATGTCTCTTTCGCCGCCGCCCCCCCCTTCTTCCCCAGCGGGTAGCGGGAGAAGGAAACCCACGCCAGGATCATGAAGAAGGTGGCAGCGACGAACGGGAAGACATAGCCGAACGGCAGCGGCGCGATGAAGTGGCCCAGAAGCATGAGGCCCGGTGCGACGACGGCCGAAATACCGTCGGCCATCCCCGTCAGAAGCCCTTCCACGCCGAAGTACATCGCCTCCCGCCGGAAGCCTACCCGCTGCTCGTCGAGGTCGACCACCTCGCACACGATCGGGCGGTACATGCTCATGAGAATCGAGGCCGGGAAGCCTAGCAGGAAGCAGAGCGCCAGCACGAGCCAGATCCGGGTGCTCCACTGGAACTCCGCCCGCAGGTCGAAGCGGGAAAGCAACGCGTTCAGCTTCCCTTCGTCCTGGAGCGTGGACCGGCTCTCGGAGGGGAGGGCCGCCATGGCCTTCTCCGACTCCGGCAGAGTGCGGAACCTCTCGAACGCCACCGAGCCGTCCGACCAGACCAGGCGACCGGCAAGGGAGAGCGTGACCGGAGGACCGAGCCGGAACGACTGCCCCGACGACATCCCGGCCCGTTCCTCCGGAGTCGATACCACGAGCTTCCACCCGTCCAGGTTGACCGTCTCCTCCGGCTCGGACAGCTCCCCCACTTCGAGGTCCAGGCGGAGGTCCTCGCCCGGCTTGGGCACCTCGGCCAGCCGGGGACCCGCGATGTAGAGCCCTTCGTCGAAGCGCCGCTTCCCGTTGGGGAACAGGTAGGGCGTTGCCCTGGGCGCCAGGTGCAGGAGCAGGGCCGGGCCCTCCTGTGCGAGCAGCCAGGACTTCTCCCGGCCTCGGGCATCAGGGCGGGACAGCTCCCGGGTCTCCTCCTTCAGCAGTGCTGTGGCCTCGACGTCGGTCAGCTCACCGACGGCCTTGCGGAATGCCTCCAGGTCCGGGTCAGAGAACAGCGAGGCCCATTGGAACGGGTCCATGCGCACGGTGATGGCATCGTCCGTTTCCAGGGGACGGTTGCGAGGCACGTCTGCCGGAAAGGGGGGGCGGAACTTCGGGGCCGGCCCCCGCGTGAACGACAGGAGCCAGTCTCCCCCGGATGTCTGGCCGAACGCGGCCAGCTCCATCGGCCGGGAGCCCACGAAGTTCACGCCGAAGAAACCGGCGACCAGCAGCGTGGCCGCAGCCGTGGCCGCCAGGAATGCCCGCTTGAGCCCGAACCGGTTCACCACCACCTGCGCCACGATGAACCCGACCAGGGTGGACACGATGAGCGGAGCCTGGAGCATCGCGGCAAACCCCTCCCCCTTGCGAAGCACCGCAGTCGCCAGGAACGGCATGCAGATCATCACGATGCCCACCGCAATCTTGGCCGAGGCCGCTGCCAGCAGGTACGGCAGGAACGCAGGATTCCGGAAGCACTCGACCACGGCCCGCCAGAGAGAGAAGTCCATCCGCTTCTCCTCGGCCAGGGGCTTCTCCCTGATCTTCGATATGGACAGGAAGAACCCCAGTCCGCCCAACAAGGCCAGCACCAGCGCGGTCACCTTGAACCCGTCCGAAAGGAAGAACGGCCCGAGCTGGATCCCCCCTCTCAGCGCCTCGATCACGGGCGGCACCAGGAGGGCAGCGATCACCGCGGCCGCAGCCTCGACGTAGGACATGATCCCCTGATCACGGTAAGGCTGACCCGTTCCTCCGAGTGGGGGGTCAGCTCCGGCATCAAGGCCAGGTAGGGGGCCACGACATAGGTATAGAAGAACCACGTGCCGCCCAGCGTGAGCGCAAGCCACAGCACGTTGTATACCGACGTTCCCCGCACCGGCGGGAACCAGATGAGCACGGCCAGCACCATCAGGGGGATCGTGCCCCGCCGGATGAACGGGATGCGCCGGCCGCCCGGGTGGCGGCTCCGGTCGCTCCAGAAAGCGACCAACGGATTGGTCAGGGCATCGATGCTCGACCCGAACAGCCGGGCGAGCCCCACCAGCACGCCGATGGCCAGGAACACCATCCCCTGGTCCACCGCGTTCGGAGGCGGCGAGTAGTAGTACAGCAGCCAGCTCATCGCATTGGCCGTGACAATGGCCGACGAGAACATCCCCACCGCATAGGTGGCCCGCTGCGCCGCGGTCAACACATAGCCAGGTTTGCCCATGCCCCCCCCGATTCCGACGCGGCCCTCAGCGCCGGTGCCATTCATCTTGCCCGCTTTCCCGAGCAGTGGCAAGATGCCTCCTCAGCCCGGATCCACCATCTCGGGCCACCTGCGGCGCTTGCCCCGAGCGAAGTCGAGGGGTTGCTTCGTCGCCGCCTCACTGCGACGGGGCTTGGGCCCCGCCTCATTTGGCCGGCTCGGTCGCGCCTTGCATCTGGTGGTCCGGAATAGTCTGCCGGGGTCAGTGTGCCGGGGTAGCGCTGGAGTTGATGGTGGAAAA
>VGRX01000163.1 GCA_016875215.1 Deltaproteobacteria bacterium
CGGTATGGAATCTACGGACAGAGCCTCTCCGGTCGACACGGCCACCAGAAACGCGCCGCCCAGCGGGACGACGGCCCCGGCCGGCTCCAGGGGCGGTCCGGGGATGTCCGCCTCCCAGAGCACGCTGCCCTGGCCGTCCAGCCGGGTGAGCCTCCAGCCCTTGTCCGTGCCCGAGGGGTGCATTCGGAGCACGGCCGCTCCGTCCCCTGCGGCCGCCACGTCCACGCCCCGTCCGGACTGCACCGCGGAATCGAGCTGGACCGACCAGACGGGCGGAGCGTCCACCGGGTCGAATCGTTCGACCAGCGCCCTGGGCTTGCCCTGGAACGTGACGTACCCTGCTGCCACCACGCCTTGGCCCACTACTGCAACGCCCCGAAACTCGGCGCACCCCTCGGCGCTGGTGGGGGCGTGGGTGTATTCCAGGGTCCCTCCGGATGATGCCTTCACGAGCACCCGTTTGCAGGCGGTGCCATTGTCGAACTCCTCGTGGCCGACCGCGACGATGGATCCGTCTGCCAGCACGGCCAGATCTCGTGCCTGGACGGCCCCCGGAAGACTGTAGGAGGAGCTCCAGACCGTCTTGCCCTGTCCGTCCAGTCGGGCGAGCATCAGCTTCTTGCCTTCGTTGCCGGCGACCAGCACGCCGTTCGCAGGGTGGGGCACCGCTGCTCCGAGCCCGTCATTGCCTCCCTCGCCCAGGTACGTCTCCCACTTCAGGTCCTTCGAGCCTGGCATGTTGCAGTCGCACAGGCCCTCGCTGCATGTTGTCCCCGGGCCGCACTCGCCGCATGTGCCTCCGCACTTGTCCTCGCCGCACTCCTTGCCGTCGCACTGGGGCCAGCAGTCCTCCGGGTAGCAGACGTGCTCGATGCAAATCCAACTCTGAGCGCACTCGCCGCACGAGCCGCTGCAGCCGTCGAGCCCGCATTCCCAGCTCGGCTTGCAGTAGGGTTTGCAGCAGACTCCGTAGTCACAGACGCCCCCTTGCGGGCAGCAGCTTCCCTCGCACTCGACGAACGTACACTTGCACAGGCCGTCGCCGCCGCAATGGCCGAACTGGCAGACGTTCGGTGCACATGTTCCGCCGCAGCCATCAGGGCCGCACTCCTTCCCGACGCAATCGGGCACGCAGGCGCCCTTGACGAACCGGATCCGGTCGATGATGAGCCAGGACGGGTAGTCCGCACCGACGACGGAGAATGCCTCTCCCAGCAGCCGGTACGAGGCAGGCTGCTCAACTGTCAAGGCGACCGCGGTGCTCAGCCAGGGCGTCCCCCAGACATCCCCCTCGGTCCAGTAGAAGCTGCCCTCCTTGTCCCCCATCTGGCTGAGCTTCACGGGCATTGTTCCGCAATTCTGGCACTGACTCGCCGGGCACAGATCGTCGATGGTGACATCCAGCACGGTGCTGGTCTCACTCGTGTCCACCCGGGTCAGGCTGACAAGGCCCCCGTCCTGGTGTACGGACCCGCACCACTCCTTGAATTCGTCGGAGTAGAATCTCCAGTCCACGATCACGGTCCACTGGCCCGGACCAAGGCAGACGATGGTGTTGGCCAGGGTGGTGACGTCCGGCCCAAGCGGACTGAACATGTCGGTTCCAAGCACGAGGACATGGCCGCCCGTCGGGGCTTCCGGGATGTCCGGGAACGTGTGCACCACCCGGGCACCGAGCGAGGCCGCCCAGTTGGAGAGGTTCCCCTCGGCAAACGTCATGGAGAACACGTCCGGCTGGGCATCGGAACACTCGGCATACGTGCCTCCGCACAGTCCGCCCATGGTGCACGGGACAGCGGGACCGCACTTGCCGCACGACCCGCCGCAGCCGTCGTCGCCACATTCCCGCAGCGCGCAGTCGGGGGTGCACTCATCCGTGCAGTGACCCTGGATGCACCACTGGCCTTTCGCACACTCTCCGCAGCTCTTGCCCAGCCACACCGTGCCGCACTCGAAGCCGGCGCAGGGGTTCGGATACTTCACGCAGGCGCTCCCGTCCGGCAGGCAGGTGCTGCTCTTTGGACAGGTTCCGCACTGTTCGCCGCAATCGTCGTTGCCGCACATCTGGTCGCCGCACCCGTGGCAGCCGGTCTCGCAGAAGCCGCCGGGACCGCAAGCGGTCCACTCCGGGCACGCGCCGCACTCGCCAGTACCGCAGCCGTCGTCACCGCACTGGGCCCCCTGCATGTCGCAAGTCGTGGCGCAGCACGTGCCCTCAACGCACACGGTCACGCCCGGACACTCGCCGCACACCCCACCGCAGCCGTCGTCTCCGCACTCCTTCCCCTGGCAGTTGTCGGCATGAGGGCAGCACCCCCCCTGAAAGCAGATGCCTTCCGGGCAGGTCGATCCGTCCGGAACGGGCACCCAGGCGGTCGCATCGACCTCGGGAAGACAGGCCAGGCAGAACTCGTCGGGCCACTTGATCCCTTCCGGATAGGGGAGCCCGTCGATGAGGCAGCAGAAGCTCTCCACATCATGCGCACATGTTCCGTCGATGCACGAGTCCACGGTGCAGAGTTCCCCGTCGTCGCAGTTCCCGCACTGTCCGCCGCAGCCGTCCTCGCCGCACTCCAGCCCCGCACACTGCGGGACGCAGGCATCCTGCGCGCCCGTTCGGCCGTCGAGCGGGCCGCGCACCTCCATCTGGGCATCAATGCCGACGGTTGAGCCCCCACCGCAACCCGAGCACAGAAGCACGAGCAGAACGCGAAGTCGTCTCAGAGCCTTCATTTCGCCCTCCACTCAGGCGGCCTGCCGTCCGCCCCGGAATACAGGGCACCACAGGTCTGCAGGATCTCACCGGCACTTCTGCACCATCTTCTCGGTGAAACCGACACACACCCCGCAGGAGGGGCAGTTCGGGCAGAAGTTGCCCTCCTGGCCACACGCCGGGGCGGGCTGGAACCACCCGGAGGTCGCGCACGGCGTCGCTACGCAGGAAGAGGTCTTCTCTGCTTCCTCGTTCTTGTCGCAGTTGTAGTCGAAGCCTGGGCAACCTTCCCGGGGTTTGTCGAAGAAGAGCTTCTGGCCCGGGAACGCTTTCGGGTCGGTATCGCAGCAGTCATCCAGGGTCTTGGAGCCTCCCGGAGGCGGCTGGCAGAGGCACACAGGGGTACCTGCGTACCCGTCGCCGTCCTCGTCCGTGTACACGATGCTGCAGTTCTTGGCATTGGCCTCGTTGGTCTTGCCGTCGCAGTCGTCATCCTCCGGCGTCAGGCAGTCCTCGACCGCCATCTCGAAGCACAGGCCGTCAGCGCAGACACCCTTGCAGACGCCGGTCTTCTTGCAGACGGCACCGTCGGTGACCGGCGTGTGGCTGCACACTCCCTTGTTGCACTGGTCCGTGGTGCAGTCGTTCCCGTCGTCGCACGAGCCGCAGCTCCCGAAGCAGCCGTCGGGGCCGCACTCCTTCCCCCCGCACGCGGGGACGCAGGGAACGCACTCGCCGTCCTGGCAGAGGAGCTGGCTGTCCGCACAGTTGACCTGCGACACGATGGCACTGCCAAGAGCATCGCACTTGAACGCCACCGGCCCGGCGCAGTAGCTCGATGACGGTTCACACACCTGGGCCTGGCACTGGCCCAACTTGCAGTAGTTGCCCGGATCACACGGCAGCGACTCGTAGTCGAGCCCGACCTCGCTGCACTTGGCCGCGATGAAGTCGGTCAGGCAGAAGGACTGAAGCGGCGTGCAGGCCAGCGCCTGGCACTTGCCGTCGATGCACACCTTGTCATCCGCGGCGCAGTCCTCCTCGAAGATGACCTTGCCCCCCGAGGCATCGCAGACCTTGTGGACGTCTCCCTCGCAGAACTCCTGCCCCGCAGGGCAGACCCACGGGTGGCAGGCTCCCGCCTCGCAAAACTGCTTCTCCGGGCACGCCACCAGGTTCTCCGACATTCCGCTTTCCACGCAATGGGCCACGGTGGTCGAGTCCTTGCAGTAGCTGCTCGACGGCTTGCACAGCGGGGTCACGCATGCGGCCTCGAAGCAGACCTTCCCCCCTTTCGCACAATCCTCCTGCTCGATTCCCTCTTTGCCGATGGAGTCGCACTCGAGAAGCACCGTGCCAACGCAATAGACCTCTGCGGGATTGCACGTCCGGTCGTGGCATCCGCCCTCCTCGCAGTACTGGAGCTCCGTGCACAGCTCGGCCGGCTCCCACCCGCCGCCGTCACCCCGGCACTGCCTGACCTGGAGCCCCTCACAGTCGCGCTCGCCCGCGGCGCAGACATCCGGCAGGCAGTAGCGATCCTGGCAGAAACGGTCGTCCGCACAGTCCACCTCGACCAGGCACTGCACGCACTTCCCGGCCCCCTTGTCACACACCAGCCCGTGCGCTTTGCAATCCTTGTCCGAGGCACACTTGAATACCTCGTGACAGTCCCAGTCCGGGCCACACTCGAAACCCTCCGGGCAGTCGTCCGAGGACACGCACACCACGCAGGTCGACAGATCCTCATTGCACACGAGGTCCCCCGGACAGTCCTTCGAGGAGATGCACTCGGCAGATTCGCACTTCCCGGCGTCGCTGCACGTCTTGCTGAGCTCGCAGTCCCCGCAGGTTCCGCCGCACCCGTCGGAGCCGCAATCCCGACCTTGGCAGTCCGGATTGCAAGGGGCTTCGGAAGGCGACGTCTCCGCCGGACCGACCTCCCGGGATCTGGCCGCGTCCGGTGGCTCGTCGCCGCCATCGCCGTTCGAGCACGCAGCGAGCATTGTGCAAACGGCCGCCGCCAGTCCCACCCGCATCAGGGCTTCCATGCCGTCCTCCACCAGAAGCGATGAGACGCCCCAGGTGCACCCGCCCCGGCATCGACTGCCCGATTCGCCCCACCGTTCCCGGGCCAGGTTCCTGGCTCCTGCAATTGGCCTGATTATCTGCGAGTCCAGCAACACGGGCAAGAAGATTCAATATGTCGGCAGCAACCACATGAACCGTTGCCCGGGGAGCAATACGGGTTGATGAGACAGCCGCCAAATGGTATCCTGCCGCAGTGGGAATCGAACGGAGGGAAGCAATGCGGGCCAAGACGTTGATGCCAGCCCTGGTCGCGTTGGCCGCTGTCTCCTGCTCCGGCGGTCGGACCGGTCCCGGGATGCAGACGGATTCCGATCAGCGGAGCAGCGACATGCGCGCTGCGGAGGGCTCCGGTGAGCTCTGTACACCGGACTGTGCGGGGAAGCAGTGCGGCCCGGACGCGTGTGGTGGGGGCTGCGGGGACTGCGCCAAAGCCGTGGAGACGTGCAGCGAAGCGGGGCAGTGCGAGCCATTCACATGCAAGTCCACCAAGGACTGCCCGGGCGACCTTGTGTGCGCTCCAGAACTGGGCGAGTGCGTCGAGTGCGTGGGGGATGAGGACTGCCCGGAAGCGATGAGGTGCGGGGCTGACTATGCGTGCCACGAGGAACACCCCTGCGGCTCGGACAAGGACTGCAAGGCCTACGACATGGTCTGCGACAAGGATGCCGGCCAGTGCGTCCAGTGCCTCAAGGCGGAGCACTGTGCGGAAGGCGAATTCTGCAAGGACGGCTTCTGCATCGAGACCCTTTGCGTTGCTGCCGGATTGAAGTGTGAAGGCACGGACGTGCTCGTGTGCGCTGCGGACGGCAGCGGCTGGGCCCCCAGCGTCACCTGCACTGACCAGCAGTACTGCAACGCCGGGGAGTGCAAGGACTGCCTGTGCACCCCTTCGGCGGCGTACTGCGATGGCGACGTCATGAAGGAATGCTCCGACGACTGCAAGTCCGTGGTGTCCGAGGAGGACTGTGCGGCGAAGCAGGAGCACTGCTTCAAGGGGAATTGCCTGGCGACCGTGTGCGAACCGGGGGCGAAGTTCTGTTCGGACCCCGCCACGGCTGCCACCTGTCTTGCGGACGGGATGGACTTCTCGTCGCTGCCGTGCGACGCCGGGCAGTACTGCGAAGACAGCAAGGGCGAGTGCGTCGCTCAGGTCTGCTCGCCGGGCAACGCCGAGTGCGTCGGCACAGTGGCCAAGACGTGCAACACCATCGGCAGTGCGTATGCTTCCCAGGTCGACTGCAAGGTGCAGGGCAAGGTGTGCGTGAACGGCCAATGCCTGGACCTGGCCTGCCCGCCGTCCACCGACTTCTGCGTGGACGGCGATACCCTCGGGCACTGCTCTGCAGACGGCCTGTCCTCTACGAACGAGGACTGCAAAGCGCAGAGCTCGTGCAAGGACGGCCAATGCCAGCCGTGGCAGTGCACGCCGAAAAGCCCATTGTGCGTAGGCGAGGTGGCCACAAAGTGCGATGCCCTCGGCTTCGGCCCGGTCCCCGGCGGGACCGACTGTTCGAAGAACGGGAAGTTCTGCAGCAATGGGGAGTGTGTCGCCTGCAGTCCGGATTGCACCGGAAAGGACTGTGGTGAAGATGGGTGTGGCGGGAGTTGCGGTTCCTGCAACGATGGATTGCCTTGCACATCGGACTCGTGTTCTCTGGGCCAGTGCCAATTCCCGATCGACCAGTTCCAATGCGTCATCAAGGGGTCCTGCGTCCCCTCCGGAACGGAGGATCCCGCAAGCGTCTGCCGCAAGTGCAACCCAGCCAAGAGCCAGACGGACTGGAGCAACGTGGACGATCAGACGCCCTGCGGCGGGGGAGGGCTGGCGTGCCACGGGGGAGTCTGCTGCATCTACAATTGCGTCGGCAAGGAATGCGGGGCGGACGGTTGCGGCGGGAGTTGCGGCACATGCCTCCCGGGAATCTCGTGCAACGCCGGCCTCTGCACAGGTTGCAGCGACGGCAACGCTGTGGATTGGGACGGCTGCACCGGCGGCGCTCTATCCGAGTTCCAGGTCAACTCGCTCACGACCAGCGATCAGGAGAAGCCTTCGGTTGCTGCACATCCTCAGGGCGACTACATGGTCGTGTGGGAGAGCAAGTTGATGGGGAGTGCCGATGTCTACGGGAGAGTGTTCTCAGACGCCGGGACGCCAACGGCCCCCGAGTTCATCCTCCATTCCAACCTCGACAACTGGCAGCACGATTCACAAGTGGCTGCGCTCAGCGACGGCCGGGGTGCAGTCGTCTGGGAGAGTTTCGTTGCCAACCAGGTGGGAGCGTCAGTCTGGGTCCAACTCGTCAACGCAGATGGCACGAAATCGGGCCCGGAAATCAAGGTGAACGATGTCGACGGGAAATGGATGACCTATCGACCGGACGTGGCCAGCTTCGAGAAAGGGGGCTTCGTGGTCGTCTGGACGCGGAATTCCACGTGGCCCGACGTCGACCAGTCGACGACAATCCGTATCCGGCGATTCGCAGTGGACGGCTCGAAGCTCGGTGCAGAGACGTCGATAACGGGCGCATCCGTGGATCTTCCGGTCGTGGCCACCTTCCAGGACGGTGGGTTCGTGGTCGCCTGGAAGGTCGGAAGCTCGGACATGTACCTCTACTGGCAGCAGTTCAACTCATCCGGGTTCCCGTTGGGGGCTCAAACGAAGCTCGCGGACCAAGCCAGTCTCGCAGGTCTGGCGTCGACGCCGGGCGGCACATTCGTCGTGACCTGGCCGTATCTGGATGCGTCCCTGCACCCCAAGACCGTCTTTGCTCGGCTCTTCACAAAGGACACGGGTCCGGTCAGTGACGCCTTCCAGGTCAGCCCTTCAAACGACATCACCGGGTACAGCTTCGTCAGACCCGCGATGCGGGCGGACGGATCCTTCGTGGTCGCCTGGTCTTCGGCCAAGACCGGTTCCGTCATGGGTGACGTGTGGGTGCAGTTGGTAGACGCCGCCGGCGCAAAAGTCGGAGGCCTGCTGCAGGCGAACGTCTTTACGGACAGCTATCAGGCCAACCCGGATGTGGCTCTGTCTGCGGATGGCACTGCCATCGTGGTGTGGGTGAGCCCAAACCAGGACGGCAACGGCATGGGCATCTTCGCTCAGCGCTTCGACAAGAATGGCAACAAGCTCTACCACTGAGAGTGCGCGTCGTGAGATGGTCGTGACCAACTTGGGACCCTTGACGATGGTGGTGTAGATGGGACGGATGGTGTGTGGGGCTGTACCCGCGGCCGTCCGGTCCCCGCTCCTTCGGTCGTACAAGTTGACGCCTCCCCGAGGACCGGGTATGTTTGGCCGCGTACCCCGCCCCGAGGAGGTCTCATGGGCACGCTCGAAACCCGTTCCGTTGCCTTCGGTGAGGCCAGGCTGCCGCTGGCGCTGCTGGCCGCACTGACTCCCGTCCTCGTGCTCACGTTCATCTTCTGCGAAGCGGGGCAGATGAACTGGGTGCTCGAGGTGGCCCCCGCACTCATCGGCTTCGTGGCACTGGCGGCCACCTTCAAGCGCCAGCCGCTGTCCCGGTTCGTCTACGTGTGCGTCGCCGTCCACACGCTCATCCTGGTTTACGGCGGCTACTACACGTATGCGCTCACCCCGCTCGGGAACTGGGCAAAGGAAGCATTCGACCTGTCGAGAAACCACTATGACCGGATAGGCCATCTGGCGCTCGGGTTCTTCCCCGTGTTCATCATCAAGGAGGTTCTGCTGCGGGTCACGCCGCTGAGGCGGGACGGGTGGCTCCACTTCATCATCCTGAGCATCGTGCTGGCCATCGCTGCGGCCTACGAACTCATCGAGTGGTGGTCCACCTACCTCTTCGCTTCCGATGTGGGGGCCGCATTCCTCGGCTCCCAGGGGGACATCTGGGATGCCCAGTGGGACATGTTCCTGGGCTTGCTCGGAGCGATCCTGGGGTTGCTCCTGCTGAGCCGGGTCCACGACCGTTCCATGGCTGCTCTGGATGCACGTCTTCATGAAGGGGTTGTGAAGGGGTGTGAAGGGGTCAGGACTTAACACTTGACACTTGTCGCTTGCCTGTTAAGTGTTAAGTCCTGACCCCTACCCTGTACCCTGAGACCCCTACCCTGACCCCTAGCACCAAGCCGAGCGACGTGCGCAGATTGGCGCTTGCCCCCTGCAACGAGTTCTGCAAGAATCACCCCGTTGCCGAACCGCAGAAGTCGACCCTGGAGTGCCGCAGCAGCTTTCGTTCCCACCTGTTCATGCCGCTGGTGATTATCGGCGTGGGGGTGCTCTTCCTGCTCCAGAACCTGGGCTACCTCGACGCATCGAGCATCCTGCGGACGTGGTGGCCCTCATTGCTCATCGTTCTGGGGCTGTCCATGTTCGTGAACCGGGGGGCCGGGTTCTTCTTCCCGTCCGTGGTGCTGCTGTGCGGGCTGGCCGTCCAGCTCAGCAACCTCGAGTTGCTGCCCGGGAACGTATGGAGCTACCTCTGGCCCGCGCTGATCGTGCTGCTGGGACTGTCCATGCTGTTCCGGCGTACCGCAGGGGGCGGACCGTGCGGGAAGGACACACTGGACGTTTCGGGGGACAAGCTCGACGTGACGGCCCGGTTCTCGGAGACCGTACGCCGGGTCACCTCGGGGAGCTTCTCCGGGGGCAACGTCTCGTGCATGTTCGGCGACTGCACGGTGGACCTCACCCCTGCCCGCATGGCCGGCGGCAGAGCGACGCTTCGCGTGGACGTGAAGTTCGGTCACCTGCGCCTGAGGGTCCCCGGCGCCTGTCGAGTGGTCGTCAAGGCCAACGCCACGGCCGGCGAGATCAAGCATCTGCATTCGCAGCCGGCGGAAGGGACCCCGGCGGACGTCCTGGAGGTCGAAGGGGATGTGGCATTCGGAGGCCTCGAGATCACGCCGTGAAGGGGTCAGCACGCCGTGAAGGGGTCAGTGAAGGGGTCATGTTGCCGCGCTCGCGAAAGTGCGTGAAAACGCGCACGGGGTCGTGAGTGGAAGTCCGGGTTGGTGAGGCCCCTCCCCCCGCCCTCCCCGCGGGCCGGGGAGGGGGCGAGTTTGACGCATTTGCTCC
>VGRX01000164.1 GCA_016875215.1 Deltaproteobacteria bacterium
TTTTTCTATGAAGATCGCCTCATGGGCAGCAAGGCCGCGTTCGAGTCGATCATCGCGCTCCGGGATGACGGCGAGACACAGCGGTTCAAGGGGCTTGCCGAGCAGATCCCTTCGATCCTCGAAGCTCTGCCCTACGATGCATCGCTCAAGGAGAAGCTCGTGGCCATTCCGGCCCGGCCGATCACGGTGGCCGATGAGATCTACGCGGCGGGTGACACCCGCGCCGGCGCCCAGACCACCGCGTTCTCGCTGCCGAACGATACGCGTGTGCGGGAGAAGAAGGGGACCCGCCAGGTCATCCTGCGCAACGTCGCAAGGGCCAAGTTCAACCACTCGTGGCTCCCGCTTTCCCGGCTCGTGGTAGCGGAGGAGCAGAACGTGGACATCTCGTTCGATTCCTACTTCGACCAGCTCATCACCGTCGAGCTCGCCCGCTCGATCCTGCCGGGCGCCATCAGTCTGGCCGATGGCGGTGCCACGACCGCTCGCGAGGGGCTGAGACAGCGCTACCACTCGCTCGAAGAGGCCAAGTCCGACGTGCTGGGCCTCTACATGACCTTCCACCTGATGGACAAGGGGCTGATGGAGAAGCGGCGTGCGGTCAGCGTGGCGGCCACCTACCTGGCCTCGGTGTTCCGCGTCATCCGCTTCGACGTTGGGGGAACGCACGGCCTGGCCAAGGCAATCGTGTACAACTCCCTCGCCCGCCGGGGGGCATTCGTGTACGACCCCACCACCCGCCGGTACGGCGCGGAAATGAAGGTGTTCCGCTCTGCAGTCGAGGATCTGCTCAAGGAGCTGCTCGAAGTGGTGGTCTCCGGCGACTACGATCGCGCAGGACGGCTCATCGTCGAGTACGGCCTCATCTCCGA
Organism: Deltaproteobacteria bacterium; assembly: GCA_016875215.1. Lineage (GTDB taxonomy): Bacteria > Myxococcota_A > UBA9042 > CAIXZC01 > CAIXZC01 > CAITUV01. The sequence continues at coordinate 873 of VGRX01000164.1, forward strand.
GGACGTGCGGGAGAAGCTCTCCGAGCTGGCCGACGTTCCGGTCGACATCCGCCCCGAATACCCCATCAAGAAGGCTCTCGAGAAGGGGGAGCGGAACGGCAAGTAGTCCGACAAGTTGCTTCGCACGGGCGCTCGCGCTATAGTTCCATGAAGAACGATTGGCAGATTGCGCTGTCGTTTCGGAGGCCAATGATGCGATTGCAGGAGAAGTGGCTTTTCCTTGCCTTGATTGCAGTAGCCCTGGCAGCGTGCTCGAGTCCTTCGGGCGGTGAGGACGAGGCCAAGACGGAAGCCGTTTCGGGGGACCAGCTCGACAGCAAGGCGGAGCTTGATGCCTTGATCGACAAGGTGGAGCCGGTGGACGTGCTCGACCTCTGGTTCCTGGACAACCGGCAGGAGACCGAGCTGCCCGCTCCGGTAGACGTGGACCTGGCGGAGATGCCGCCCGACGTTCCGGACATCCAGGACGAGGACATCCCTGTGGTGACCACCGAGGTCGGCAAACCGTGCGGGACCGACCTGGACTGCGCTACCGATGCCGGCTGCATGCTCGGCTTCTGCACGGCATTCTGCAAGGTCGGCGGCCAGGTCGTTCCGGGGGCATGCGCCAACTCCTACCCCGAGAGCGACTGGGGCAAGACCTTCGCCTGCCCGCTGGATCTGGACGTCTGCATGCCGGGAGGGGTCAAGGGGGCCAAGCTGGTCTGCATCGCGGATTCGGACTGTGTTGCGGCCGGGCTCTCCGGGTTTGCGTGTGCCGGAGCGTTCCCCGGGGCGGACGTGCTGGATGTCACGGGCGTCTGCGTCCCGATCGGCCAGCGCAAGCCGCTGGGCACGGTGTGCAAGGGGGACGGCTCGATCTGTGCATCGCTGATCTGCCTTCCGCCGGAGTACAACCCCAGCGGCAACGGAGTGTGCACCGCCTGGTGCGACGAGGACACGTCCTGCCCGCAGGGAACCGTGTGCGCAATGCACCCCGTCACGGACGGAGGTGAGGAGGTCGCAGGCTACGCGCCGTTCTGCGTTCCGAAGAAGGGAAGCCTCACTCCGTGCGAGACCAGCAACGACTGCAAGCCGGGCAAGGAGCACTGCGGCGTGGTCTTCGGGCCGGGCGATCACCTGCCCGTCTTCATCTGCCTGGAGTCGAAGTACCCGGCCGGCGCCTGGCTGGGGGACGGCTGTTCTCCATCGCTCGGCTGCTTCGGTCAGTGGTGCCTGTTCGAGCCGTGGGCCGGCAAGGTGGCCGCGTACTGCACGCAGCCGTGCACCGAGGACTCGCAGTGCGGCGGGGACATGGAATGCCGGCAGGTGCACGTGAGCCCGGTGGACGGCATAGCACCCTACGGCCCGTTCTCGGTTGGGGCGTGCCTGAACGTTGGAGAGGGGGCTCCGTGCTATCTCAACGAGCCCGGCGTCTGCAAGTACGAGTGGAGCCAGTGCGCACCGATCCCCGGCGGCGTGGCCGGCCTTGGGACTTGCGACCTCGGCACGTGCCCGCCCGACTGTGCGGGCAAGCTCTGCAAGGAGGACGACGGGTGCGGCAATCCGTGTCTCGATTCGTGCGTCGCGGACGGCACTCCCTGCGGCAAGGGGGTCGAGTGCCTGTCGGGCAACTGCGTCGACGGCCTGTGCTGCTCGACGGCCTGCGACGGCCCGTGCGAGTCGTGTACGCTGGAAGGCAGCGAGGGCGCATGCACGCCGGTAGCGGTCGGACTCGATCCGGACGACGAGTGCGGGCTGTGCCAGACCTGTGACGGTGCGGGGGGCTGCGGATCGGTACCGCTCGGTGACGATCCGGGGGATGAGTGCGGCGAGTGCCAGGCTTGCGATGGGGCTGGTGGCTGCATCCCGCTCGACGCCGGCTCCGACCCGTTCCTCGAATGCAAGCCGTGCGAGTTCTGCGACGGAGCGGGGGCTTGCATGCCCGCGTTCCTCGGCGATGATCCAAAGGATGCCTGCGAGGCGCAGGATGCTCTGACCTGCGGCACGTCCGGCGAGTGCGACGGAGCGGGAGCCTGCGCCTTCTGGGCCGAGAGCACGCCCTGCGGCGAGGGCCTCTGCAAGGGGGCCACCTTCACGCCGGCGTCTGCGTGCAACGGGAAGGGGGCCTGCGTATCCAAACCGGGCCAGTCGTGCGCCCCGTACCTCTGCAACAAGGACGGCAAGGCATGCATGACCTCATGCGCGTCGACGGCCGATTGCGCACCGGGGACCTGGTGCCTCGGCGACGCGTGCAAGCCGCTGCCCCCCTGTCCTCTGGTGACCAAGCTCGTTTGCAATGCCAAGGTGCCGGGCAGCACGGTGGGGCAGAAGAACAACTGGTTCGACTATGGCTGCGTACCCGGGGCATCCTACAACGGGTCCGAGCGGATCTACTCGGTCAAGTTGGACAAGAAGACCGTGGTATCGGTGGTCCTGTCCGAGACGCTGTTCGACAACTCGCTCTTCCTGCTCGAGGCGGCCTGCGATTCCCAGATGGCCTGCAAGGCATTCTCCGACGCGCTGCCTGCAGGGGGCGGGGAATCCATCATGTTCACCGCCGTGCCGGGTGTGCAGTACTACCTGGCTGTGGACGGCTACTCGGACCAGGACAAGGGGGAGTTCAAGATCGATACCCAGTGCTGCGAGCTGAAGTGTGCGGCGGACAAGCCATGCGGCAGCGACGGGTGCGGGGGCTCGTGCGGCACCTGCGGCAACGGCGATGTCTGCTACTCCGGCCAGTGCAAGGCCTGCTCGGCCGACCCGGGGGGGGAGCCGAACAACGTGTGTTCCAAGGCGGCCCCGCTGGCCAAGGGGACCCATGCCAACCTGCTGCTCTGCCCCGAGGGGGACGTGGACTGGTACAAGGTGACCCTCAAGGAAGGGGAGATGCTGACCGCCCAGCTCGACTTCGATGCGGCGTCGGCCAACCTGGACATGTCACTGTACGGGCCCACCTGCGACAAGCTGCTCGTGGAGGCCAAGACGCCGGACAAGGTGGAGTCGGTCCAGTACCAGGCGGGCAAGGCGGGTGACTACTACATCATGGTCCACGCTCCGCTCTGGGAGCAGATCGGGTATTCCCTCTCGATTGCCGTCAGTCCGCCGCTCTGCCTGAAGGACAAGGACTGTGCGGCCGGCAAGGTTTGCGCCCAGTACAAGTGCGTGACGCCTCCGCCTCCGTGCCAGACCACCGGGGCGGTGCTGTGCGACGTGTTCGTTGCCGGCGACACGACCGGCAAGAAGACCAGCTTCACCAAGTATGACTCGTGCAATCCGAAGGCGTCCTTCGATGGACCGGAAGACGTGTATTCCGTCTCGTTCGAGCAGGATACCGTGGTGACGGTATCGCTGTCCGGGCAACCGTTCCACGCTGCATTGGCCGTGCTCGAGAAGTACTGTGCGGCAACATGGGCATGCAAGGCGCTGGCCGAGGCCCAGCCCGGCGGAGCGACCATCGCCAAGTTCAAGGCATTGGCCGGCAACAAGTACTACATCGTGGTCGACGGCAAGGCGGTGGAGGATGCGGGGATCTACTCGTTCGACGTGGCGTGCTGCCTGCCCCAGTGCCAGGGCAAGCAGTGCGGAGACGACGGGTGCGGGCTTGCCTGCGGTGAGTGCCAGGGACCGCAGGACGCCTGCCTCGGCGGGCTCTGCGTGTGCCAGCCCGACTGCACCGGCAAGGAGTGCGGCAGCGATGGGTGCGGCGGAAGCTGCGGAGACTGCGTCGGGCCGCAGGATGCCTGCGTGGACGGGCTGTGCGAGTGCCAGCCGAGCTGTGCGGGCAAGCAGTGCGGGGACGACGGATGCGGCGGAACCTGCGGCGAGTGTCAAGGCCCCCAGGACGCGTGCGTGGACGGGCTTTGCAAGTGCCAGCCCGAGTGCGGCGGCAAGATGTGCGGGGATGACGGGTGCGGCGGCGAATGCGGCCCGTGCCCCGGCCTTCAGGACGCGTGCATCGACTTCGCATGCGTGTGCCAGCCCGAGTGCACCGGCAAGCAGTGCGGGGACGACGGGTGCGGCGGGAGCTGTGGCGAGTGCACCGGCCTCCAGCAGGCCTGCGTCGAGGGACTCTGCAAGTGCCAGCCCGCATGTGTGGGCAAGAAGTGCGGGGAAGACGGGTGCGGAGGCGTGTGCGGCACGTGCTCCAAGGTCGAGTCGTGCCAGAGCTTCCAGTGCGTCTGCTCCGACGACGGCGGCAAGGAGCCGAACGACACGTGCAACCAGGCGACGTCCGTCACGGCCGGAACGTACTCCGGCGTCTCGATCTGCACGGGGGGCGACAAGGACTGGTATACCTTCCAGCTCAAGGGGGGCCAGACGCTGACCGCAACCGCGAAGTTCATCCACAAGGACGGCGACCTCGACATGTTCCTGCACAAGCAGGGCAACTGCTACCTCGGGTACGAGAAGGGCTCCGCCTCCTCGGACGACGACGAGGTGATCGTCTACTCCAGCAGCACCACCTCCACCTTCTACCTGCGGGTCGAGGGTTCGAACCAGGCCGTCTCCAATGGATACACCCTGATCATCTCCATCAAGTAGTCGCTTCGGTCGCTCGGACACCGTCGTTCCGGAAACCCGCAACCCCGCTTCCAAGGCCGGCTTCCCGGTTTCCGCTTGACATTCGTGCAGTTCGGGTCAACATGCCCGAGGAGGTTGGGCTCGATGAAACGGTACGTGTACAGCTTCGAAACGCTCAGCGGCTTTGCCGAGCTCTTCGGACTCCGGGTGGGGGCCGGGGGCCGCATTTCCGGCCGCTACCTTCCTCCCTTCCTGGTCCAGCGCTTCGGACACGGTGCCCGCAGGGTCCATCCGTACGAGACCCTGTTCGTCCTCCCGCTGCCCATCCCCGTCCGCTCCCCGTGGCAGGAGCTCCCCGAGGACTCTCCCGATTGGGGCGGGCCGGACGTCCTGTTTCCTCCTCCCTCAGCTTGATCCCCTTCTCTTCGGCATCGGCATCGCAATCGGTATCGGCGTCGCAATCGGCGTCGGCATCGCAATCGGTATCGCAATCGGCATCGCAATCGGCATCGGCATCGCAATCGCAATCGGCGTCGCAATCGCAATCGGCCTCGCAATCGCAATCGGCATTGCAAGCGGCGTCGCAATCGGCATCGGCGTCGCAATCGGCATCGGCGTCGCAATCGGCATCGGCGTCGCAATCGGCATCGGCGTCGCAATCGGCATCGCAATCGCAATCGCTGCCGCCTGCGTCGAGCGGACGATCCGGGTCTACCGCCCCAGCAGCTTCTCCAGGTCCATCTTGTAGGCTTCCAGCTTGTTGTACAGAGCTCTTCGGCTGATGCCCAGCAGGCGGGCCGCCTGCTGCTTGTTCCCTTCCGCCTTGACCAGCGCCGCAGCAAGGGGGGGACGCTCGAGATCGCGAAGGTCGAGCGTGTCCGCCAGCGGCAAGGGCTCCGCTCCGGGTCCCCGTCCTCCGAAAACCTCAGGCTTGGCCTGCAGCGACTGGAGCGTAATCTGCCCCCCTTCGGCAAAGACGGCCGAAGTCGTCACCACCGACTGCAGCTCCCGAACGTTGCCGGGCCACGTGTAGGCCATGACCACCTGCATCGCCTGGAGCGACATGCGCGGCCGGGGGACCTTGTTGCGCTGTGCGAACTCGCTCAGGAAGTGCTCCACCAGGAGCTGGATGTCTTCCTTGCGGTCACGCAGCGGAGGGACTCGGATCGAGACGACGTCCAGTCGATAGTACAGGTCCTGCCGGAACTTCCCGTCGCGCACGAGCTGCTTCAGGTCCCGGTTCGTGGCGCACACCAGCCGCACGTCGACCCGGACCGGCTGCTCCCCGCCAAGCGGCGTGAGCTCCCCCTCCTGCAGGACGCGCAGCAGCTTGGCCTGCATGGTAAGGCTCATGTCGCCGACCTCGTCCAGCATCAACGTCCCCTTGTCCGCCTGTGCGAACAGCCCCTTCTTCTCCTTTCGGGCATCGGTGAAGGCCCCTTCCATGAAGCCGAAAAGCTCCGATTCGAGCAGCGTATCGGGCAGCGCCGCACAGTTGATCGAGACAAACCTCTCTTTTCGCCGCGGCCCTTCGTAGTGCAGCGCCCGGGCCACCAGCTCCTTGCCGCTGCCGCTTTCGCCGAGCACCAGCACGGGCACGTGCGTGTCGATCACCCGTCGCATCATCGCAAACATGGCCCGCATTGGTGCGGATCGCCCAACGATGCTGCCGAACTGGAACCGCTCCTCCAGCTCAGATTGCTGGCGAGCCAGCTCCTGCGTCTTCTGCTCGATGACCAGCTCCTGGAACTGGATGCGCTCGCGCAGCTCGTCATTGAGCCGCTTGACCTCCTCCTGGGAGCTCTCGAGCTGCGTCACGGTGGCCCGGTATCCTGCCAGCAGTCTGCCAATCTGGATGGCGATGGCCGCCTGCTCGGAAAACGCAGAGAGCATCTCCATGACCGATTCGGAAAAGACGCCGGGACGGAAACGGTTGTCGAGGTACATGGCCCCGATGGGACCATCACGGCCCATGACGGGAAGGCACACCACGCTGCGGATGCGCAGGGCCATCACGCTTTCCTTCGAGCGGAAGTCGTCGGCCTCGATGGCATCTTCGAGTCGGATCTGACGTCCGGTCTCCAGCACCTTCCTGGCAATGGATGTGCTGAACTTCGTGCGGCTGCGGCGGATTGCCTCCCGATCCATGTTCCGGGCCACGACCGCGTCCAGGCCGGAGCCCGCTCTCAGAAGCACGAAACCTCGCTCGGCGCCGGACAGGTCCACGACCACGTCGATGAGCTTCTCGAGGAGCTTGTCCACGTCCTCCTCGGCCACGAGGCGCTCGTTCATGCGGATGAGCTCTGTGACCCAACGCGGCCGGCCGGCGTACAGAGTCTGCAAACTGACGCCGCCAGCAGGCGATACCGTCTGGGCAAGCTGCACCATCCGTGACGACAGCGACGTGAACTCGGCGAGCTCCCGTTTGCGGTCCGGGCGGTTGAAGAAGACGGACTGGTACTCCTCGGGGATCTTCTGGCGCAGGACCGTCAGGGCATTCTCGGCCCGCTGGAGCACACTGGAGGCGCGTTCCGCCTCTCCCAGAACACCGTACCCCTGCGTGAGCAGCTTGAGGAGCCGGAAGTCGAGCTCGGGGTTGCCCGTTGCCGGCGACAGCGCTTCCGCCTCCTGGAGCAGTTGGACGGCCTGGCCGGCATCCGCGGGCTGATTGCGCAGGAAAAGCGCTCGGGCAGCTCCGAGGATCGCCCGGAGCCGGTGGTTGTCGAGCTTGAGCTGGCGCGCTTTGCCAACGGCCTCCAGCGCAGTGTCGCACGCCTCGTCCCGACGGTCCATGGCCACGAGCAGGTCGATTCGGTCGATGGCCGCTTCGAGCCCCTCGTCGGCTGCCCCCACGGAGGCAAACACGGATGCGGCCTCGTCGAGCAGAGCCATGGCCTCGTCGTGCCGTCCTTCGAGCAGGAGCACCTCGCCGGCCAGCATTCGATTGAGACCTCGGTCGTGTTGCTGGTTGAGGCGGTCCGCCAGCTCCGCGGCCCGTTCGGCAAAGTCGCGGGCCTTCTGCAACATGCCAAGGTAGCGGTGGATGTTGGCCAGGTTCGTGTACATGCGGGCCAGGACGGGGAGGTTCTGGGAGCGGAAGGCCATGCCCAATGCCTCCTCGTAGCTGGCAATGGCCCGTCCGTAGTCCCCCATCTCCTGGAGCAGCACGCTCAGGTTCATCGAGGAGATGTTGACCCGATCGTGGTCCCCCGCTGCAGACGCCACGGCCAGTGCCTTGCGGTAGTACCGCTCAGCGTTTCCGTAGTCCTTCAGCTTGTGGTATCCCAGCGCGACCGCATTGGCGGCAAACGAGGCATCGGACGGGCTCCCGGTCTCTTCGAGCACCCCGAGCGCAGTCTCGAGGTACTTGACTCCCTGCGCCAGCTTGCCCTCGTAGACCCGGACCAGGCCGACCATGGCCGCACAGAGAGCGAACTCCCGCGTATCCTGGGGCAGGTTGAGCATCCCCTTCTCCCCCACCTCGCGGGATTCCCTCTGCCTTCCAAGAAAGAAGTTGACCCGGGCAAGCAGCGCCTGCGCCTGGGCGCCTACAGTGGCATCCTCGACGAGCCCCTCCAGCACCACTCGGGCCTTGTCGTAGGCGCCGGCCCGGAAATGCAGCTCGGAAAGCTGCATCTCGACCCGCCGCCGGTCCACCTCGTCGGCCGAACATCCCTGGAGCTCGAGCAACACCTCGATCCCCTTGTCGTGCCGTCCCCACAGCCGATACAACTCGTAGTATCCATCCGCAAGCGAGCGCGGGTCGGCCCCGGACTGCCGCGCAAGGTCCAACATCTCGAGCGTCCGCCGGAAGTCGCACGCCTGGAGCAGCAGCCGCGCTCCCTCGAGCGCGTGCGGGAGCGCCTCCTTCCCCTTCCCGCCGTGGAACAGGTGCCAGGCAAGCTGCTCCGGGTGCGACAGAGCCATCCGGGGTTGCCGGAGCAGCACCTTCGCCATGCGGGCGTGCATCGTGCGAAGCTCGCCGTCGGCAAGGGTGGACGTGGCCACCGCACGCAGTGCCTCACTCTCCACCGAGGGAAGCTCCCGATCCCCCACCCGCACGAAAGTCACGAGACCACGCTCCGCAAGCTGGACCACCACCTGGTCCACCTGCCAGACCTCCAGCCCGGACAGCTCCGCCACCAGCGGAAGCGGCTGCGGAACGTACGCAAGCGAGAGCATCGTCAGCACCTTCCGCTCCGGTCCCGCAAAGCGCTCCCACGACTGCTCGAGCGACTGCGCGATGCTCTTCGGCAAGCCCCCCTTGGGCAGGCGGTCGCGGTGAAACAGCACGCCGCCGGGGGCCAGCTCGACCGCCCCCGATTCCTGGAGGAAGGAGGCCAGCTCAGTCACCAGCTTCGGGTTTCCCTGGCTCGCTCCCCATGCCTCTTCCCC
>VGRX01000165.1 GCA_016875215.1 Deltaproteobacteria bacterium
GCCTGCGGGGAGCAGAGCAGGCCGGAGATCACCCCGTCGCTCATCGAGAAGTCGCTGGCCGGACGGACCATTGAGCAGGCCAAGTTCCTCAAGACGTGGCGCTTCGATCCTGCGGAGCCCAGGCAGCTCACGATCGTGCAAGAGAAGGTGAGCGGCGATCAGGGCCGCGTACTGATCGACCTCAAGACTCAAGAGGTCAGTTCCTCTCCCGATGCCTGCAGCGGCCAGGTCTGGCTGGAATACGAGTGGCTCGTCGATCAGTGGGTGCTGACAAGGATCGTCAGCATTTCGTTCGAGTGCACGTAGACCCATTCGGGCCGGCGGCGCTTCGTCTTCATCTCCGATGGCATCTTTGTCGTCTCCAGGTACTTGCACGCCGTCCTGAAACTGACTCCGGCTTCATCGCCGCCATCGTCTTGTCCCTAGTCGCTGCGTATATCGAACGCAGCCGTCTCACCTGCATCGCACTGATCATGGACCGGCACCTCCTTGCACCGTGCCCTTGTCGCACCTCGATCAGAGCGACGCAACCGACCGACATTCCAGTCGTCGCCCGACTGACTTTCCAGTTGTCGTCAAGCTAGTTGGGCGCTACTCCAGAGACAATCATGGCCCGACTTGCGTCAGTAGTCCGCACGGCGAATAGTCGGGAGAGACATGGAGTAGGCCGGGCTACCACGGGTGGTGAAGTCGGCTGTCAACCGATAGGTTGTCGGGGAGTAGATGAGGTTCTGCAGGACCAACGTCTCCCCTTCCACCCCGACGTCCAAGTGGCGGGCGTAGTCCTCGTAGAGCCGCACCTCCTTTGTCCGGAACGAATCGGGGATGGCCACCCGGGGTCGGACCTCGGTAGCGAGCCGGCCCTTGGATTCCCTCAAGACGTGGTGTGCATTTGACGTTACCACGATTCCCTTCCAGCGCCAGTATGAGGACGGCACGACCGACTGTGCCAGGGCAACCTCCTTCATAGCAACGACGTACTTCCGGACCTCATGGCAGACCAGCCTCCGACTCCACGCGCGGGTCCCCACATAGCCGAGCAGGACCAGCAGCCCCACCAGTCCGATCCCGAGGCTGGAGCAGTCGGCCAGCCCGGAGCGCACCGCCACCTGTGCGCCGACAGTCCCTGCCAGGACGGACGTCACGAACGGATCAAACTCATAGATCAAGTCAGCATGAAGTCTCTTCCTGCTGAACGGCAAGCCCAGCGGTGTGCCGAATGCATTGAGCATGTCCAGGCCGAGATGCCACGCCAACGCCAGAAATGCCACTGTGATGAGCAAAGGCAAGCTGGTGGTGGAGCCGACCCCCAACAAGCCTGTGCCAATTCCGACGGCAAGGGGCGGGGCGAGCAAAGCCGCATGAGAGTGCTTTCGGTGGAAGCGGAGGTACCCGAATGTCCCGGGGCGTCCCATCGCTATGTCCAGGTCGGGAAGAACGCCTCCCAGGACTGCCGCTGCACACACATCTCCACCGCCGCCAGGAACCGCCAGCCCGACCACCAGCCCTGTCAGACAATGGTCCAGGAGAATCATCCGAGTAGCACCTGGATCAGACTCTTCGCCACCACCGGTAAGAGAGTTGCCAGCACGACCTTCAACATCACAGAGAGTTTCAATGGCCACAATGGCAGGCTGCGCAACTCGTCCAGTCGGAAGCGAAGCCTCTCCGTTCCGGCAGGGGTGGTCTCCTCGATGTACTCATTCATGGCCTTGCGGACTGCGTGATCCCTGGTATTGGCCATCGAGAAATGCGTGCCCCACACGGCAAGGAAGAAGACGTTGGCCGTCAAGAGTCCAGCCAGCACCGAACCGAGCAGCGTGGGGTCTCGGTCACCGCTGAGTGCCAACGGAACTCCGACTCCCATCGTGAACGCTGTGCAGAGGGCTATGACCAACGCGCAACTGCTCGTCGCTCGAAAGAAAGGATCTCCCATCTCTTCGAGCGGCTCGGGCAGCCGGTCGAGCGCAAGCACCTTCCCGTAGATGAACAAAAGCAGCGCTATCCCGGCATAGACCAGCGCACAGGCGAAGGAGACTCCGAACAGGACTCCGCACGTCAGGGAACCCTCGCCGCCGGGCAGCATGAACACCGAGGTCCCCACCAACATGGCAGCCAGGTGGCCGAACGGCGAGAAGAGAAGTCGACCGGTTCGCCTCAGGGTCTCCCGTGAAACCATGATAGCGTAGTAGTTCCATCGCTGGGCGAATTCATGGAACGTAAGGTTCGGTTCGCTGAGATGGGCCCAGACCGAAGACGGGGTCAACTCCACTCCGCCCTCCGCCGAGTACTGACGGCACCGCTCCGGATCGGCAAGCTTCCCCGTCGTCTTGAACAGCAGCCTCCTCCGCCCACGATGACAGCGGTCCTTGCCAATCTCCTCTCGGAGTTCCAGCCAATTGGCCGCTCTCCCGACGAGCTTGTACAGGAAGATCAACTCCGGGTCCAAGTCGGTGGGCCGCTGCTGCCGCTCGTCGGGCGAGACAACAGGCGTGGGGTACAGGAAGCGATAGCGCTCCCCCCTGGCTCGCCCAGGAACCCCGTCCGGTGCGTACAAGTACTTCTCCCACGCCAATCGCAGGAGCAGGACCAAACCTCTGTGTGCGTGCCTTAGCAGGAGGAGGCTCAGCACAATGCACACGACCGCAAGAGCATCCCGGTAGTTGCCCCGCCAAGCTAGCGGGCAGGCCAGGCTTGCTCCGGCCACAAGCACGAGATCCACGATCCGTAGGCGCCACAACCCGGACTTCCTGTCCAAGTACAAGCGGTCGGATTCGGCGACTGGGCTGCGCCGGGTAGTCACGAAGAAGCCGGAGTAAACTGCCATGAAGACGATCAACCAAAGGAGCACGAAAGGAGCTGCCAACAACGCTAGTACTCCACCATCCCTGAGCGACCAGAGCTCCATCGCTGTGCCCCTCTCCTATGCAACGCCCTGAGGATACCTGTAATGGCCCAGCGGGAAATGGACAGTCAGTCCGACCTCTTGCATGGTTCCCGCTGAACGCCAAACAGACTGCATTCCGCCCTCGGGCGGGGGGAACGAGGCATCCGAAGTCTATCGTCCGAGATGAACCCCTCGGGGTTATCCCTCAGCAGGTTCCTCCCCAGCAGAGCCCGCCTCCGTTTCACCCCGGATGTTGATTGAAGCATCCTCGGTCTCCTGTTTCAAGAACTTCTTGCGAGCCAGTCTCCAGCGCGCCCTAACTGCCTCCAGGCGCCGGTGCCGCTTGGCCAAGAACTCCTTTGTCCAGCCCTCCAACTTGTCCTTGGGCGTCACGTCGCCGACTGGTGCGTGAACGCGCGCCGCTGTTGTAGGCCACGCTGCAGGAGTGCCTTCGTCAGGCAGTGGTTATCCTCCCTTGGAGACGGTCCATTTCCAAGAGAGGCAGAACAGAGGCGGCCGGTAGCGTGAAGATCAGCTCCTGGTTGCCCTGGTGCCACATGGACCGCTCGCGTTCCAATCCCTGGGGCGGCGATGCCCTTGAGGACCACTCCATGCCAAGCCCGGTTCTGCTCCTCAAGCAGTGCGGACCGGATGAACGATTGGACCCGTCGTCGGTACAGCCAGCCCCTCCAGGCGCTTCAGCCAAGCCATGTTACTCCTACGCCGCTTGGTTCCCTGGAACCCGGATCACTTCCGGCGCTGCCTGTACCGAGTCCTGCGCCTCTTCTTCCAACTTCTCGCGTTCTTGCGGAACGTCGAGTTGGTTGCCTCGATTCCGTGAGGGAAGCAGTATGGACATCCGCCGACATCGTCGACGTGCTCAAGCCTCGACAGCCTGACGTTACCGACCTTCCGGGGCAACAGGAGTTGCCCGAACTCATCGACCCCGAACGCTTTTCGGACTTTGCGCATGGTTTGCCTAGCCATCGTGCCTCCTCAACCGGGCTCGGTCGTCTCCCCAGCCGGATTATCCCGGACTCGTGGCTCGAGAGCAAGGACCACCTGCGGCCGCTATTGCAGCCCCGCTCTTCGTTCGCCCTTGGGGACGGCGTCGTCCGCAGCATCGGACCAGGAGAAAAGGCCCTTTCGGTGCCTGGTGAAGCGGATAGTCGACCACCTTTCGGCACTGATCTTGCCGCTGGCTGCTGCAACGGGCAAGGCCCCTGGCGGAGCCTGTCTCGAGCCATGACATCGGCAAGCCGCACTACTCCGAGCGGTCGCACTCCACGAGGACCAGCCAGTCGGAATCCCCTTGCCTGGCCAGAACGCCCGGCAACCGCATGTGGTGGGATACCAGCCGCACCGGTAGCAGCGCGTCCCAGGGCACGGCCCGTGCAGCAGCAACCTCCTGGGCACCACCGCCCGGCTTGTCCAGGAGGTGGTCGAACAGCTTGCACGCCTTGCTGCTGCTCGGGCTTTGTGTCCGGTCCAGCAGGAAGACCCCATCCCGCCCGCCGGCGCGGTCGCAGGATCCAGGAGTGAATCGCGATGCAGCACCAGAATGCGGGAAGCGCGACCCCAGCCGCCCTGCCGGGGTTCGGACAGGCTCTCGGTTGGATTCGATGGAGTGAAGCGGCTGACCGGCTCAAAGCTCTCTGAAGTTCTGTCTCGTGTAGTCCTGAAGCCAGGGCTGTCGAAGCAACTCAAACCCACAGTCAGTGGGGCTCCGCCACTGCAGGATGCCGATACAACCAGCGTTCAGGGAGGCCGGCTTCCTGAATCCCACTTCGTTCAGCAGGAAGGACCGTGTCGTCCCTGGGACGTCGAGTTGCTGGCCGTCCTCGTGATAGTGTCCGCAGAAGTGGAAGAGAGGCGGCACGTGGGAGACATATTCCAGGATGTCGCGGGAGCCGGCCTCCGCATATACCGCCCCGAAGGGAACATCGTGTGTCAGCAGAATATCGGCGGCCCCGGCACCCCAGAGCCGCTTGACTTCGGACTGCGTGTACCAGATTCCGTTCCCGGTCCCAGGACCTCCATGGAAAGCAAGCCCGCCGAGGCAGGCTACCCTTACCGTCATCCCATTCAGACTCACTGGGAAGATGGTGCCGTTCTGCGCATGCAGGATCATACCGTAGAAATCCACGGGTACGGGCCCGCCATCGAAGCTCCTCATGCCGTGGAGGAACTCGAAATCCTCGTGGTTGCCCTTGATGAAGTACATCCTGGCGCCAATCCGAGTCTCATCCGGGGCTTCCGAACCGAGAATCCCGTCAGCTTCCGGCGACCCCTCGTAGTACTGTGCGAATCCGAGCTCGTCCGGGTCTTTCTGTGCGAACCGCATGGTCGCCTTGTCGATTCGATAGGGCGGAGGAAAAGCCCCGAGGTCCCCAACCTGCAGGATCACGTCCACATTCTTGCCCGATTCCCTCTCCCAGCGACGCAGCAGGCGGTATGCGAGCGTGAGGTGCCCGTGCAGGTCGCCCAACACCGCGATGTTCAGCTCCGGGGACTGAGGCGCACTGCCCGTCTCTTGCTCACCTGACATATGGCTCCTCTCTGTTACCAAGGTGCGCTCGCCTACCTCCTCTCCCGCTCCAGCCTGTCGGCGATCCGGGCAGCCAGGTCGTCCAGCTCTGCATACAGCCGCAACTTCCCGTCGTCCGGGTGGCCGTCAGCGTCCTCGATGTGGGCCTCGGCCGCCGAAAGGTCGTTGCCCGCGGCACGGCCCATGGCGAAACCGCGCATCGTCATGACCCGGCCGGCGAGTGCGGGCCAACGGGAGAGCAGCCGTTCCGCCATCGGCTTCTCCGCGACCAGGACATGGTCCGCGTCTGCACACCGCATATCGAAGAGCCTGGAGCGGTGTGCCGCAATGGTCTCTGCGTCGATGCCCAGCGCCACCAGGTGGTCGCGGCGGAGCCGGTTCACGCCGCCCCCCTGGCTCAGGCCGGCCGACCGCAGGTCCGGCCTCATCCCACGCGCTTCCAGGAGATGGCGGACGACCAGCTCCAGGTGAACGCTGCGCCCTTCGTTCCACTCGCAGACGAAGCAGACGGAGGGACTCTCGGGTCGGGGGTCGCCCTGTTGCCGGCTCTTCACCCGACGAATCAGTTCGGACGTGCGCACAGGATCCAGCTCGGTGAAGCTCGTCGACACCCCGGTGGCGACCAGGAAAGCATCGGCAAGCCCGAAGACCTGGGCGACGTTCTCCGGGGTGATCCCGCTCGCAAGAGCGAGCGGGTGGTCGCCCAGCGCCTGCCGCAGCGCTGCCACCTTGGAGCGCTCGGCAGCCTGTCCCGTCCCCGGACCGCTCGTCGTCACCACGTCGATGTAGGAGGTCGCCATTCTCGCCGCTGCGGCTAGATCGCTCACCTGACGCTGGTACTTGAACGCCACGCCTCCGAAGTAGAGCCCCGGCCAACCGCTCTTCTCCCGTGCCTCTGCTATGCGGTCGGCCTGCGGCTGGGCCGTCGTACGCTCGTCGATTTCGGCGTTGTCCACCCAGATTCCCGAGATGTCCTCGCTGACTCGACGGAACACCTCTGTCGGGTGAAGATCGAGGCAGTTCACCCCGATCCACCGCCCCGGGCACGCTGCGCGTACCTTTTTCGAAATCTCCAGCAGCGTTCGCCAGTCCGTTGCGTGGTTGATCAGGAACACGCCATCCGCCCCGGCCTCGAAGGCGACAGTTGCGTTGCGCTGCGCCTGCCCTGCGTCCTCGACGTGGATGACCGGTAGCACAACCCGCAAATCGCCGAATGCCGTTTTGAAACGCCCTCGGCCAGGATTGTTGCGAATCGTCATTCGTTCACTCCTGCGTTCGGCTCGAAGCTGAGGCGGCCCGCCGGCCCTCCAAGCTCCTCGAGCGTCCCTGCCCATGGCACAACAGGCCCGACGACGGGCTGCCCGGTGTTGGCACCAAGGCCCCCGCCTCAGACCCCCGGAGCTTCGGCCCGTCTCCATGACTTGCCGGCTCGCTGGACCGCACCTTCCTTCTCGAGTACTTGCACGAGCGAGTGGATGGCGTCTGGTTTGGAGGCACCAAACACCCTCGTGGAAATCGGTCCGAAGTCCTCTTCCAGGATGCCGGTCTGGGCACAACGGACAATGTAGCCGAGCAGGGTCCGGTGCTCAACGTCCGGATGAAGTGTAAACGGAAGCCCGCTGGAATGAAGCGCCCGCCCCTCTGGATTGAGGAATGCTCCTCCAGAAACAGAGCAACGAAGCACTTCGGAAATGTCGTTGCTGGAGACGACACCGACGAGCCTGTCGCGTACCCGCTTGCGGACCTCCTTGAGGGTCATCAACTCACGTGGCTGCTCCCAGCTGTCCACAGTCTCCGCCAGAGCCTTGAGTGTGCTCTCCCGGGCCTCGGGCGTGTGAACGCACTCGGCCAATCTGAAGATGGCAGCCACCCGCTGTTCCGGGAGCATGCGGACTACCTGGCCATCGAAGCTCCACAGGCTCAGGCCGGCCCCGGCCTTACAGAGCTCCTTGACGTCCGCAAGGTTGTACTTCTCGAGGGTGAAGCCCTCGTCCAGTTCCTGGATGTTCTCCAGCAAGTCCTTGGGAGCAAGCTCGACATGTCCATCCCGGAAACCGTTGAGATAGGCCCGGCAGAGCAGAGCCCGAGGGAGATGGGCGAAGGAAGGAGCCTTGCCATCGGCAGCAGACTCGGTGCGTCGCTTCGGCTCCAATCGAGCGTCTGGCCGGCTCGACTCATCGGCCCACGAACGGAAGAGGGAGAACTGTTTGAACCCGAGATCCCTCTCATCAAAAGAAGGGGTCAGGTGCAGCATGGTCTGCTTGATTCGACTCGTATCGTTCGCCGCGGCGTCCCCGTATTGCCGAACGAGTGCTTCCCTGGCTCGCCTGTAGAGCTCCAGGGCCGCATCGCGGGTAGAGAGCATCTCGGTTTCCCTCATGGCCTGGCGTTCGAGACGCCCTGCGGGGATGAACTCGTCGCATGCGAGCTGGAGAGCCTCCGCAGTGCCTCCAGCGTGCGAGACGACCACGATCGTCTCCTTCCCACGAGTCCTGAGCTTGCTGATCAGGGGCACGAAATCGGAGTCGCCCGTCACGACCACGAAGACGTCTATCTCCGGATGGACGTAGGCCACCTCGAGGCAATCGAGCGTCAGCTTGACGTCCGCCGAGTTCTTTCGGGTAGCCATCTTTGGACAGTCGATGAGCTCGAAGCCCGCCCGTGCCGTGACGAGCCTGTACCGAGATGCTTCAACCCAGTCCGCGTAGGCCTTGCGGACAACGACTCGCCCACGCTCCTGCAGCATTTCCAGGAGAGCCACCGGGTCCACCTTCTGGTTGTCGTAGTCGACAAAGACTGCGATCTTCTTGCTGTCGCTATTCAATCCGTCCCCCCTTTGATAACTACTATAGAAGGCTCGCAATATCAGTTATCGATAAACAAATTAAACTTGTTATATAAGCTCCAAAGACATACACATCAAACAGCAAGCATGGATGCGTTTACTCTAACGATTTCCTTCCACGGATACCGGTTCGGCGGCGCAGCGATTCGCGGGGCGAGGGATTCTACAAAAGAGGTCTTTCCGGCCCCGTTGGGGCCTACCAGGAGCACGTTGTGCTTGAGCCTCAGAAACTCCTTGCACCGGTCGACCAACTCGGCTCTCTCGTGCAGTGGCCCGATCTGCCTCTTCCTCGCCAGTGCGAACAGGAGCAGCCCGGTTCTCCCGAACTCAGCGTGTTCCCTCATCGTGTCTTTCGCCCCAATCGTTTGCGGCATGAGCGCTCCTCCGATCGCTTTGGGCAACTCAAGCCTTGAACGGCTCTGAATGTGCCACCCATGTCCATGAGATGTCAACCAATTGGGAGTTCAGGCACGGTCTCGTTCCGTGACCCTTCTTTCCTCCTTGAGTCCCACAACTGTCCGGTTCGACTTCGTTCTCGTGCCTACTGCCGGCTCCCGGGATAGCGCAAGTGGAACTGAGCGTCCCCAGTCACCCCCTTCAGCACGACGAAATGGTGCACCAGGTCGGAAACGAGAAGGGCGAGCCCCACAGCGAGGAGTGCGTTTCTAGGCCCGCACCGTAGAAACGGACAGGCCAACAGCAGCAGCACGCCGAAGTACCCGTGGTGGATCCGGAACCCCAGGGTCAACGGTGAAAGCCATGCCGTGTCCCGGGTCGTCTGCAGACCCAGCCCGAACCTCATGGCAACGGTCACCACCTCGAGGACGAAGGCCAGGAGCAGACCAATCCCCGCAGCCTGCCACGGAGTGAGCCGGTCGAACCATTCCATCATTGTCCGCATGTCAACCTCCGACACGGTTCGCGCCCTCAATCCCCAGCCCCCCTTCCCTCCTCAATCCCCTGCCTCAGGGCAGGGGTCTGCAAGAGCGGGGGTCTGCGGGCCAGTATTGGTGCGGGCTTCCGAGCGCGGTTTGCCAACACCTCTTTTTCCACCCCCGGGAAGACCCCGGAAGACCCGGGAAGACGCTTCAAAGGGGGGACAGCCCTCGGAAGGGGCGCTTGGAAGTGATTGATTTCAAAGAACTTTTCGGCGGCTGTTAACAGGACTCCGTGTCCGGCTGGGGGGGGGCGGAGTTCCGGACCGCCTGCAAGGCCGATGATCGCACGATTCGGAAACCCTGGGCAAGTTCTTTGAGCAGTCCGTTGACAACGACTCGGGCAATACCGCCGGATTTCCCAATGATTTCAGTGGGAAAGTTCTCTACTACAGAATGATGGCCGTCGGCGGGTGGGGAAGGCTGCCCCCTCCGAAAAGCACGGTCTGTTCCCTGCCCC
>VGRX01000166.1 GCA_016875215.1 Deltaproteobacteria bacterium
GGCTCTCGATGCACAGCGACAGTTCCTCCGCAGTGCAGCAATTGCCGTCATCGCAGCACCCCCGCTCCAACATCCTCAACAGCTCTACTCGCTTGGGGCTGGAGAGCGCTTTGAACAACCGTGCGAGACGAACCGCCTCTCTGTGGCCTTGGTTCGACATGTTTCGAACTATACCCACCGGGCAGGACTTGTCAAGTGTGATGTGCAGTCCCTCCAGGGGGCCGCACGCGAGAGCATCAACAAGGAACTGACGATCCTCGACAGCATCTGGGAGAACCTCTTCCCGGGCAAGCAGCAGCGTCTGGTTCGCATGGTCATCGACCGGGCCACGATCTTCACCGACCGCCTCGACCTGACCCTGAGCGGCGAGGGCGTGCAGGCCGTCGTCGATCTGCTGGTCGCGGAGCACAGCGCCAGGGGGTGCCGGTGCGGTGGGAGGAGCAGGAAGCCCCGAACCGCTGACCAGGCAGCCGATCCGCCCCGCCACGAACCCCATTGCAAACAGAAGTCCGGAAATGTAGAACTGCAAGTGTCGTTGAAGCGCAGTGATTCCAACGCGTTTCCGCCGGGATGCGGCGACATGGACGATGCGCCGGTTGGAGGTGACGCCGTGACGACCCGTCTGTCCCTGATCATGATGGTGTTTCTGTTTCTGGCCCCGGCCTGCTCCAGTCCGTCGTCAAATGCCAGCAACACCGGAGGAGATGCAGCAGGCACAGACGCTGCGACCGATGGCGTGTTGGACGCTTCGCCCGACATCCCCGTTGATATCGCAGGCCAGGAGTTGGTCGATGCCGCTGCAGACGGCGTGGTTCCATGTCCGGCCGACCGCGGCCAACTCGAACAGGCCGAAGCCGAGCAGATGGACGGGAAGACATGTGACGAAACCGTGGAGCATTGCGGGCATTTCGAATACTGCGACTGCACCGCATGGTGCGACTGTGTTCAAGGCGTGTGGAACTGCGACTGGGTCTGTGACAACTCGTGCTTCGGGGACACTTCGGATGCTGCCGACTCCGTCGACACCACCTGCGAGCCGGACTGCGAGGGGAAGGACTGCGGGGAGGATGGCTGTGGGGGGGACTGCGGCACCTGCGACGATGCAGATTCCTGCACGGACGACTCCTGTGGTGCGGATGGCCAGTGCGTGTTCTCCGACAACGGCAAATGTCCGATAGAGTGCCCTGGCCCGAACCCCCAGGGATGCATCTCGACCGGCTGTCCGCAAGGGGAAACCTGTACCCAGGTTCCAGGGCTCTGCGTCCCCTCAGGGTGCGCTTGTGACGCCGGGTCCGGCAGTTGGATCTGCACCGCGGACTGCAGCGGCGGGACCTGCGTGTGCCAGCCGGACTGCGAAGGCAAGGACTGCGAAGACGATGGGTGCGGGGGATCGTGCGGCCAGTGCCAGGAGCACTTCGCTTGCGAGGCCGGCGCCTGCGTCTACCAGCCCTGGTGCGGGGACGGGACCTGCGATGTGGACCTGCTGGAGGACTGCGCGACCTGTCCAGGGGATTGCGGCTGTCCAGAAGGCCAGTTGTGCGCGGACGGAACCTGTGTCGAGCACGGCACCCTCGTTCTATTGGCCCAGGACACTCCGATAGCGATTCCGGACAACAAGCCCGCAGGCGTGACCAGCAGCATCGTGGTCGGCATGTCGGTCCCTGTCCTCTCGGCGACAGTCTCGGTCCAGATCCAGCACTCGTATGTGGGCGCGCTGACCATCGCCGTGCTGCACGGAGGCCAGTCCCAGGTGCTGAAACCCGTGACTTCGGCTAGCAGCACCGAGATCAACGAGTCCTTCCTCCCCACCGCATTCGATGGCATGGACGCCGCCGGGGAGTGGACGCTCCAGGTCGCGGATATTGATGCCTATGGCGATTCCGGTCAGCTCCTCTCGTGGTCACTTGAAATCCAGTACTGATCGTCATGAGGACTCGCTTTCGGATGTGCCTTTTCTACTCAAGCGGGGAATCGAAATGGGCCTTGTCGGGCTTGAGGCCGTGGAAGTGCCTCTCGGCTAGGCGCCATGCGGGTCAGATGCGTTTCTGGATCACGGTCTCAAATCATGAGGACTTGGCCGAAGAAGTCCGCATGATTCTGAGAAACAGAGAGAGAAACGGGCGTTCTTGGGGTCCGGAGGGGCTTCCTGAGTCCGCATGACCGAGACGGGCGACGAGAGGGTCGAGAACCGCAGCACGGCCTGCGGGCTGGCCGAGATACGAGTCGAATCATCAAGGATATCGAGGACAGGTGGCCTGCCACGAGCGAGCGAGTTTGACGAGCGAGTCGAGTGGAGCTTGTGTCGCCGAGAACGAACTCCCCTCCGCATGAGACCTTGTTCTGGGAGGCCTCGAGTTGAGCCAGGTGTGGGAAGAGCGGCTCATTCGTCCCTTCCCTCCAGTTCCGCCTCGATTTCCTCGACCGTGGGGAGGGTGCCCCGGAGATCCTCCGGAAGCTTGTCGACGAGCCGAGTCTCCCACTCGGCCACGCCCACGGGCCGCTTGAGGTGCCTCAGCGCATACTCCACCACAACCCGGCTCTTCGAACGGCAGAGCAGCAAGCCGATAGTGGGCTTGTCATCCGGATGCCGCAGAAGGTCATCGACTGCGGACAGGTAGAGGTTGAGCTGGCCCACGAACGCCGGGTCGAAGGGGACCGCCTTCAACTCGATCACGACGTACGCACGGAGCCTGAGGTGGTAGAAGAGAAGATCGATGTGGAAGTCCTGATCGGCGACTTCGAGAGGCACCTGGCGGCCCACGAATGCGAATCCGGTCCCGAGCTCCAGGAGAAACCGCTGGATGTGATCCACGAGCGCCTTCTCGACCTCCCGCTCGCGGCGTGGGTCGGCCGTTCCCAGGAAATCGAAGAGATAGGGATCCTTGAAGACCTGGCCCGCCATGTCCGAATCCGCCGGGGGCAAGGTCGAGGGGAAGTTGGTCAGCGCCTTGCCATGCCGCTCGTGCACACGGCTTTGGATCTGCAGGGACAGTATGTTGTGGGACCAACCGCACTCACGCGACTGGCGGGCATACCACAGGCGCTCCTCTTGGCCGTTCAACTTGTCCAGCAGGGCGACGTTGTGGTACCAGGGGATTTGTGCAAGAGCCTCTTGCACGATTTCCCTGTCGGGCCAAGCGGCAGAAAAGGCCCGCATGTACTTGAGGTTGCGCGGGGACAGCCCCTGCATGTCGGGGTAGGCCGATCGGAGGTCCTCAGAGAGACGGTCCACGACCCTCGCTCCCCAACCCTCCATCTCCTGCCGCTCCAGGATCTTGCGGCCGATATCCCAGTACAGCAGGACCATGGCGGAGTTCGCAGCCATGACCACCCGAAGGCGCTCCTGCTGGATTCGCTGTTTGATCTCGCCCAGCATCTCGGCGTAGCTTGCGGGCAACTCGACCCGCGGCGGCGCCACCGGGAACGATGCTTCCTCCTCGCGGACGCGTCCCCTGCTTCTCCGTAACTCCTTGCCCGGTGGTTCCTTCTTGTCCAGTCTCTTCTTCCGACCCGCCACGCAGCTCTCCCCGGGGCTCTGGGCAGGACCGCTCGGCACGTCGCCGTTCGACCCGACCGGATGTTCTGACGGTAGCCCAGTCCGCCCGGCCGCACAAGCAGAAATGGCAGGCTGGATGTCTGCCCAGGTGGCGCTCGACTAGCGCGTCCCAGGTCCGCTGAAGCTCGTCGTCGCGCTCCGGGATCCCTTCCCGTCCCGGGGACCATGTGGACCAGGCGGAATAGCGGCTCTGGCCCACGAACCCGCCGCACACGGGGATGCAGCGGAGGTTCGATGCCTTGCGTGTGTGCTCGTGGCGATTGCCGCCAAGGGTCACGTGATCGCTCTCCCTGGCGTGCATGAACCCCGATTGGCCTGGACGCACAACCGGCAGCGGTCGCACGGGGTCTGGGACGGCGTCTGCTCCACCGAGTCTGAGGCAGGCCGCAGATCGGCGCTTGTCACCACCGTGTTGAAGAGCACGCGCGCACCATGGTCCGGGTGCAGCACATTGCCGCTCCAGCCCAGGCTGCCGAGGCCCGCCGCCACGGCCCCATAGCGATGAGAAAACGTGGGCGTCAGCCGCCAGCTCGGGGTGTGAAATGCTCGCCGCACCACTGGCGTTAGCCCCTGCTTCACAACTTGCAGCACGGCGAAGCTCGGCGAGTCTGCGCTCAACCAGTCCACCAGACGCTGTCTCACCGGGTGGGGTGGCAGGCGGTAGGCGAGCCTCCGCTTGTAACGGCAGTCCAGGTTCGGCTCGGTGGCCACAGCCTCGTAGCCCGCGGTCCGCAACGCTTCGGCCACCCGCGACGCTGCGCGGAACAGCGTGCGGTAGAGGTCGGTCTCGTGGCGTTGAAGGGCCGTCCGGTCCTGCTTGGTGAGGTAGGCCCGGACGATTTCCGGCTCGGAGTGCACCACGATCGACACGATGGACCGGGCCGACGTCAGCAGGTACCGAGGATCCGCACTGGGCGGGCCAGCAAGGCGCTCTGCGCCGGCAAAGCCGACGTCCGTGGCCCCGCAGGACAGGGCGATCTAGGAACGTGTTGCGCATTGATCTTCCGGCTGCAAATCCGCCATGCACGTCGTCTGCGGGACACAAGATATGGGAACGTACCACCAGTATGCCCCCACATCTTGCGTCGCACATCCGGCGCACATGTCGGATTTTCGCTTCGGAATCCAATGCGCAACACGCTCCTGGCGACAGGTGTCGAGAAGCTGGGTTACGAGCTCCGCCTACGGGTTCGGGTTGAACTGCTCGAACCACGCGATGGTCCGCTGGGTGTAGTCGGAGTACATCGCGTGCTCGGCGCGCATCACCCTCACCTGCTGGTGGATGGCTCCCAGGTACTCCGTCTGAGCGACGATGGTGGGGAAACTCCCCGGATTGTCGATGATGAACTGACCGATCACGTTGCCATCCGTGTTGATGAAGCTATCGTCGTCGACGAAGTCGGCCGCCCGCAGCTCCGCCGCCATCGCCGCGGAGGTCTCCGCCGAGATGCCCGCGACGCGGGTGAACCGCTCGTCGTACAAGGGCGACGGCGGGTGCTCGATGTAGTCGGCCGGGATGCCCCGGCCGCTCAGCGTCTGGTAATTCTCGAATGCCTCATCGTTCGAGACCTCGGGGTTGTTCTCGGACCCGCACATGAACCACGCCGACGGGGTGGTCGATAGCGTGCCGGGATTGGTCGAGGTCGCATCGGAGCAGTAGCCCACCACCGCATTGAAGCGCAATTGCGGGAAGCTGCTCGCGATGGTACTGGCGCCGATGGCACCGAGGAAGTGGCTTTGCGATCCGCCAGCGGACATGCCCAGCGCGAACTTCGGCGTGCCGGCAGGAATCAACCCCCTCATTTCAAGATCGGCAAAGAGTATCTGCAGGTTCTTCAGATCGACATTGTTGACGACAAACTTCTTGTTCCAGCGGATCTTCCCGTCGGGACCGGCATTGCCCGATGCGGCTTCCTCGCATTCGGTCCCCAGCACGCCGTAGCCGTTATGTACCATGGCCAGCGCGATCGCGAACGCCTCCGTGCTTTCGATGTAGGTGTTGCTCCCGCCGGTGCCGTGGCTGAAGATGACCACGCCCCGCATCGCGGGCGGGAAATAGTAGCGAACCGTCTTGGGGACCGTGGTGCTCCCATTGAACTGTTCGACGGTCAGGGTGAGTTCCTGAGACCCGGTGTTGGCCACCAGTTCCACGTCGTGGGCCGGCATGACCAGCGTGCTGTGCCACTCGTTCGGCTCGCCGAGCAAGGACGCCTCGCCGGTCCACGGCAAGGCGACCTCGTCGACGGTCGACACCGCCGACCAGACGTGGACGGTCTCACCCACCGCATAGACACCCGAGCCATGGCCGTTGACGACGTTCAGGCGGAAGCTCCCTCCCGAAGCGTCTGGCTCAGTGGTCCCGGCGTCGGCGTCGCGGCCGGTGCGGGAACCACCACACGCCGCGAGCACAAATGACACCAACGCGATCCACGGCAGGGTCTGGCCTCGAAGGAACGGAGTGAAGGTCGACATCAATGGAGACTCCTCTCGGGCACGAGGTAGTGAACGCCCGAAGAGAGCGCGATCTTGCTGCGCGCGAAGGTGCCCTTACTCCGCGCGACGAGACGGCCGTCGCCGTCATAGAGGTCGCCCTCTGCCACGATCCGTCGCTCGTCCTGCTCGGTGACCCGAGCGACCGCGCGCAGTTCACCAGCGACGACGGGAAGCAGGAGCTCAAGATCGACGTGGGCGGTGAGCAGGAAGACGTCCTCCACGAGGAAGCTCGCCGCGAAGTGCCATAGTCCACCATTTGCCCCTCTGTCCACGGCCTGAGAATACCTCCTCCCTATCCCCCAACTTGGGCAGTCGAACCCGATTTGTCAAGTTGTGCCGTCCAGTCCAGCGTTCGTATTTCATACCAGGCCGCATGTGTATGCGTTGCGGCGGGACCCGGGCTGGGAGGGACGAACGCCTACTCCACCGTGTCCCACACAGAGCAGGTGGGAGAGTCGGACACGCCTGGCGCGCCGCCAGACGCCGCGAAGATCGTGGGCACCGATGGCGATGCACCATGGAGCAGGAGCGTGAAACGGCCCGGGATCTCGAGCAGAGAGGAGTTGCACCGGCCCGGGTCCATGATTGGCTGACCTCAACGGGGAGGGTCGAGTCGTTCCTCTCCCCGGAGAGCCGTCCGGTGAAGTGCGTGGAATGCCCGCTCCTGGCCGACGGCGGCCCCGGGGCGCGGGAGATGCTCGTGGCGTTCGACTACCGTTCCCCGTTCTCTCTCAACCTGGCCACACACCTTGACGCGCTGCTCTCGGCCCGCTCCTCCTCGATTCCCCTGACCGTCCGCCTCCTTCCCTGGGTGCCGGGCGGAGAGGAGAACCGGACGCTGGCTGCCATCCTGGTCTGCGCCTCGCGAACGGCGCCCACCTCCGTTGCCCGGTTCCACTCCCGGCTCGTCGAGCTTCATCGAACCGATCGGAACCGGGAGGCCTCGCTGCTCCTCGAAACGCTCAACCCGACACCGGAGGAGACGGACTGCCGCCGGTCCGCGGAGACCCAGCGCTTCCTCCAGGCGCTCGTGGACCATGCCGACCATCTCTCGGTGCGGGGTACCCCCGTCGTGTTCCTGGACGGGCGCGAGGTCTGCTCGCAGACCGGGCTGGACGAAGACGTGCTCCGGGCCGCGGCGCGACAGGCCGAGGCCGCTGCCCCGTGATCCGCAACGACGCGTCCGGCCGCGTCATGGATGCAGGCCAACCCGGAACCGTGGTCACGAACAGGGGTGACTCGGTGGATGAGAATGGCCGTTCGGGCCGGAAATGGGCCGGGGCTTTCCAGTTCATCATGGGGTGGGTGGACCGTTCAGCCTCAATGCCGGGGGACGGGGCGAAGGTACGGATGAGTCGCCGATAGAGACGTCCCTCTGACGGCTGGGGCCGTCAGGCCGAGGGCAGGCACGGTGGGGTTGCGGAGACGCACCCCGCCAATCGTGGCGGAGAGCGCCTCGATAGTGGTTGAGCGGTGGAGCTGAAGTGGCTGGTGCTGGCCGCGAACTCCTGGCCTCGTTCTCCCCGGCCTCATGTTGGGTTTGTTGGGTCCGTTCTTGGAGGCGCAACCCCGCATGGTATCTCACTTTCCCGCCTCCTTCAGCGCCTTCGCTCCGGCTAACGTCGTCCGGTAGCACTGCTTCGAACTTCGCTGCTTGCCTGGAATCGTCATCTCCAGCCAGCCTTGAGCCAGCAACGGCTGCAGGTAGTGGTGGAAGAAACGCGCGCTGTTGGAGAGTCCTGCGGCTTCCTGGAGTTGCCCCCGTGAGGCACACTCGCGAGCCGCACTCAGAATGGCTGCAACTTGTACGGTGACTTGTACGGTTCCTCCCTGGTCGGCAGCCTCGGCTCCTTCCCCAGCCAAGTCGGAAAGGAGGTGCCGCTTCCGTTCGACACGGGTGCGTTCATCCATCACTTCCCGGCGGAGCTCGTCCTCGGTGGGCAGGCAGAGCCTATACCGAGCGGCGATGAGCTGTTCGTTGTCCTCCGGGAGGGTGATGCGGACCATGGCGATGGCGTCGTTCTTGTCCGAGCAGAGGATGATCCCGATGGTCGGTGCCTCGTCCTCCGTCCGCTGGAAGCGGTCGAACCAGTGGACGTACATCTGCATCTGCCCGAGGTCTTGGTGCATCAGCTTCCCCAGCTTGAGATCCGCCAGGACGAACGCCTTGAGGAGACGGTTGTAGAAGACGAGGTCGACGAAGAAGTGATCGCCGTCCACGCTGATCCGCTTCTGCCGCGCGACGAAGCAGAACCCTTTGCCCAACTCAAGGAGGAACTCCTGGAGATGATCGATGACGGCGGTCTCCAAATCGCGCTCAAGCCACGAGGCCCTTTCGGCCAGGCCGAGGAATTCCAGGACCATCGGGTCTTTTGTGACATCTCGCGGGGCGGATACCTCCTGCCCCTTCTTGCCCATGGCGAGGACGGCATCCTTGTCCTTGCTTGCCGCGAGACGTTCGAAGAGCAAGGAGGCAACCTGCCGCTCCAGCTCGCGCGTTGACCAGCACTCCCGGGCCGCCTCAATCTCGTAGAAGGCGCGGGCGATCGCGTTCCCGACCCGCAACAAGACCAGGTAGTGAGTCCAGCCCAACATGGCCGGAAACAACGAAGGGGCAGGGGTCAACGGGCTTAGGAGGCTGCCCAAAACTACTTCGCCGTTACGACCGCATCCACCGGACGTCTGGCGGCTTACGTCCTCGCTCGCTCGGTCGCCGTACCTCCTGGTACGGCTCGGTCGGTCGCTCCGGGCGCGCTCGCCATTCGTCTCGACGGCTGCGGTCTCACTTGGCGAAGCAACTTCGCTCAGTCTCCTTAGCGACGCTGAGCCTTTCTCGCCATGTGCAGATTGGCTCAGCACTGCCGAGCCTTTCTCGCCATGCCTCTGGAGCGCGCCGAGTGCGGATCCCTCCGGGAATGCCAGATAGAACTGCCGCATTCGTTTGACATTCGGGTAGCTGAACCCCTTCCCGAAGCGCTCACTCAGCCGCTCGGCCAGCCGCTTGACGACCCTCTCCCCGTAGTCTGCCCGGTGCTTGCCACGCAACTCATCCTCGGCGATTTCTCGGCCTACAAGCCAGTAGGCATTGACCATGGCCGAGTTGACGGACCGGGCGACGTATGCCCCGCGCTGACTCTATGATCCCGGCGACGCGTTCAAACAGCTGCTCCTCTGCTGGCCCATGCGCAACAACCTCGGTCTTCTTCTTCCGACCGGCCACTTCGTTCTCCCGCAAGCCGACAGCAGGGGCGCCTGCTCTGCAAGCGCCGCACCTCGCTGCGACGTCCCGACCGTAGCCCAGACGGACCCGCTGCTCAAGCGGATTCGAGCAGCTCTGGACATGTAGTCGGCCAGCTTGGCGATGGTCTCAGCGGGGCGGTCGCTATTCATTCGACGGTGCCTCCATGTCGATGGTGACCAGCCCGTCCTCGGGGAACTGGTTCGGGTCGATGATGATGTCAGCGGCCGGGGCCTCAACGGTCTCAGCAGCAGGACGTGCCTTCTTTATCGCCACAACCACACGTTGGCTCAGTGCCTCGCAACGCGCCCACGATGATCGCCGCAGCGCAACCGACTCCGGC
>VGRX01000167.1 GCA_016875215.1 Deltaproteobacteria bacterium
CGACCGGGGGGTCCCGGGATACTACGGCGAGTGCTGCACGTCGAAGTACCAGTGTGCGCCGGGGCAGGCCTGCGTCTCGAACAAGTGCCAGGGGTAGTGAGCGCGGTTGGGCAACCCCAGGGCCAATGCTCGTACCTCATCGCACTCTTGCCAATCTGCCGGCCGAATGCCATGCTCGAAGCATGGTTCGGCGGAGGCAACCATGCGCGATGACTGGGGCAGCACTGAGCAGGAAGTCCCAGACGGCCAGCTTCAGGGGGCGATTGCACGCTGCCTGTCAGTCAGAACATAAATCCGCCCGGTCCTGATGCTACCTTCTCCCCATCGGTCGAAGGGACGTGCGCCTCTTCGGTGACCGTCGGCGCTTCCGCACTGCTCATCTTGAGTTCCTCCCGCGTTGGCGGCACCACTCCTCCTCGCTCAGGTCCAGACGCAGATACCGGGTTTCGAAGGCATCCAGCCATGCCTTCTGGGCCGGCGTCGAGACAGAGGCACGGGCAGCACTGACGATCTATCCAGCCTTCCGAAATGCCTCATACCGTTCCTCGACGCGATCCCTGTCCGGATACCAGATGCGCCGCGACGGAAGCTCCAGCTTGCGCTCGTGCATGCCTTGCAGCCCATGGAGCAGCATCGGGCCGTCGGTTTCCTCCAGAACGTCCTGGCGCACTTGAACCACGTAGTCGGGCCGTATGCCCATGATGTTCTTGTCGAACGCGGCGTGGTGCAGTTTGCACAGCGAGAGGCCGTTGCTCACGACCGGCTCGCCCGTTTCTTCCCGGTCGGGAATGATGTGTGCGGCGTCGAGCAACTCCGGATGCTGAAGCCGGCACACGCTGCAGCGCTCGCGGTACGCGTGGAGGACCCGCTCCCGAAAGGCCGCCTGATGCAGGCGCTGGTGCGCTTCTCTCGACACATATCGGCGTCGCAGCTCAGCCGCCGGATCGGGGGCGGTCAGTTCGCCTGATTCGAGCCGGGCCAGGACGTGCACATGATCTTCGGCAGAGATCATGAAGCAGAGGGAGGCCGGGTCGTCCCCCACCACGACCACCGGCCAGACCGCCTTGTACTTGCCCTTGCACAGCCCGTGCAGATAGACGAGAGGAGTCCCTCGCCGCATCGCCTCGCGTAGCCCAACATTGTCGCGGTGCCCGATGTCGGTGCCACGGTAGCGATAGCGGATCTGTCCGTCCGCTTCGAAGCCGTCGTCGTAGGGCCTCGGGTGGTTCGCAGACGGAGGCGAAGTCATGATCGAGAGCGGCAACTCCATGACCTGCGGCTTGAAGATGCCCTGGGGGCCGAGGAGCGGCACACGAACTCCCTCGAACTCGAAGCCGGCGGCCAATGCCTGGTAAGGCAAAGCCTCGCCGTGGAACTGCGTCAACCGCTCCAGGAATCGGAAGGCCGTGAGACGAATGGCCAGGTCCAGCGGCAATGGGCCCGTCCCGCCCGTGGTCGAGACCCCGGTCATGACACGTACCCTCCTTCCGCTCGGCGAGCCTGCCCGAGAATCACGAGCGTCTCGAGGATGTCCCGGATCTGGCTCGCCTTGCGCCCCGTGAACGAGCGGGCCAACGACTCCGGCGAGGCTGCGGACATTGACTTCGAGAGCAGACTGCGTATGGCCTGCACCTGGGCGGGCATGGCATCTGGCCACGGTTGTTTCGTCGTTGCCGGCACGGCAGGCGCCGGAGCCCCTTCTGCCTCGGTCTCATCTTCGCCCGCCTCGGACACCGGCAGCAACTCTGCAGCAGGCTTCTCGGCGGCCCTACCGGATGGTGCCTGGAACTCGGGCCGGAGCCAGCGCACGAGCCCTCGCTTCTCCTCCTCCGCCCTCTCGTGGTTGAGCGCCACCAGCCGTTCCAGAATCTCTTCATCCGTGAGCGTCACCGGCCAACCGTACGCGTCGAAGACCGCTGCGTCGAGGTCGTCGTGAATCTGCTTGAGCACCGAGCAGAGCCCCTGCTCGTGGGTCACCTTCTCCATCACCGTCAGGGCTTCGCCGCTCCGCAGCTTCGCCAGCACGTTGTACATGTTGGTCAGCGTCAAGCCGGGATGCAGAGCCTGCTGCCGCTTCCGATGAGCGTCCAGCGCCTCGCCCAGCTCCCGGATCCGGGTCTTCTGCTGCTCTGTGCAGTCTGGGAAGGGGAACGCATCAAAGCATGCCGACTTGCTGTAGACAGGGTCGTCGCCAACGCCAAGCCGACCGCCAGTCGTCAACGCCCATGTGATGTGAACGCGGGAAGACAGAATCCCCATGAAGAAGACGTCCGAAAGGCCCACAACGACAAGTTTGTGTTCCGGCTTCACTTGCCGGGGAACCAGCACGAACACGCGGTGCTTGGCTGTCTCAGGAGTCACTGCGAATCGTGGGAGTCCGTCCAGTGCGGCCCGTAGCTTCTCGTTTGTCCTGCGGAACAACCACCAGTTGGCTCTGACCCTTGCATCCCTATTGGTCTGTCGTTCCGGCCATACTCTGTCTCGGAGTCGCTGGTACACCTTCGGTGCCTGGACCCGCAAGAGCTCTTCGGAATAACCGAATGGGTCCACGACGAACACGCCCCTGGGCCGGTCCGTCACGTCTCTGCCGTTGAGCAGCGGCGAGACAAGAGAACGATGGTGCTCGTCGGTAGTGCGAAGCTCCTGAGCTTCCTCCTCCGACAGGACGAATCCTCTGTTGCCCAGAATGAACCCCATCGCCGCCAGGTCCGAGTTGGACCGAAGCTGGCAACTGCCGGTCAGGTCAACTCCAACCCGCAAGTCAGAGTGGATGTGTCCTCTCTCAAGGTCCAGCCCGATGAGGACTTCACCCGACGATGTCGGCTTCTCGGAAACGACGTGCTGCAAAGAGCCCGCCGCTCGGCCACAGGTGCCGACAGTCATGGCGATCCGGACTGCGGCGGCGTCACTCGAATCGACCCAGGGATGGTTGGGGACGGCGAAGGTGATGCTGATTCCCTGGTCCAACCAGAACTGCACAACTCGCCGGTTGAAGGTCTGGCTGATGCTCTTGGTTGTGATAAGCCCGAAGTTCCGCGCCTGCCCCCAAAGGCATAGGCCGGCGGCCTTGTTCCACCAGTACATGGACAGATCACAGCCTGCGGGGACCTCGGGGTGGCAAGCCCTTAACGCCTCGGCGTAGAACTCCCCGAGCGCGTCAAGCGTGTGGAGCTTGCCCAGGAACGGTGGATTGCCAACGATGTAGTCTGCTTTCGGCCACTCGGCCTTGCGGGGATTCCGATAGCGATAGAGTGGGATGCGCTTGTCCTCGTCGGGAACCTGTTCGCCCGTGACGGGGTGCGGCTTGGTGCTCTCGCCGTCCCAGCGGGTCACCGGCTGGCCAGCGTCGTCCAGGACGACCTCGGGATCTCCATCCCAGGCGAGCACCGCGTCGCGGCACTCGATGTTGTTGCCGGTACGGAGGACCGGCTCGGGCGGGTTGGTCTTGCCCCGGGTCCGGAAGTGCCACTGGAGGTAGCCGATCCAGAGCACGACCCTGGCGACCTCCGCGGCCCGAGGGTTGGCCTCGATCCCAAGGAACTGCTCGGGCATCACCGAGAAGCCCTTGCTGGCCGAGTCTTCGAAGAGGCCGCGGCCCTGACCGAGCTGGCGCAGCGTATCGAGCACCTCGCCCTCGAGGCGCTTCATGTGCTCCATGGTCACGTACAGGAAGTTGCCGCTGCCGCACGCCGGGTCAAGAACACGGACCGAGCACAGCCGCTGGTGGAATGCGCCGACCTCGCTGATGGCACCGTCGATGTCCCCCTGGCCGGCCAGCGAGACAGCCGCGACCTTGACGTCGTTCCACTCGGCTCGCAGCGGCTCGATGATGGTGGGTATGACCAGGCGCTCGACGTAGGCCCGGGGAGTGTAGTGGGCCCCCAGCTTGTGCCGCTCCTTGGGGTCGAGCGCCCGCTCCAGCAGCGTGCCGAAAATGGCTGGCTCCACGTCCCGCCAGTCGGTGCTGCCGGCCTCGATGAGGAGTGCGAGCTGCTCCTCGGTCAGAGGCAATGCCTCGGGATCCGCAAAGAGGTTGCCGTTGAAGCGCAGCAGGGTCGCAGCCAGCAACGGCGAGAAGCCGCCCTTATCCATGCTTTCCCAAAGCATCCGGAGACTGGCTGCTGAATGCCGAGCGTTGCCCCGATGCCGCTCCAGAAGGCCGGTGAAGCAGGCGCCGGGGATGAGCCCGACATCTTCGGCGAACATGGTGAAGAGGCAGCGCATCAGGAACCCGGCCACGAGCTGAGGGGCATGGCCGGCGGCCTCGAGGGATCGGGCCAGCAAGGCCATGTGGGAAGCGATCTCCCGTGTCACCCGCGCATGGTGCCGGGAAGGGTCGAGCGACTGCGGGTCCGTCCATACCGACCGCACGGCGGCGCAGCGGGAGGGCTGGGCGAGCGCGTCGATGGGGATTCGGAACTCCTGTGCGTTGGGGAACTGGACGTAGGCCTTCCCCTGGAGCGAGAAATCGGCGTAGAGCTCGATGCAATGCCCGACATCGACGACCACGAGGAACGGCGGCCACCCCTCGGAGGCCGGCAAGGCACGAGCGTACTGCTCGGCCTGGGCGCGGGCAGCGACGAGAGCGTGGTCCCACTGCGCACTGCCTCTCTGACCGTGGCCGGTCTTGCGGGGCTTCTTGCCGACCATGGGCAGGACCACGTGGAAGTGCCCGGGATCCACCCCCTGCTTCGCCTCGAGCACGAAGCACCCACGCTTGTAGAGGTCGATGCGGCCCACGCTGGTGGTGCCGTCACCGTGCCGGAAGGTGACGGCCTTCTCGAACACGTACTGGTTCGCCTCGTCGTCCGGCCCGGAAGGATCGGGCCTGGCCACCTCCAGGGCATCGCACAGCTCCAGCAGGAAGTGCTGGTAGTTCGCCCGCTCGGACGCACCCGAGGACTTCCAGCGTTCGATGAACTCGATGATGCCCTGCATTGCGAAGCCGCTCCTGATAGGACGAAGCCCGATGGCCCCGTCGTCGAGTCCGTTTGACAGTAGCAGGGGTGGCCAGCCGGTTCAAGCTTCGCGTCGCATGAAGATGTGTGCGCCCTGGAGGCCCACTACTGGAGGCACATACTGAAGTTCCAACGCATTCTGGGTGCCAGACGAAAGCCCCGAGAGGCTCCGCGCCTCCTGCCTGCGGCAGGGCACAGTGCCTACTGCTCGTAGCCGGCATCGGACTCGAACCACTCCTCGAAAGCAACATCCTCCAATGGCCACCCGCGAGCCCTTCCTTGAAGGAAGAACGCCCTGAGGTTGTCCGTCTGTTGCAGCAGCGACGGCCCGCCCTCCGACGGAAGCCCCATCGCTTTCCACAGCCCCACCTGCACGAGGTCAGGGAAGACCCCAAGCGCTATCGCCACGCCATACCGTTCCGCTACCTCCCTGCTCTTCGCACCGGGAAGCGTGCCAGGGAGGCGGCCAGCGTGCATCAAGACGTTCCGGACCTTGTTGACGCACTTGATGCGCCGTTTCACCTCTGGCTTCTGCAGCTCCTCCGAAGCAAGGAGGCGAAGGCTCGCGAGCAGGCTCTCCAGTCTTCCCTTCATGGAGCCGCTCAGCCCTTGCCTGGCGACGGACAGCAGCTTCGCCTGCCATCCAGCCTTGAGCTCGGGTGACAGGCCGGTCGCCTCCGCAATCGCCTGCCCGACTACAGGGCACACGATGTCCCGGTGGTCTTCCCCCCCGTCCGTTCCCGTCGCCTCGGGAGCGACCTCCACGGGGTACCGGTCCAACAGCACGTTCACGGCCATTGTGTACAGGGCACCGGAGGCCTGGAGCATCGAGAGCCCGTTCGCCTCGTTGTGCATCAATAGGGCATACTCCATTCCTAGCTCCCGAAGCCTGTCCCTTCGGCCCCACATCTGCGGTGCGGCAAACAACACCATGGAGGGATTGCAGACGTGGTTCCCGGAGTCCCTGAGCGGCCATCTGTCGGACTGGTCCCCGCTGGCCACTCGTTGGCCCGTAAGGAAGGTCAGGATGTTGCATAGATCCCAAAGCCCTCCATCTTCGATGGGGTCGTCGGCTAGCAGACTGGCCGTGCTGGCCGCGTCTTCGTCGGACAGCGTGGCGACGGACGTCGCTATCCACTCGCCCACCCGGCCCTCGTTGAACACCGTTGTCTTCCGCATGTTGCCGGTCTTCTCGTCGAACTCCCAGCCATCGGTTCTCGAAGCGATCTTGGGGAGTCTCTTGACAGTCTCCTCGTAGTCGCCGACAAAGGTGACGACGAAGGGACCGACCCGCCACTCGGAAAAGCGGCCTCCCGGCCTGTTGCCGCCAACCGAGAGATTCAGAAGCTCGTGCCTGACCATTATGGACCCTCCTGCTTCAACTCGGTTACTCCAAGTCGACCGGCTGCGGCGTCCTCTCCCCGCCCGGCATTGTCGGTACCTTCGCTACGGAAGCACCGTCGAGAAGCAGTTCAGCCCTAGCCAGAGCGGTCGAAAACGTCTTCGGCAGACTTCTCAGACCGCGCCAGTAGCGCCGCGCCGCCTCTCTCTGTGTCGCGCCGCTCAGCAGATCGGGCCATGGAAGCCCGGAAAATGGGGCTGGCACCGCGGGGAAAGGGTCTGGTCGGTTGTTGCTCCGAGCGCCCTCCGGGCCGTTCTGCCCCGAGGAGACCGCAGGAGCCAGGGATACCGTTCCGCCCAGATGCTCCTGAATCGGGTCCAGCACATTCCCGGGCGGCTCAGCGCTGCCCCCCTCCGATGGGGTCGCTGCCGTCGGGTCCGTGCCAGTGCGAACGAGTGCCACGGCAGAGATGACAAGACTCCCCACGGTTACCAGAAGCACGCACAAGTTGATGAGGAGGTTCCGCCTGGCGGACAGTCGCGAATCCTCGGCTGCTCGTTTGGTCTCCGTCGCGATGAGAGTCTGTGTCTGGTTCGTCTGGACAGCGAACCTAGCCAACTGCGAGACACCTGCTGCCAACTCGGAAACCTTTTCGGACTGCTTGTCGAGCTTGTCGCCCAGGTACCTGAAGGGTGCCCACTTGCTTTCGGCATCCAGACGGGCAAGTTCACCGATATCGATTCGGGGCCTGTCGGGAACAACCGGGGAGACCATCTTTGTCGCTCTGGTCGCGAACTCGGACAGCGCCTGCCCCTGCCTCAGCGTCTCCATGAGGCTTCTCGACATGGCCGACGATTCGCTCCCGAGGACCGAGGAGACATCGAGGACGCGCTCCATCTGCTTTGCGTGGTCCAGGCTCGCCATTTGCTCCACAGCGCTTCGCATCCCTGATTGCAGAGGGTCTTTGAAGGCTGCAGTCGCCGGTTCAAGCATGCGCTCTATCTGCCTCAATTGGTCCACCTCTTTCGTCATGGCCCCAACCAGCTCTGTTGACTTGCTCAACGCCGCAGCACCCTTTGACACAGCGGCAAAGGGATCCAGCATGCGCTCCATCTGTCTGGCCTGCACCTCCGCACCTCTTGCCATCGATTCCATCAGAGCCGCTGACCGACCCATTGCCGACGGGTCTTTGAACCCGCGAGCGGCGAGGCCGAGCGCGTCTTCCGCAAATCGACTGGTCTGAACGTCCAGCGCCTCGCCTACCACTCCTCTCATCCACGCACGGTGGGATTCCCCGCCTGCTGCGAAGGGGCCGAGGAGCTGGCTCAGCTGCCTCGCATCGTGGCGCTCCTTGAGTGCAATCAGACGATACAAGTATGCGACGGCCGTTTCCCCGTCCTTCCTGGAGTCTTCCCCGGCAGGCATCCGCTCGACGCGGGGCACCGAGACATCGCTCTCCTTGTCGGACTTGCCCTCACGGTGCAGACCCCGGCGCAGCCACTCGTTATGCTTGAGATAGCACTTGGCGAAATCCTCAAGCTCAGACGGAGCCAGGGACTCCACCTCCTCAGTCGTCAAAGACGGCAACTCCGGTTTCCCGTCGGCCCCCCAACAGTCATTCTCTCGGCAGCAGACCTGTCGGAACAAGGCGCGTACGTATCCGACTGGCTCAACCTTGGCAATAGGCCCTCCGAGTTCTTCGAGCAGGCCCTCCTCTCTCGCACCAGTCAACCGGAACATGAGCATCGGCCCAAGACTGGTGTCGAGCTTCTCGACCGGTTTTGACGGCCACAGTTCTATCGTCATCCGAACACCACCTCCTTGCGAACAGGCCCCGTCGAGTCGGAGGGCGGTAGCTGCGGTCCCACCGACGAAGCCCCATCAGTCCCGTCAGAGCCTCGACCGCACGCGATGGTGGATTTGCAGGTCCTGGGAAATCCACCCCGCCGCTGCCATCTTGGCCACAACCTCGTCGTAGACGGGCAACGACTGCCCCGGGTCTCGGAGCGTAATCACGATGGCGAAGTCTTGGGTCGGGGTCGGCACCGGCCCAGACCGATGGGAGGCTTCGACCCTGAGACGCCAGTCGGTGCCGGTAGCTCCCCGCGAGAACTGCCTTCGGTACACCTTGACCGGCGACCACTTGAAAGCGTTGGCCACCTGCTCTGCCTCGTACAACCGGGAGACATCCTTGGGCTCGGGCGGTACCTGGCTCACTTGGTGGCGCTTGCCATCGGCCTGGACATCATATGTCCCGAGCGATGCCTCGACGTTGGTGCGGCAGTACTCGGCTCCAAAGGAAAGATCGAGGGACGGCTCGTACGCCAGCGTCATGACCATCTCTCCAAACACTCGACCGTCCGGCCTGCGCAAGCAGTCCGGAATGGGAAAGGGCCATTTCTCAAACTCGAGGCCCGGCAGAAGGCGACTCTCGAAGACAAGCGTCGCCGACCACGGAGTGCACGTAAGCACTGCAGCAAGATCCCCTGGAACACCGAATCCCCGGTATCGTATCTCGCTCGCACTCAGTGTCGGTGAGTCCAAAAGAGCCGACTGTATCAGCAGAGCCTTGAGCAGGCTCCGCGATGGAGGGGAGACCAAGGAGGCCTCGGCATTCGCCAACAACGTGGACACGAGCGGAGCCGAGAAGCTTGTCCCGACATTCTCGGCAAGCTGGGAACTGCCGTTGATGGAGAGCACACCGGTCTGGGCGAACGCACCGCCCGAATCGCAGTTGCCTCCATAGTGCACGACATCCGGCTTCGGCAGGAACACGGGTCCTGGTCCACGGCGAGAAAACGGTGAGGGCTCGCTTCGCCGGACTCTCGTGTTCGGTTTGTCAAGGTGCGCCAGTGACCCGACTGCGAGCCCTCTGACCGAGTCGGCAGGGACACCAAGTCTGTCCGCCTCGCCAAGATCCTCGGCGGGCCATCCCCGCAGCGGGGGAATCCGATAGTTCCCCGCCGCTAACACAAACGTCACTCCAAACTTGTCCTGGAGGGCGTCCAACGCAGCTGCCACCTCCGAGAACTGCTGCCCGTCGCATGGCTGGTCACTCCCGAGGGAGAGGTTCCAGATCTTCACCTCCGGGTGCTTCGGAACAACCTCTTCAAGGATGGCGAGGAGTTCGTCCTCGCCAATGCATCCGTTCTTTGGGAGGGCTACGACGTCTACGATCTTCGACGAGACGTCGGGTGTTAAGCGAAAGTTAGTCCTGCGCGGCGGCGACAGTTACTTCTGCGCGTGGGTTGCAGGGCGGGACGGTCGGTGTAGAACTCCCGGAGGAAAGA
>VGRX01000168.1 GCA_016875215.1 Deltaproteobacteria bacterium
CGCATGCAGACCCTCCGGAACCGCCCGTTCCGCGACGACCTGGCCGTCCAGGTCGCACGTGTCGGTGGCCAGTCCGAAGCGCACCTCGGCAATGTATCGCTTCGTCCCCTTCTGCAGGTACGGCACGAGCTTCAGTGCATCCCCAAGACAGGCGACCAGCAGGCCTGTCGCCATCGGATCGAGCGTCCCGAGGTGCCCGCAGCGGACCCCTCTGGCGAGCCTGGATACCGCGCGCACGACCTGTGCCGAAGTGTGCTTCGACGGCTTGTCGAGCAGCAGGTATCCGTGAAGGGCCTCCATGTCGCTCACTCCTTCCTCCGGTCCAGGTCCAGCTCCTTCAGGATCCGCTCGACGCTCTCCACGTGGTCGACGCTTTCGTCGAACCGGAAGCGGAGCTCGGGCGTGAACTTCATCTTGAGCTGATCGCCGAGCTCCTTGCGCAGGAAGCCTCGTGCCGACTCCAGGGCCAGCTCGGCGGCCTCGCGGCCGCATCCCCCCGCCACGATGCGGAAACCGACCTTGGCCAGACGCAGATCGTCGCCGATGTCCACACGCGTCAGGACCACTGCGGCAAGGCGCGGGTCCTTGACTCTGCGGGCAAGCAGCTCCGCCAGGATCTGCTTGATCAGGGGGGCCACCCTGTCTGCTCTCCGGAACGTCTTCATCTCTTCCTCAGTAGTTCACGATCTCGAAGTCGCTCTCTCCCAGGACCACGTTCCCCAGCGTCTCGACCCGGGCGAGGATCCGGTCGATCTCCGAGTTGACGAGCCGCCGGTCGTTGCTGACCAGGGCAAATGCCAGGACCGCCTCGTCGGACACGTTCTGCAGATCCACCTCGGCCACGCTCACGTGGTGATCGTGGTGCAGCGCATGGAGGATCGGGCGGATCCGGCTCCGCTTCTCCTTCAGGGTGCCGCTGCCCGGAATCGACAGCACGAACCGGCAGACTCCGACGACCATGGTCTCTCCGATGTTGCCTGTGGCGACCTGCTACTCGAGGGTGGCGGCGACTTTCTGGATCTCGAAGGCCTCGATGACGTCTCCTTCCCGGATCCCGTCGAAGCCGTCCGCGGACATGCCGCATTCGAATCCCTGCGCCACTTCCTTGACGTCATCCTTGAATCGCTTCAGCGAGGAGAGCTTGCCCTGCCAGATCATCTCGTCGTTGCGCTTCACGCGGACGAGGGCGCTGCGCAGCACCCTGCCCTCCAGCACGTGGCAGCCTGCGATCTTGCCGATGCGGGAGATGGAGAACACCTGTCGGACTTCCGCCTTGCCCAGGTAGACCTCCTTCTCCACCATCTCGAGCTTGCCTTCCATGAGCAGCCGGGTCTTGTCGATGAGCTCGTGGATGAGGTTGAACGTGAGGATCTCGACTCCCAGGCTGTCGGCAAGCGTCTTTGCCTTGGCGTCCGGCCGGATGTTGAAGCCGAGGATGAGGCCTTCGGAGGCCCGGGCCAGGTTCACATCGCTTTCCGAGATCACGCCCACGCCGGTCCCGATGACCTCCAGCTTGACCTTCTCGGTATGAATCTGCTCCATCCCCTGGCGGATGGCCTCCATGGAGCCCTGGGTGTCTCCCTTCAGCACCACCTTGAGCACCTTGACGTCGGTCTCGGGAACCTGGGCGAAGAGCTGCTCGAACGACGGCTTGCGAACTCGGGCGAGCCGTTCGTCACGCTCCTTCTTCTCCTTGTAGTCGGCCACGATGCGGGAGGTCTTCTCGTCCTGCACGACGTGCAGGGTTTCGCCAGCCTGCGGCACGCGATCCAGGCCGATGATTTCGGCCGGCATGCCCGGGGTCACCTGCTTGAGCGAGCGTCCCTTGTGGTCGTTGAGGCTGCGGACACGCCCCTGTGCCATTCCTGCGACCACCCAGTCCCCTATCTTCAGTGTTCCGTCTCGGACCACGACGCTGGCGACGGGGCCGCGTCCTTTCTCGAGCCGCGACTCGATGATGATGCCGGAGGCCCGTTTGTCCGCATTTGCCTTGAGCTCGAGCACTTCCGACTGGAGCACCAGCATGTCCAGCAGCTTGTCGATTCCCGCGCCGGTACGGGCCGAGACATCGACGTAGATCGTGTCGCCGCCCCATTCCTCGGGGACCAGCTCACGGTCGGCCAGCTCACGGCGCACGCGGGCGGTGTCGGCCTCCGGCTTGTCCACCTTGTTGACCGCGACGATGATCGGCACCTTGGCTGCGCGGGCATGGTCGATGGCCTCCAGCGTCTGGGGCATCACGCCGTCATCCGCTGCGACGACCAGGATGACCAGGTCCGTGACCTGCGCACCACGCGCACGCATGGCGGTGAAGGCTTCGTGCCCCGGAGTATCGATGAACGTGACCTTCCCCTTGGCAACTTCGACCACGTAGGCACCGATCTTCTGGGTAATGCCTCCGGCCTCCCCGGAAGCGATGTCGGAGGCCTGAATGCGATCGAGGAGCGAGGTCTTCCCGTGGTCGACGTGGCCCATGATCGTGACCACCGGAGGACGAGTGGCGAGATCCTCGGCCTTGTCCTCTTCGCTGATCAGGTACTTGCCCACGTCGAACGAGGTGTTCTCGACCTCGTAGCCCAGGTCGCCGGCGATGATGGCAGCGGTCTCGTAGTCGAGCTTGTCGTTCACCGTCACCAGGATGTTCTGCTCGAACAGCTTGCGCAGCACGACGCTGGCCTTGACTGCCATCTGGGCGGCCATGTCTCCGACGGAGATGGTCTCGTCGATCTGCACCGTCCGCTTCTGGACGGTGGAGGAGATCTCGGACTCTGGACCGCGCTGTCCCTTCTTTCGCTTGACGCGGACCGGGCGGCCGTCACGGTCGAGCTGGGCGCCAGGTGCCGCGGCGCCTTCCCGGCGGCGGTCGTAGATGAGCCGCTTGCCCCGGCGCTTCGGGCGGACGGAATCCTCGTCCTTGTCGATTTCGCGGGTAGACGGCTTCAGAACCCCTCCCGGTCTCGCCGCAATCGGAACGACAGGGGCGGGCTTCGGAGTCTCCGTGATTTCCGGGAGTGCCACGACGACTGCACGGAATTCCTCTCGTCCTCGGGACCTGCGCCTGACGGTGGGGACGAGCTGCGGCGTCCCGGGGGGCGCTGGCTGGGGTGCCTGGGCCGGCGGGGCTTCGCTCGGGGCTTTGGCCGCGGCCACTTCTTCCGGGGCAGGCTCGGCACCGTCCGCGACTTCGGCCTCCGGGGAGGGGGTTGCTTCGGCCTCGGCTGCAGGCGGGGGCTCGACGGCCCCGTCCGCGACCTCGGTCACGGCCTGGAGCGCATCCCCGGCATCCCCCACATCCGCAAGGGTTCCCTCGGCCGCTGCCTCGACAGGCGCCTGCTGAGCGGCCATGTCCGCCTGGTCGGTGCCGGCCTCGGCCGGAATCCCGGCCTGGGCCTCGTCACCCGCAGCCGGCTCCACCCGGGTACGACGGCGCACGACCCGGGCCGACTTCGCGACAGCGCCTTCCGCAGGCTCCTCCCCGATCGTCGTGGTCGTGGTCACCTCGACCGAGGCGCCGTCCCCCTCGCCCACGCGGCGGCGGCGAACGACCGTGTTGCGAACCCGCTTCTCCTGGCCCGAATCGGGCGTGACCTGGAAGGCCCTTCGGATCCGGGCGGCATCGGCCTCTTCCAGGTAGGAGAGGTGCCCGTCGATCACGATGCCCAGCTCGGTGGCCTTCTCCTTGACGTCGCTGGCAGACAGCTTCCTCGCAGCCGAGGACAGCTCTTTGGCCAGCTCGTAGACCCGAATCTTTGTCATGACAAACGCCCCCCTATCGTTCACCGCTCCGCAGCCACGAGCCTGCGGAGCAGGTCGAGGTCCGGCGGCAGCGTGCTGCCTCGCCACCCACGCTCGAACGCCCTTCGCCGTGCCGCCTTGTCCACGCAGGCCGGGTCTGGACAGAGCCAGGCCCCCCTGCCGCCGAGTCGACCGCCGGGGTCCGCAACGACGCGCCCCTCATGCAACGCAAGCCGCACCAGCTCTTGCCTCGGCCTCCGGGCCCGGCAGCCGATGCAGGTGCGAAGCGGTACGTGACTGCGGCGTATCTCATCCTGCTCTCCCTGGCTCACCCCGTCTCGCCCGACCATCACAGCCCGTCCGAGCCGTTCCCGGTCGGCTTGTCGGTCTTCTCTACCACCTCTGCTTTCGCATCGACGCCACCAGGAGCCTCCGCCGGCTCTT
Source organism: Deltaproteobacteria bacterium (assembly GCA_016875215.1). Classification (GTDB taxonomy): domain Bacteria; phylum Myxococcota_A; class UBA9042; order CAIXZC01; family CAIXZC01; genus CAITUV01. The sequence continues at coordinate 4,180 of VGRX01000168.1, forward strand.
CGGCCTTCGGAGCGGCAACGATCACCGCCCGAACGACCTCGCCGATCTCTTCAGCCTCGGGAGCGGCAACGATCACCGCCCGAACGACCTCGCCGATCTCTTCAGCCTCGGGAGCGGCAACGATCTCCGCCCGAACGACCTCGGCGACCTCTTCGGCCTCGGGAGCGGCAACGATCTCCGCCCGAACGACCTCGGCGATCTCCTCGGCCTCGGGAGCGGCAACGATCTCCGCCCGAACGACCTCGCCGACCTCCTCGGCCTCGCCGGCGTCCGGAACCGCCTCACCAGCCTCAGGTACGGACACGACGAGCGGCACCGCAGGCTGAAGCTCCCCAGCCCGCCGCCGCTCTTCCTCCTCGATTCGCCGCTCGCGCAGGTCTTCGAGCGCCTCGCGCAGTCTCGGCAGGATCTCCTCCCGGATACCCGGCAGCTCGAGCAGCTCTTCGTCCGGAGTGCCGAGGATGTTCTCGATGGAGTGGAGACCGAGCTTGAACATGTACTCGATGTCCATGGCCTCCATGACGCCGCTCTCCAGCAGCGCGTCGAGGATTCCCCGTTTCTGCTCCTGGATCTGCGACTCGCTGTGGATCTCGATGTTCCAGCCGACGAGCTGCGAGGCGAGCTTGACGTTCTGGCCCCGGCGTCCGATGGCCAGGGAGAGCTGGTCGTCCGGCACGATGAGCTCGATGGTGTTGGTATCCTCGTCGATGAGCACTCTTGCCACTTCTGCGGGGGCGATGGCGTTGCACACGAAGCGGGCGAGGTCCGGGCTGTACGGAACGATGTCGATCTTCTCCCCCTTGAGCTCCTGGACGACCGCCTGGACTCGGGCGCCGCGCATGCCCACGCACGCTCCGACCGGGTCGACGTCGCTGTCGGTCGAGGTGACCGCGATCTTGGTTCGCTCGCCCGGCTCGCGGGCCACGCTCACCACCTTGACGATCGCCTCGTAGATCTCGGGAACCTCCATCTCGAAGAGCTGGACCACCAGGAAGGGGTGGCGGCGGGAGAGCACGACCTGGCTCCCCTTGACCGAGTGCTCCGAGTCGAGGACATCCAGCACAAAGGCCTGGACGCGGTCTCCCGCCCTGTAGGACTCCTTCGGCACCTGCTCGCGCAGCGGGAGGATGGCTTCGGCCTTGCCGAGGTCGACGATGATGTCCCCCCGCTCGAAGCGGCGGGCGATACCGGTGACCAGCTCGTGCTTGCGGTTCTTGTACTCGTTGAACACGATCTCGCGTTCTGCAGAGCGGACGCGCTGGTTGATCACCTGCTTGGCGGTCTGCGCCGCGATGCGGCCGAACGTGCTGCGCAGGGCCGAGATCCCGAGGATGTCGCCGTACTGCAGCTCCTGGTCGCGGGCCTTGTCCTGGTCGAGCGGGCTGTAGAAGATCTCGAAGCCGAGCTCGTCACCGTCGATGGCCTCCTCGTCCACCAGGTGGGCCTGGTCGACGGTGATCTCCTGCTCAGGATCCTGGACCGCCGACACGACGCGCATGTACTGGAACAGCTCGACCTGGCCGGTCTCCTCGTTGTAGCGCGTCTCGAACTGGCGATTCTGCCCGAACACCTTGCGGGCAGCGGCAAGGATGGCCGCTTCGAGGGCCTCGACGAGCACCTCCCGGGAGATGCCCTTCTCCTTGCTGAACTCGGTGATGACGTTGTTCAGATTCGGCTCCATCTACTCCTCCGAGCGGGAAGAATCGAAGACCAGGTTCGCCCTGGCCAGTTGTCCATAGGTCAGCTCGAGCTGCTGTTCCCCCACTGCAAGCGTGATCTTCTCGGGGGTCGCAGCGACGATAGCGGCTTCGAGGTTGCGCTTGCCGTCCAGGGGCGCCTTCAGACGGATCCGCACGAGGCGGCCGGCGAAGCGGGCGAAGTCCTCGACCCGAGCCAGCCTGCGGTCGATGCCGGGGCTTGATACCTCGATGGCGTAGTCGGTTCCGAACCGGCCCGACTCGTCCAGCAGCGATTCCAGGAGCCGGCTGGCACGGGCGCACAGCTCGACGGTCACCGTGCCGTCATCCAGGCACCCGATGAAGTAGCGGACCAGCGGGCGGGAGCGCGAGGGTTCGACCTCCACGTCCACGACGTAGCAGCCCATTGCAGCAAGCGCCCGGTCGCCCTGTTCCGCCAGCGGTCTCGTCGTCTCGTTGAGCACCGTCCTACCCGATCCAAAAAAAAAGGGGGCCCATATCCACCCCCGAGTACGACACAGCCCCTACCCCCCCCGACACAACCCCAAAACGGGGCGGAGTATAGCCACGAGGACCCAGGTAGGCAACAGAAAAATTGCAACGGCCGCGGGTGCGCCGCCCGCACACGTGTTCCGGCCGGGTGTTTCCAGCTTCACAAGCCGTCGGGGCGGTGGTACCTTCTTTCAAGGGAGGTGCGATGGAGCGCAAGGAGAGGCTGCACATCTGCCTGGGAACGCAGTGCAACAACAACTGCGTCTTCTGCATGGAGGAGGACCGGGAGTCGCGGCGTCGCCGCCTCGGCCGGATCGATACCGCGCAGGTCCAGCGGATCCTGTCGGAAGCACCGGTGCGCGACGAGGTCATGTTCACTGCGGGGGAGCCGACCTTGAGGGCGGACCTGCTCGACCTTGTCCGGCGGGCGCGGGAGCTGGGCTTCGAGCGGATAGGCCTGATCACCAACGGACGGCGGTTCGCCTATGCCGACTACCTCGAGCAGGCCGTGGACGCCGGGCTCAACCACATCCTGGTTTCCATCCACGGCCCGGACGCCAGGCTGCACGATGCATTGACCCGTACCCCGGGGGCATTTGAGCAGACCGTGGCCGGAATGGCCAACCTGGCCGAGCTTCGGCGCAGCGGGGCGGCACTGCGGTTCGTCACAACCACCGTGCTGAACCGGCGCAACCTCGGCCGGCTGGAGGAGCACGTGCGTTTCCTGCGCAGGTTCGCTCCAGACCAGATAGTGTTCAACTGCATCCAGCCGGTCGGGCGGGGGGAGCGCCACTTCGCCACGCTGGTTCCGCGCTACTCGGACGTGGTGTCGGCCTTCGCCGACGCTCTTGCCCGACTCGGGCAGGATGCCGGGCGGCTGTTTCTCCTCGACGTTCCCGCATGCCTCACAGGCGGCCTGCCTCAGGAAGCTGTCGGGTTCGTCGAGCTGCACCGTCACTTCGAGCCGGAGGAGCGGGACGCCGGGGGCAACGCCGGGTCACCCGCACCCGAGCGCGAGCGGCGAGGCGCCGGCCAGGACTCGGGCTGCCGCATGCGCAAGGCGCCGGGGACCGCCGAGGAGCCGGGCAGGCAGGCTGACGAGTGCGGTGACCGGCCCTCCACGGGCAACGGGGCGCTGCGCCTGGTCACCAAGGAGGCCACGGACCGGATGCTCAGAGTGTACGGGCCGGATTGCCCCGCTTGCGCCGCATTCAAGTGGTGCGACGGGATCTGGCGGCGCTACGCGGACGAGTATGGATTCGACGAGTTCGTCCCGTTGGGGGACGAGCGTCGTGTGGAGAAAGCATGAGCGCTACGCAGGAAGGCAAGCCCGTGGTTCAGCGGGTGGACGTGAAGACAGGCTTCGGCTGCAACAACCGCTGCCGGTTCTGCGTCCAGGGAAACAAGCGGGACCACTTCGGCAACAGGACCACCGACGAGGTCAAGCAGGTGCTGAGCGATGCCCGGAAGGACGCGGACAGCATCGTGTTCACCGGCGGCGAGGTCACCATCCGGAAGGACTTCCTGGAGCTGGTGCGGTTTGCCAAGGAGCTCGGCTTCTCGACGATCCAGGTGCAGACCAACGGGAGGATGCTGGCCTACAGGAAGTTCTGCGAGGAGACCGTGGCTGCCGGGGCCAACGAGTTTTCGCCTGCTCTGCACGGCCACGTGCCCGAGTTGCACGACTACCTGACCAATGCTCCCGGTGCGTTCAAGCAGACGGTCCAGGCCATCAGGAACCTGCATGACCTCGGCCAGCCGGTGATCACCAACACGGTGGTGACACGGTCGAACTACAGGCACCTGGTGGAGATCGCGAAGATCCTGGTCGGGCTGGGCGTGAAGCAGTACCAGTTCGCGTTCGTGCATCCGGTGGGGGAGGTCGAGGTGAACTTCCTGTCGGTCACCCCTCGGATGACGCTCATCGAGCCGTTCGTGAAGAAGGGGCTCCAGGTGGGGCTCGCCCGTGGAATCGTGGCGGTCACCGAGGCGATCCCGTTCTGCTTCATGCACGGCTTCGAGCAGTGCGTGGCGGAGCGCTACATCCCCAGGACGAAGATCTTCGACGCCAGGTTCGTGGTGGAGGACTACACGGAGTTCCGGCTGACCGAAGGGAAGGCGCACGGTCCCCGTTGCATCGAGTGCACCTGGTTCCACCTGTGCGAAGGACCATGGCGCGAGTATCCGGAGAAGTACGGGTGGGACGAGTTCACCCCGCGCCGGGATCCCTGTTTCCTTGAACCCGAGCCTTGCGGGTGCGGTGAGGATGGAAAGACGGCTTGACACCAAGGAGGCCGCTGTTCGGGAGCGCCGGGTCTGGATCCGGCTGACCCGGCGCTGCAACAACGGCTGTCTCTTCTGTCTGGACGCCGACTCGCTGGACGGAACGACCACTCCCGGCGAGGAAGTCGAGCGGCAGATCCGCCGGGGGCGGGCCGAGGGGGGGGAACGCCTGATCCTGTCGGGCGGAGAGCCGACCCTGCATCCCGACTACCTGAGGTTTCTCGCACTGGGGAGGGACCTCGGCTACACGTGGCGGCAGACCGTCAGCAACGGGCGCATGTTCGCGTACAGGAAGTTCGCAGACGCAGCGGTGGAGGCCGGCCTGTGCGAGGCCACGTTCTCCATGCACGCCCACACGGAGGAGCTGCACGACCGGCTGGTCGGCGTTCCGGGGGCATTCCGGCAGTCGCTGGCCGGGCTGCGCAACCTCGTCGGCCGGATCGTGGTGAACGTGGACGTGGTGCTCAGCCGGGTCAATCTGCCGCACCTGAGGGAGATCCTCGACTTCTACATCGGCCAGGGAATCCACGAGTTCGACCTGCTGCACATGGTGCCGTTCGGGCGGGCCTGGAGCGAGAACCGGGAGCTTCTCTTCTATGATCCGGCCGCGATGGCACCGCATTTCAGGCGGGCCTTCGAGGTGCGTCGGAACAAGGGGATCGTGATCTGGACCAACCGACTCCCTGCCCGCTTCCTCGAAGGCAACGAGGATCTCATCCAGGATCCGCACAAGCTGCACGACGAGGTGCGGGGGCGAATGGCCATGTTCCAGGAGTGGCGGGACGGCGGCCGGCTGCCGATCTGCCTGGGGGAGCGTTGTCCCCATTGTCCCATGGAGGGGTTCTGCCAGGCGCTCCAGGAAGCCCTCTCCATGGCCCCTCCCACCCCGCCGAACTCCCAAGTATC
>VGRX01000169.1 GCA_016875215.1 Deltaproteobacteria bacterium
TGTTCCGAGCAGTCGTGGCACGACTCGATCAGCCCCTCCTCGTTCGCCTCCGCCACCAGCCGGTACAGGGCAACCGCGTCCTCGCCCCGCACCTCGGGCACGATGCCCCCCTTGCAACCAAACAGCCTGGCGAACGCCGACGCCCCCAGCTCGTCGTGCGTCTCGCCGAGCACGTATACCAGGTCCCCCGCCGACTTGAGCTCCGTCGTTACCGCCCTGCGCACGTCGTCGAGCCCGCACACCATGGAGTACAGCACCGTCGGCGGCACGGAGATCCTGGTCCCGTCGCGGCGGTAGTCGTTCTTCATGCTGTCCTTGCCGGACGTCATCGGGATGTTGTAGGTCAGCGACATGTCGTACAGCGCCTGGCACATCCGCACGAGCTTGCCCAGCTTGAGCTCTCCGTCCGGATTGTCGACCGGATCGTGCTCGCAGTCGGGCATGCAGAAGTTGTCCGTTGCCGACCAGACCACAGGACGCCTCCCCGCAAGGTCGGGCAGCCGCCCTCCGACAGCCACGATCTGCCGTACCGCCTCGTCGAACGCAGCGGCGGACGAGCGGTAGGGATCGATGTCCCCATAGTGGGGGGCGATGCCGTTCGATATCGCGATTCCCCGGAAGTGGGTGTGGGAGAGACGCATGACCGCAGCATCCTGCGGCGCCTTTCCCTTCGGCCCCATGAGCGGCTTGACCACAGTCTTCCCTTTCACCTCGTGATCATACTGGCGAATCACCGCCTCCCGCGAGCAGATGTCGTAGCTGCCGAGCAGCCTGTGCAGGGCATCGGTCCAGTCGACGTTCCCGGGGGCCAGGAACGGCGCCGGTACCGCCCTGCTCCATCGGGCGGTCATGTGCTTGCGAGGCACCCCCTCGTGCAGGAACTCCATGTCCAGCGAGGCAACCGGCAGGCTGCCGTAGCGGACTTCGAGCAGGCCCGAGTCATTGAAATCTCCGATGTGGCTCAGCTCGACGTCGAGCCGCCGTGCGAGCTCCAGGAGCTGGGTCATCTTCTCAGGGCGAACGACCAGCGTCATCCGCTCCTGTGACTCGGACACGAAGATCTCCCAGGGTTTGAGGCCCGTGTACTTGAGGGGCACGCGCTCCAGGTCGACCGTGGCGCCGCCGCAGATGGACGCGAGCTCGCCCACCGAGGACGACAACCCCCCGGCGCCGTTGTCCGTGCAGCAGGAGACCAGCCCGCGCTCGCAGGCCACGTGCAGGAAGTCGGAAAGGAGCTTCTGGGTGAACGGGCTCCCGATCTGCACCGCAGTCCTCGGGGAGTGCCTGTCGATCTCCACCGACGAGAACGTCGCACCGTGGATGCCGTCCTTTCCGACGCGACCGCCGGCCATCACGATGCAGTCCCCCGCGTTGACCTCCTTCTCCCACGATGCCCTGTCCCCGTAGCTTGCAGGCATGATGCCCCCCGTGCCGCAGAACACCAGGGGCTTGCCCGCGTACCGGTCGTCGAACACAATCGCGCCGTTCACCGTCGGGATGCCGCTCTTGTTACCGCCGTGCTCGATGCCCAGCCGTACCCCCTCGAACACGCGGCGCGGATGGAGCTGCCCCGTGAGCAGCTTCTCCCCGTAGTCCGGCGGCCCGAAGCAGAGCACGTTGGTGTTGAACAGCAGCCGCCCCCCGCCGCGGCCCGTGCCCAGCGGATCACGGTTGTTGCCCAGGATCCCCGTGATCGCACCCCCGTATGGATCCAGCGCGGACGGCGTGTTGTGGGTCTCCACCTTGAACGCAAGAAGCTCGTCCTGATCCAGTGCCACCAGCCCTGCGTTGTCCGAAAACACCTTGACGAGCCAATGCTGTCCGGCAGCCTCCAGGCGTTGTGCGATGGTCTCGGTTGCCCCCTTGATGCAGGTCTTGAACAGAGAGTCGACAGAGACCGCGTCCCCCGTGTCGTCATCGTGGAATCGGATGAGCGCGTTGAACTCCTTGTGCTTGCAGTGCTCGGACCAGGTCTGCGCCAGCACCTCGAGCTCGCAGTCGGTCGGCTGCGGCCCACGTCCGATCGCTGCGAGCCGCTCCCGCGTTCCGGCCGTTTCGTAGTGCTTTCGGATTGCCTTCAGCTCCGCCAGGGACAGTGACAGGACGCGTCTCCTGGACAGAGCCAGCAGCTCAGCGTCCGAGAGGTCCAGGTCGACGAGCTCCACCTGCGTATCGGCCTCGCATCTCACCTCGGGGCAGTACGGCTCGAGCCTGTCCCTGGCCCCGAACCGGATCTCGTGGATCAGCTCGTTACCCAGGAACTCCCTGCCGAGCGCGGCCAGCGCATCCTCCGGAAGCGCCCGCTCGACGAGGTACAGGTCGCTGCTGTGCACGTACTGCTCCCCCGAGACGGGGGCCCCGCCCAGGAGGTCGGCGAGGGTGAGCTGAGCGCTGAGCCCCTCGTCGTCCGTAACCCCCGGCATCTTGCCCACGAGCACGAAGGACGCGACATCGGGAATATCGGGCATCGCGCAGACGAAGACCCGGCTCAGGACCGGGTCTCTCAACCCCTTCTCGGCAAGCCGTTCCAGCGTCTCCCGAGGCAATTCCCGGCTCAGCGCGTACATCTTCACGTGCCGGACACGCCCGGTCTCCAGGCCGAGGTGCTTTCTCGCCTGCTTCTCGACCCACTCGCCGGTCACGTCCCGCAGCTCGCAACGCAGGCAATCGCAGATCCACTGCACTGGCGCCTCCATCGTGCTCAGCCCCGAAGGTCGAACCGGACTTCCCGTGAGCCTCCGCCGAGGATCGAGATCCCCCGTTCCGGCACGACCCTTCCCGCAACCCTTGCCTCGTGTCCTTCCCTGCGCAGGATCTCCGCACACCGCTCTGCGTCTCTCCTGCCGACTGCGACGATCATCCCCGTCCCCATGTTCCACAAGTGCCACGCCTGGCGGTCGTCGATCCCGCCCATCCGCTGCAGCTCCGCCATGAACCACGGTGCGGGGGGGAGATCGTCGAGCACCGCTCCGAGGCCCCGGACCCGCAGCACCCGGCCCAGCTTGTCCGGGATCCCCCCGCCCGTGATGTGTGCGATCCCGTGCACATCCACGCCCGAGCGCAACACGCCGAGCACAGCGGGCGCATAGATGATCGAAGGGGTGAGAGCGGCCATTCCCCAGGTGTCGAAGCCGGCCAGCGGCTGCTCGTGCCATGCATCCCCGAGGCAGCGGCCGAGAACCGAGCGCACCAGCGAGAAGCCGTTGCTCCGGAACCCCGTGCTCGGGAGCGCCACCAGGACATCACCCGGCTCCAGAGCGAGGCCGTCCACCGGCCGCAATCCCTGGGGCAGCAGCCCGATCGCGGTGGCGCACCAGTTGAAGTGCATGCCCGGACCGTAGCCCCGAACACGCGCCCCCAGCTCCGCTATCTCGCCTCCCGTCACGGCCACCTGCGCAGCGGCGGCCGCATCGGCCAGCCCCTGCATCAGCTCGTCGACCACGCGCACATCGAGGTAATCCACGTCCAGGATGTTCGACAGGTTGGCCGGCTCGAACCCGTTGGAGACCAGGTCGTCCACCACCATGGCCACCAGGTCGAAGCCGAGCGTCCGGTACACGCCCGTCCGCTCCGCCACCTCGATCTTGCTCCCGATGCCGTCCGAGGTCATGGCAACCTTGACCGCTCCGTAGTCCATGCAGTTCGCAAAGGACGCCCCGACCTGGAGAATGGGGCTCCCTGGGCGACCCGCACGATTCGCAAACGTCTCTTTCGCCCGCGTGAATGCAATGTGCGAGCACCGGTCCCCCAGACCCAAATCCATGCCGCTCCGCAGGTTGCTCATTGCGTCTCCCTGAACAACAGGTCGTCGTCGCCGGGCCCGGTGGACACCATGGAGATCCGGACTCCCAGCCACTGCTCCACGAGCTCCACGTACCGTCGGGCAGCCCCCGGAAGCTCGCTCGCTTCCCGACAGCCCGCCAGCGACTCCTTCCAGCCCGGCAGCTTGACGTACTCCGGCGTGCCGTCGGCCGCCCGCCCGCTTGCCACCGGGACCTCGGCAAGCCCCGTGAGACAGTCGAGCTTGGTCATCGCAATCTCGTTGAGTCCGTTTACCGCACAGGACCTGCGCACGAGCTCCAGGTCGAGCCAACCGCACCGCCGCGGCCGGCCCGTGGTGGCACCGTACTCCCCCCCGCGCTGCCTCAGCCATGCCCCGAGCTCGTCGTGCTCCTCGGTGGGAAAAGGCCCGTTGCCCACCCGCGTCGTGTACGCCTTCACGATCCCTACGCGCCGAGCGAATTCCACGTATGCGCCGCTCCCGCTGTACGCACCGCCGATGGTCGTGCTCGACGAGGTCACGAACGGATAGGTCCCGTGATCGATGTCCAGCATGGTGCCCTGGGCGCCTTCGAAGAGCGTCCTCCCTCCCTGGGCGATCGCGAAATGCAGATACGCAGCAGTGTCCGTCACCAGCGGCCCCATCTTCTCCACCGCGGCTTCAAGCACGGCGATGTCCTCCTGCGGATCCCCCCACGGCTCACCCCCTGCGCGGGCCGAGAGCGACGCGTAGTTGCGGAACAGATCCGCATAGCGCTGCTGCCACCCTCCTTCGAGCATGGACTCCAGTCGAAGCCCCGTCCGAGCCGCCTCGTCCGCGTAGCACGGCCCGATTCCCCGTCCCGTGGTGCCCACCGCCCTGCCCAGCTCGTTGTCGATCCGCCGGTGGGCCGGCGTGACCACCTGCGCCGCTCCGGACACCTTCAGATTGTGCGCTCCCACTTCAACGCCCTGTGCAACGATCTCCTCGATCTCGCGATCGAGCGCGACCGGGTCCACCACACATCCGTTGCCGATGACGCTCACGACCGAACGATGCACGATCCCGGACGGAAGCTGGTGCAGCACGAGCTTGCGCCCCTCCCAGAAGATCGTGTGGCCCGCGTTCGCCCCCCCCTGGAAGCGCACGACCAGGTCCGCGTCGCGGGCGAGACGGTGGACCACCTTCCCCTTGCCTTCGTCGCCCCACTGTGTGCCCAGTACGATCGTGTGAGCCATGTCATCCGTTCCATTTCATGCTGTTGTCGTGCTCCCCGCCCACGGTGAACACGTCGTGGACCTGGCCCTCCCGTATCGAAAGCGCGGACACAAGCTCCACCTCGGCCTTCTCGTGCAACTCGATGATGTTCGCACACCCGCACGATGACATGGCTGCCCTCACCTTGGCGAGCAGCGTGTCCAGGTTGTCCTTCAGCGGGCCTGCGTACTCGACGAACCCCTCCACCCCCTCGGGGAACGCGGCCTGGTGATAGCGGGCGCTGTGCCACTCCCGGGCCCTGGCTGACCCCTCTCCCCAGTACGGCTTCATCACCCGGTTCCCGACCTGCACCTTGGCATTGGGCGACTCCTCGGTCCGGGCCAGGAATCGGCCCATCATCACATAGTCCGCTCCAAGCGCCAGGGCGGTCACGACGTCCCGGGCGTCGCCCAGTCCACCGTCCGCGATCAGCGGCAGGTACTTCCCTGTCCGCGTGCAGTACTCGTCCCGCTCCTGCGCAACCTCGATGATCGCGGTGGCCAGCCCCCGGCCGGTCCCCTTCTGCTCCTGCGTGATGCAGATCGACCCGCTCCCCATGCCCACCTTCACGGCCCTCGCACCGGCCTCGGCGAGGAAGCGGAATCCCTCGGCCGTGACGATGTTCCCCCCGACGACCGGCACGTGCGGAAACCGTTCCAGGATCCAGGCAATCGTGCGCTCCTGGTATACCGAGTAGCCGTCGGAGGCATCGATCGCCAGCGCATCTGCGCCCGCGTCGACCAGGCACGGCACCCGCCGCTCGAAATCGTGGGTGTTCACTGCGGCCACGCACAAGGCGCGCCCATGTGCATCCGTGGCGCCTGGCAACCCGGCTGCCGAGATCTCGTCGGCCGGACGGAATGTCTTGACCGTCTTCGTGATCTCCGCCTGGCTCTCTGCTGGCTGCGAGCAGAAGATGAACGCCGTGCCCCCCAGTCTCGCCATCTCGACAGCCAGAGCGGCCCCGGACACCGACTGCATCGCGGCCCCGGCCACCGGGATCGAGAGACGAAGCTCCCGCTCCCCCTCCGGAAACCAGGCCAGGCGAGTGGACAGGTCCACCGCTCCGATGGAAGATGCAATCGTGGTGAGACCGGGAAGGAGTCGGAATTCCGCGAGCGTGCGGGAGGGGTTGTGTCGGATGATTCGAGCCACCTCAGCCTCCTTGTTGATTCTGCCTTTTGCTGCCTTGTCTACCGCGGTGCAGGACCGGTTTCGCTGGCAGTTGAACAGCCGGGCGAAACGGCTCGGGCGAACGAATACCCATCCTGCCCGGTCAAGTCAAGTCTTTTTTTCCAGGAGAGCACAATATCTGGTGGCAGCCCGACGCCCCCACAACAACATGATGTGTGGAGGGACGATTCCCGTGGTAAGGAATCAGCCGAAGTGCCCCGCCGGGTTGCGTGAGCGCGGGACGGACGATCCGGGGCTCAGGACGCCGATCGTCCGGACGGCTCATTGCCGTAGCCTCCGGGCTGTAGTAGGATCGAGCCGTTTCTCACTCGGAGGATGAACATGAGAACAAAGGCTGGAGTGTTCCCGGTGGCCGGTGGTGCTCGGTGGGCGTTCCTGCTCGCGCTCGCTCTGGCGCTCGCGGGGTGCGACCTGTTCGAGAATGGCGGCGGGAAGGACGGCACGGTGTACGTGCCTGTCGAAACGGTGGAGGAGACCGGCGGCCCTGACGCAACCGGAGGCGGGGGAGCCCGAATGGCGTTCAAAGAGACCCTGGTGACGTGGGACACCGAGGACGCGTTCTACAAGGACAGGTACGTCATCGTGGACGTCGAGAACCGCCGCATCCTGTACCAGGAGAGTCCGAGCAACGTTGCCCAGTACGGGGAGATGGAAGTGACGTGGGATGCACCGCCCGAGACCATCCCGGACGGGTTCCAGTTCACGCTGAACTACGGCGTGGCCGTCACCAAGACCCCCAGCCTGAACGCCGGGGTCGGGATCAAACCCGGCTTCTCCCCGGTCTGGTACTTCGAGGAGCCAGGCGGCAATCCCGGCCAGGTCTGGGCCGGCATGGATGCCAACCTTATCCTCGTGCCCGGTGCGAGCAAGCAGATCACGCTCAAGGCGTCCAACCTCCCCAACCGCATCGGCGAGGAGGGGTGCTTCTGGTTCAACATCAGCAATGCCACGGTATCCTACTGCTACGTGATCAAGGGGTGAACGAGGGGCGGACGCGGTAGTTCTTGTGAGAAGGGGGCCGGCTTGGGTATCCTGGCGGTTGGCATGCAAGGGGGACGTCGTGGTACGAGTGGTGGCCATGTTCCGGACCGTGTTCCTGACCATCCTCCCGGTGCTGCTCTCCTGTGGCTCTGGAAGCCCCGAGCCCGACACGTTCGAGATCATCCCCGTCGACGTGGTACGCATCACTCCCCCGGATGTCGCACCGGGGGACCTGGGCGGGCCGGGGACGGACATCGGCGGCCCGGATGCTTCGGAAGTCGCCCCTTCTGACACCCCTGCTGGTTTGGATGGAGTCGGTCCCTCGGACGGGACCGGAGGACCGGATGGTACCGGCCCAGGTGATGCCGTCGTCGGGCCAGAGGGAGTGGTCGGACCGGACCTTACCGACGTCGGAATTCCGGACGTGGTCGAGCATCCCGACATCCAGCCTCCCGACACAGGGATGGTCGATGCCGGACCGTGCGGGCAGTGCCCCGCAGCGACTCCAATGTGCCAGAACGGCTCGTGCGTCTGCACCGGGAACAGCTGCCCCGCCGGATTCTACTGCAAGGGGGGCAAGTGCGGCCCGTGCCTGGATGACCTGCACTGCGGCCCGCAGTGCGAGTCGTGCGCATCGATGGGCATGTACTGCCAGTATGACGGCAGCAAGTGCGTGGTCTGCGACTCGAACCACCCCTGCTCTCCCGGGAACAAGTGCATCGACGGCGCGTGCAAGTCGTGCGAAGGGCTCGGCCTGTGCGGACCGGAGTGCATCCAGTGCCCCCCCACGACACCACTGTGCGTGAGCGGCGTGTGCGAGTGCTCCGGTGGATCGTGCGGGGTGCAGGCCCTCTGCGAAGCCGGCAAGTGCGTTTTTTGCACGAACAACGACCCGCTTCACTGCGGCCCGAGCTGCCTCGTCTGCCAGGCTCCCGATCCCCACTGCAGCAGCGGCGCGTGCACCCTGTGCAACCTGGACGACGCGTGCGGGCCGACGTGCGCTTCGTGCGACGGTGCCAAGCCGTTCTGCAACCCGGACGGGAGCGGCTGCGTGCCCTGCCTCGAGAACCTCGACTGCGAACCAGGCTTCAAGTGCAAGAGCTTCGCCTGCATCGCAGACTGCAAGGCGCAGGGTTGCCAGAACAACCTCTCCCCCTCGGGGAAGAAGTGTAGCGAAGCCTGGATTGTGGGGCGCCTGGAGGCCAAGAAGACGTTCACCAAGTCGACGGATACCTGGAACCAGAGCAACGACGACGACCTGAACTACTTCTTCGAACACCCCGAGTGTTGGGATGCTTCCTATGACCAGTTCTACAGGATCTACCTGATGCCCGGCGACAAGATTGCAGTGTCCGCAACGCCTGCGCCGAACGAGGGGGATTTCGACCTGATGCTCAAGCTCTACACGGGAACCGAGTGCGACGAGGATTCCGCGGGCATCTTCTCGGCCAACGACAAGTACCTTGTCCAGTGCTGGGACGATGCTGCCGACGGCAAGGGAGAGAGCTTCGCCTACACGGCCGGCGCCGAGGGCTGGTTCACGGTCGTGGTGGACGGCCGCCTTTCCGGTGCGGAAGACCTGGACTACGGTGCCTACACCCTCACCCTCACCCTCACCTGCACCGAAGAGACCTGTTGCTGCGGGTAGGGGTTGCCGCGTGTAGGGGCAAGCCCCCGTGCTTGCCCAAACGGCCCCGTGCAGGGGCAACCCCCCGTGCTTGCCCAAACGGCCCCGTGCAGGGGCAAGCCCCCGTGCTTGCCCAAACGGCCGATAACCCTGATGTCGCAGACCGGCAGGTCGCGGTTCCGCAAGACCGACGGTAGATCCGAGGAACCGCCCGACGCGACGATGTTTGGCATGCTGCGCCGCCATCTGGTACCATCGTCCCGTCGACGGAGGAACGAGATGCGCAGACTGTACGGAGTCCTTGTGCTGGGTCTGGTGGGCGGGCTGGCCGCTTGCAGCGGGTCGAACACGACTGTCGAGCTGACGACCGACGGAAGGTCCGACGCCGATGTCGCAGGTCAAGGCGATGCGGACAACCCGGCCGAGGTCGTGCTGGATGCTCGGACGGACGAGTTGCCGACCGAGCTTCCCTTTGCCGACGTGCTTGCCGACCTGGGCCCTGCCTGCCCGCCAGGTTCGGGGTGCTTCCTGGAGCCGTGCAGTCAGAACTCGGACTGCCTTTCCGGCTGGTGCGTGGACCACATGGGAGACCAGGTCTGCTCGCAGGCGTGCGAGGAGGAGTGCCCGGCCGGCTGGTCGTGCAGCCAGATCATGGGCACCGGGCCCGATGTCGTGTGGCTGTGCGTCTCCCCCTACCCGAAAAC
>VGRX01000170.1 GCA_016875215.1 Deltaproteobacteria bacterium
GGTGGACATCTCGACGACCAAGGGGAAGGTGAAGGACTGGGGGATCTTCGGTCTCGGCATGGTGGGCGGCCGGTCCTGCGTGGTCTCCACGTTCCGGCTCGCACGCAAGATGCCGGACCGGCGCAAGGCGAAGATCCGGACCATCAAGGTGGTGATCCACGAGCTGGGGCACGTGCTCGGGCTGCTCCACTGCCCTACCCCGCGATGCGTGATGAACGATGCCGAAGGGAAGGTATCGACCGTGGACCGCGAGACGGGCCTGCTGTGCAACACCTGCCGAGAGGAGATCGAGGCGCGGCACGACGCCATCCTGCCGGCCTTGCCCGAAGTGGACTGGGACGCGCTGCTGAAGGACGAGTGATTCCCTACAGATCCCTGTTCCTGAGGACGCCGTCGATGACCACGGCCTGCTCTTCGAGGAGCTTGACCGCATTGGAATGGATGATGCGCTCCGCGATCTTGCCCACCATGAAGACCGAGACGACGAGCTCCCCCTCGAGGCACTGCCTCGAGCCGCCCCGGCCGTTGGACTCGAGGCGAAGGGTACCGCTGTTGCTCAGCACCGCCGCGATGCGGTAGCGGGCCGGGACGTTGCGGAAGGTACCCGAGTGGGACTTGAAGTCATAGCTGGACTCCTCGATCCACTCCATCCACTCCGGCTCGACCTTCTTGACCCCGATGCTCTTGATCATGGGGACGGGCAGGTAGCGGACCTTGCGCGTCATCCGTGCCCCGTCGCGCTTCACCTCGAGCGGCTCCACCTTGATGATGTTCTCCATCCGCTGCTCGAGCAGGGGGAAGAGCCCGTCGTGGAACATGACGCGCTCGAGCTCGGCGAGCGGGGCATCGAAATCATGAGAGAACTTGAAGTGCATCCTCGTTCACCTCGCATCGAGGGGACCGGCGGCCGTATCCGCGCCGGGGCCACCCGGTTGTCCTTTCAATTCGTGTTGCGCGCCCTTACGACGGCCTGCTCTCCCCGTGTGCGTCCCCGGGCCGGAGGGGGCGCGGCGGGGGGCTCGGGCCTGAACAGCTCGCCCTTGTCGACCTTGAGCGCGTGGGCAAGGACCTCGTCCATGTGATCGACCAGGACGAGCTCGAGCCCCTTGCGCACCGCCTGGGGCACGTCTCTCAGGTCCTTCTCGTTCTCCTTGGGGAGGAGCACCTTCCGGATGCCCCCGCGGTGCGCCGCGATGAGCTTCTCCTTGATTCCGCCGATGGGGAGCACCCGACCGCGCAGCGTGATCTCGCCGGTCATCGCGACGTCACCCCAGACCGGGAAATGGGTGAGAGCGGACGTGATGGCCGTGGCCATGGTGATGCCCGCGGAGGGACCGTCCTTGGGGATCGCCCCTTCCGGGATGTGGACGTGGACGTCGACGCGGGCGAACACCTCGGCCGGAATGCCGAGCGCCTCGGACCGGGAGCGGACGTAGGTCAGCGCGGCATGGCCCGATTCCTCCATGACCTTCTTGACCAGCCCGGTGATGATCAGCTTGCCGCTGGTCTGGTCCGCGGAGGGGACTACGGATGCCTCGACGGTGAGCAGGTCGCCTCCGGTGGAGGTGACGGAGAGGCCGGTGACCGCACCCACGGTGTCCTTGCGCTCCGTCTTTCCGTAGGTGAAGCGGAGCGGCCCCAGGTACCGGGTCACGCGCTGCGGGCTGACCCGGAATGAGGCATCCGCCGGCTTCCCCTTCTTGATGTACTCCTTGGCGATCTTGCGGAAGATGGAGGCCACTTCCCGCTCGAGGCTTCGGACCCCGGCCTCCCGGGTGTAGTGCCGGATGATGGTGGTGACCGCATCGTCGGAGAAGGAGATGTCGACGTCTTCGAGCCCGTTGGCCTTCTTCTCCTTCCTGACGAGGAAGTTCTGGGCGATCTGGAGCTTGTCGAACTCGGTGTAGCCGGTCAGCTCGATGATCTCCATGCGGTCCTGGAGCGGGATGGGGATCCCGTCCCGGTAGTTTGCCGTCGTGATGAACATGACCCGGGACAGGTCGTAGTCCAGGTCGAGGTAGTGGTCCATGAAGGTGTGGTTCTGCTCGGGGTCGAGCACTTCGAGCAACGCGGACGAGGGGTCGCCGCGGAAGTCCGCGGTCATCTTGTCGACCTCGTCGAGGAGGAAGACCGGGTTGCTGGTCCTGACCTTGCGCAGGCTCTGGATGATCTTGCCCCCCAGCGCTCCGATGTAGGTCCTGCGGTGGCCCCGGATCTCGGCCTCGTCCCGCACGCCGCCCAGGGAGATGCGGACGTACTCGCGGCCCGTTGCGCGGGCGACGGAGCGGGCCAGCGACGTCTTCCCCACGCCGGGGGGACCGACGAGGCAGAGGATCGGTCCCTTGAGCGAGGTGGAGAGGGACTGGACGGCCAGGTACTCGAGGATGCGCTCCTTGGCGCGCTCGAGGCCGTAGTGGTCTTCGTCAAGGATGTTCTCGGCCTCGGAGATGTCGAGCCGGTCCTGGCTGTATTCCATCCAGGGCAGTGCGATGACCCAGTCGACGTAGTTCCGCACGACGGTGGCCTCGGCTGACATGGGGGCCATCATCTTGAGCTTGCGGAGCTCCTTGTCGAGGCGCTCCCGGGCCTCCTTGGGGAGCTTCTTCTTGGTCGCAGCCTCCTCGAGCTCGGCCATCTCGTTGCGGAAGTCGTCCTTGTCGCCGAGCTCCTTCTGGATGGCCTGCATCTGCTCGTTGAGGTAGTAGTCGCGCTGGCTCTTCTCCATCTGCTTGCGGACGCGGTTCTTGATCTTCCGCTCGACGATGAGGATGTCCATCTCGGACTGGATCAGCTCGAGGAGCTTCTCCAGGCGCCGGACCGGGTCCACGGTCTCGAGCAGGAGCTGCTTGTCCACGAGCTTGAGCGAGAGGTGGGCGACCAGCGAGTCGGCAAGCCTTGCCGGGTCGTCGATGGACGCGACCGACATGAGCACCTCGGGGGGGACCTTCTTGCTGAGCTTGACGTAGTTCTCGAAGGCCTGGTGAACGGCCCGCATGAGGGCCTCGCCTTCCGTGGTGCGCTCCCATTTCTCGTCGAGCTGCTCGGCTTCGACCATGAAGAACGGCGTCTCCTGGACGAAACGGTGAATACGCGCACGGCCCTTTCCCTCGACCAGCATCTTGATCGTGCCGTCGGGCAGGCGAAGGAGCTGGATGACGGCGCCGAGCGTGCCGATCTCGAACAGGTCCTCTGCCTCGGGGTTGTTGGTCTTTGCCTGCTTCTGAGCGGAGAGCACGAGCAGCCGGTCGCCGGCCATGGCCTTGTCGAGCGCTGCGATGGACTTGTCCCGGCCGACGAACAGGGGGACGACCATGTAGGGAAAGACCACGATGTCCCTCAGCGGCAGGAGGGGAAGCACTTTGATGTCGTTCATGATTCAACCCCTCGAACGGATGAGGTCGGAGACCGGGGTCAGGCCAGCTCCCCGCGCACCGCCTCGCTGTCGTTCTTGAACACGTAGATGGGCTTTCGCGAACCTCCAACCACGTTCTCGTCGATGATGACTTCCTTGACCGTCCCCAGGGAAGGAACCTCGAACATCACGTCCAGCAGGAGCCCTTCCAGGATGGCCCTCAGCCCGCGGGCCCCCGACTTCCGATCCTGCGCCTTCACGGCCACGGCCCTGAGCGCCTCTTCGGTGAAAGTGAGGCTGCAGCCGTCCATCTCGAGCAGGTAGCCGAACTGGCGGGTCAGCGCGTGCTTGGGCTTGGTGAGGATGTCCACCAGCGCCTCGACGCTGAGCTCGTGCAGCGTGGCAACCACCGGAATGCGGCCGACGAACTCGGGGATCATGCCGAACTTCTGGAGATCCTCGGGCTCGACGCGTTCGAGGATCTTGCCGATCGCCTTCTTGCCCACTGCCTTGATGTCCGCACCGAAGCCGAGGGTCTTGCGGCCGACCCGCTGCTCGATGATGGTATCGAGCCCTTCGAAGCTCCCGCCGAGGATGAACAGGATGTTGGTGGTGTCGATCGGGATGAACTCCTGCTGCGGGTGCTTGCGTCCCCCCTTGGGCGGGATGTTGGCGACCGTGCCCTCCAGGATCTTCAGCAGGGCCTGCTGCACCCCTTCGCCGCCGACGTCGCGCGTGACCGAGGGACCCCCGGCCTTGCGGGCCAGCTTGTCCACCTCGTCGATGTAGACGATGCCTCTCGATGCCGTCTCCACGTCGAATTCGGCAGCCTGGAGCAGGCCGAGGACGACGTTCTCGACATCCTCGCCGACGTACCCGGCCTCGGTCAGCGACGTGGCGTCGGCCATGGAGAACGGGACGTTGAGCATCTTGGCGAGAGTCTGAGCCAGCAGCGTCTTGCCGGTGCCGGTGGGGCCGATGAGGAGGATGTTGCTCTTCTGGAGCTCGACGGTCTTCGGGGAGCGGGCCTTCTTGGGCTGTCCGATCCGCTTGTAGTGGTTGTAGACGGCCACGGCCAGCACCTTCTTGGCAAGCTCCTGGCCGATCACGTGCTCATCGAGCTGCTTCTTGATCTCCCATGGGCGGGGAAGCTGCCGCCCGTCCGGGAGTTTCTCTTCCTTCTCGATCTCGTCCGCGATGATCTCGCCGCACAGGGTGACGCACTCGTCGCAGATGTAGACCCCGGGGCCGGCGATGAGCTTTCGCACCTCCTTCTGTGTCTTGCCGCAGAAAGAGCACTTGAGATAGCCGTCACGGTTTCGTTCCAAAGGCCCACCTCACCCCAACCATAGCCCAGGGTTAATATATAGGATACGCTGGCGGATTCAAGCAAAAGGGCTCGACGCCGTCTCCTACACCCCCGGCTTTCTCGGTTCGATCACGTGGTCGATGAGGCCGTACTCCTTGGCCTCCTGGGGGCCGAGGTAGAAGTCGCGGTCCGTGTGCTGACGGACCTGCTCGAGCTCCTTGCCCGTGTGCCGGGCAATGATCCGGTTGAGCTGGTCCTTGACCTGCATGATCTCACGGGCCTGGATGTCCACGTCCACGGCCTGGCCCGAGAACCCGCCCAGCGGCTGGTGCAGAAGCATGCGGGCATGGGGGAGGCCGAACCGCTTCCCCTTGCTCCCCGCCGCCAGCAGGATCGCGGCCATGCTGAACGCCTGCCCCACGCACAGGGTCGTGATCGGGCAGCGGACGTACTGCATCGTATCGTAGATCGCCAGGCCTGCCATGACCGAGCCGCCGGGAGAGTTGATGTACATGGACACGTCCTTCTCCGGATCCTCGGACTCCAGGAACAGGAGCTGGGCGATGACCACGTTGGCGACCAGGTCGTCGATGGCCGACCCGATGAAAATGATCCGGTCCTTGAGGAGCCGGGAGAAGATGCTCCACTCCCGCTCCCCCCGGGGCGTCTGCTCGATGACCGTCGGGACGAAGAAGCTGTCTTTCGGATCGAGGCCCTTGCGAGTTGGCGTCACGTCACCCTCCCTCTCAGGATCAACCGTTGTTCCTTGCCCGCCGCGCCCGAGCACGCCTGAACCCCGACGACTTCCGAACTCGGCGTCCGTGCATCGAGGCCGCTCTGAGCCGGCGGTCCTGTGCCGCATACTCCTCGGCCGGAATGCGGACCGCATGGCGCGTGACCACCTCCCGGGCCCGCTGCCGCCTGAGCGAGTGCCGAAGCGATTCCTTCTCCTCGTCTCCGATGCGCGAGCGCACGTACTCCTCGGACATCTCCGACTCCTCGGCAAGCTCATCGATGCGGGCCTCCAGCTCTTCGTCGGAAACCGTAATCTGCTCGAGCCGGGCGACCTCCTCGAGCACGAACTCGAGGCGGGTGCCGAGGATGGTGCGGTACAGCTCCTCGCTGGCCTGGTATTGCAGCAACCTGGTGAGCAGCTCCTCGCCCACGTCGGGGTAGGACTGCTTCAGGACCCGGGCTTTCTCCTTGAGCCGCTCCTGGTAGATCTCGGATACGACCCGTTCGGGAAGCCGGATGCGGTTGCGGCCCACAAGCTGGTCAGCGATCGCTTCGGACTGCACTCGGTTCTCCTCGTCCTTGAGCTCCTTCTCGAGCTTCTCACGGAGCGCTCCGCGCAGCGCCAGCAGGCTGTTGTTGCCGGCCTTCCTGGCGAGCTCGTCGTCTGCCGGGGGACGCACCAGCGACTTGGGATCGGTGACCGTGACCTTCCAGCGGACCTCGACCTCGCGCTTCGAGGGCTCGGTCCAGCCGGGCATCTGTCCGGCCGGGGCGTCGACCTCGATCACACTGCCAACCGGGGCGCCGACGAGCTTCTCGAGCAGGAACGGCCGCACAGCGTCCGGCCCGAGGATCAGCGTCAGAGCCCGCGTGAGGCTCTCCAACAGCTCCGGGTCGTCGGTGACCGGCTCTGCGGCCAGCTCCACTTCGAGCCCCTGCTCGAGGAGGGCTCCCGTGAACGGGATCCGCTCGATGTGCTCGCTCCGGACGCGCTCGACCGCCTCGTCCACCATTTCCGTGGTCACTTCCCTGCCGGTGACCGGCAGGAGAAGCCCCTTGTAGTGGAGCTTCTCGAAGGTGGGGCGTGCCTCGACCCGGACGGAGTAGGAGAACCCGGTTCCGTACCAGGGCATGTCCATGTGCACGACCTCGGGGGTCCCGAGGGTGTCGAGGCCGGTTTCCTGGATGGCCTTGAACACCGTTTCCTGGATGATGTCGGACGCTACCTGGGCCGAGATGTCCTTGCGATAGAGCTGGCGGACCCGGGCCACCTTCAGAGCGAACTTGCGGTATCCGCCCGGAACCTGCACCTTGCGTGCGATCTCGGTGGCGACCACGTCGAGCTGCGTGCCGACCTCCTTGGCATCGATGGAGACGGAGACCTTGTGCTCCAGCCGAACGCCTGGAACGACCGTGACCTGCATAGAAAACCTCCGCTGTGTGGGGGGGAACCTGGATGGTGCCGAGGGATAATCCGGATTCGGGTGCGAGGGGGGGGACTTGAACCCCCACGGGATTACCCGCTGGAACCTAAATCCAGTGCGTCTTCCAGTTCCGCCACCCTCGCTGGGGAAGACGGTGGTGACCCAGGAAGGAATCGAACCTTCAACCTCCGGATTAAGAGTCCGCTGCTCTGCCTGGTTGAGCTACTGGGCCACAAATTGTCAAACCGTACACAAACACCGGCACGCCCGGCAGGATTCGAACCTGCGGCCTGCGGATTCGAAGTCCGACGCTCTATCCAGCTGAGCTACGGGCGTCCGGGAAAACCACTTGTCAATCCGGGGACCCCTCGGCCCCCGCTGCGCAGGGTGAGTGAGGGGATTTGAACCCCCGACCACAGGAACCACAATCCTGCGCTCTACCTACTGAGCTACACTCACCACGACAAATCAACCGGCTCGTGCCGCCCAATCCGCACGCCTGAGAGGATTCGAACCTCTGACCTGCGGATTAGAAGTCCGCTGCTCTATCCAACTGAGCTACAGGCGTATGCCGCTAGTCAAGCGCCCCAATTGGACAGACGGCTATATAGTGCGCGCAGGGCCGCGCTGTCAAGCTTTTTCTGCACCTCGCCGCGGTGTTCTGCCGACAGGGCGGGCACCCTGACGGCTTGCGAGGGTGAGGCGCCTGCCGTCGGCACGGCCTGCTCCTCTGGCTGCGCCCCCAGGAGGAGGCGGAAGGAACTCGGCCCCAGCCGCAGCACGGCCGCAGTTCCGACGGCAGTTCGAACACATCCGGAGGTCCTTCGCTCCCGACAGCAAGGCGGATCTGACTTCGCAGGCAGGAGGGCCGGGTCGCTCAGGATGACGTTGGGTCAGTCGGCAGGGGAAACGCCGTCCGCGGCATCGAACTCGGAGCGGACATCCTGCTCCGCGTTCTCGGCTTCCAGCACGGCGAGCTCCCAGAGGTCCATCTTCTCGTTGAGCTCGCGGCGGTTGCGGGCCAGCGCCACGCCCTTGTCCCGGACACGCTCGGGCGCGGTGGAGTACAGGGCGGGGTCGGCCAGGTCGTTTTCGAGGTCGCGAATGGCCTGCTCGAGCTGGGAGATCTCCCCCTCCAGCGCATCGACCCGATCACGCAAAGGCCGGACGCGCCGGTACAGCTCGCTGCGCAGCTCGGCCTCACGCCGCTTGCGCTCCTTGCGATCGTCGCGGACGGTGCGCTCCGCTGTCGCCGGACCGTTGCCGGCGCCGGTTGCAGCGGCCGGAAGGCTGGAGGCTTCGTCGGCACGGGCCCGGGATTCCTCCCGCTTCTTGTATTCGTAGTAGCTGTAGTTCCCGGCATACGGCGTGAGGCCCCCCCGCTCCACCTCCACGACGCCGCTGGCGATGGCATCGATGAACCGCCGGTCGTGGGATGAGAAGAGGAGGGTCCCGGAGTACTGCTTCAGCGCCTCTTCGAGCACCTCCCTGGAGTCGATGTCGAGGTGGTTGGTCGGCTCGTCCATGATCAGCAGGTTGGCCGGACGCAGCAGGAGCTTGGCCAGGGCCAGGCGGCTCTTCTCCCCTCCCGAGAGGACCGAGATCTTCTTCTCCACGTCGTCGCCTGAGAAGAGGAAGGCGCCGAGGAGGGAGCGGACCGTGGAGAGGCTCTCGTCGCGGACCACGGTGTACATTTCCTCGAGCACGGTGCGAAGGGGCGACAGGGCCTCGAGCTGGTGCTGTGCAAAGTAGCCGACCGAGACGTTGTGGCCCATGTTGCGCTCGCCGCGGTCGAAGGGCAGATGCCCGGCTGCAATCTTCAGCAGGGTCGATTTTCCCATGCCGTTGATGCCGACGAGGGCACTCTTCTCACCCCGGCTCAAAGAGAGGTCCACGCCACCGAACACCCGTTTCTCTCCGTAGCTCTTGTGGATGGAGAGGAGTTGGACGACCGAGCCGCCGGAACGCTCGGGCTGTGCGAACTGGAAGTCGATCCCCCGCGTGGTCCGGGGGGCCTCGATGCGCTCCATCTTCTCGAGCATCTTGAGGCGGCTCTGGACCTGGCTGGCGCGGTCCTTGCGGGCGCGGTTGCGGGAGATGAAGTCGTCGAGCTCGCGAAGCCTCGCCTGCTGGAGCCGGAATGCCTTGAGCCGGTGCTCTTCGGCCTCGGCCTTGCGCCTGCGGTACAGGTCGTAGTTGCCGGAGTACTGGTACAGGGTCCCGCGGTCGACCTCGATGACGCGGTCGACGGTGCGATTCAGGAACTCCCGGTCGTGGGCAACGATGACGTAGGCCCCGTCGAAGCTCTTCAGGTAGTTCTCGAACCAGATGATGGAGGGCAGGTCGAGGTGGTTGGTCGGCTCGTCGAGCAGCATCAGCTCGGGGCGGGCCATGAGGAGGCGGGCGAGCTTGACCCGCATGTGCCACCCGCCGGACAGGGTGGAGAGCGGCCGCTGGAGGTCACCCTCGTCGAACCCCAGCCCCGCCAGGATCGTCGCAGCCCGGGCGCGTACGGCATCGCCGCCCAGCTCCTCGATCCGGATCGCGAGGAGCGCCTTCTGGCGCAGGTGCTCTTCCGCGTTTCCTTCCCCCAACCGGAGGGCCAGGTCGATGCGGCCCAGCTCGGTCGAGACCCCGTGGTATTCGGGCAGCGCGGCCAGCACCTCGTCG
>VGRX01000171.1 GCA_016875215.1 Deltaproteobacteria bacterium
GCGCCACACCCGTTCGGGGATTCCCTGGCCCCAGGCCCGTTCGGTCCGCAACCGGCCAGGGGGCTGGTACCGGTTCGCTCCCCGCCCCGGCCTCGACTTCCTGGTGCCCTGTCTTCTGGGGACCCGGTTCCTGTTCCCGGCCAATCCCGGGCACCTGCCTGCGACGAACCAGTTCTTCCACGGGGCATTCCTGAGCCCCGAGCACCGAGACCTCGGCCTCGCGCTGCTCCAATGCACCGTGACCTGGCGCCTCGTGGAGTGGTTCGGCCGGCGCAAGGGGTTGGGCGGGCTGAACCTGTATGGCTACGACCTCGAGCGGCTCCCCTTCCCCGATCCCGCGGCCATCCCCGCGGCGCTTTCCGCCCCCATCGTCGAGGCCCATGCTGCGTTGGTCTCCCGGCCGGTCCTGCCGGCCGCGGACGAGGTGGGCCACGGCAATCCCGACCATGCGCCCCCCGACCGCGTCCGCCTGGACGAGGCCGTGCTCGAGGCCCTCGGACTTCCGGTCACCTTCATCTCTGCGCTGTACGCCGACCTGGCCGCGGCCGTTGAAGCACGGGTCCGCAAGGGGCGCCGTTGACCGTGAATGCCGCTGATGGTCGGCCCGTGCTCTACCCTTGACGAGTCCGCCACGCCATGCTGCTGGCGCCCCTCGGCAGTCAACCGGGCGGTCGGCTCTTCGAGTCCGGGATGGGGAGCCAGATTCTGACAAAGACGAAATGACTGTAGATTGGCGACTCCTCGCTGTCGACGAAGGACTTCCGAGCATCGACTCCGACCCGGTTGTCGCAGACTTCGGTCAGTGGTACAACCCACGTAGTGAGGTGGAGGCAAGAACTTGGATTGTCGCAGTTCGGAGGCAAGATGAGCAGATACGGCACCGACGATAGCATCCCTGACCTTCGGGCAGCCCTCTATGGAAAGAACAACGACGATTTGAAGAAGCTGGCTGCCCTGACCAGGCAGAAAGTGGCGGGAAGGAAGGATGATCTCGTAGCGACGATCATGCGCCATCTCGACGGCGAGGGGCTGCGCACCGCATGGCAAGGTCTCGACCACCTGCAGCGAGCCGCAGTGGCGGAAGTCGTCCATTCGGACTCTACACGCTTCAACCACGACATGTTCCGGGCCAAGTACGGAAGAGGCCCGAACTGGGGAGACGAGGACCAGTACGGCTATCGGAGAAGGCCGTCAGCCCTGTGTCTCTTCTTCTTCGGCAACGTGATGCCCGACGACATCAAGGCGCGCTTGAAGGCGTTTGTTCCCCAGCCGGCCAAGACAGAGGTGAAGACGCTTGCGGAGTTGCCCGCCACATACGACATCCCTTACACGGTGCGGAACTACAAGGCAAACACGACGGAGGAGAAGCACGAGACGGTTCCCTTGACTCTACGGGAGTCGGAAGGAGCCGCACAAAGGGAGCTGCTCTCGGTGCTCAGGCTTGTCGATTCAGGCAAGATCTCGGTGAGCGACAAGACCCGCCGGGCATCGGCCGCCTCTGTAGAGATGATCACTGCCATTCTGGAAGGAGGCGATTACTATCCGCGCCTCCCCTCGAAGAACAGGTGGCACGACGAAAATGCCGGACCGATTCGTGCGTTCGCTTGGCCGTTGATCATACAGGCCGGGGGGCTCGCACAGCTTTCAGGCTCGAAGCTCCAACTCACCAAGACAGGACGGAAGGCATTGTCCGAGCCGCCTTCGGAGACAATCCGCACGCTTTGGTCGCGATGGATCGATTCCACAATCCTCGACGAGCTCTCGCGTATCGAGTGCATCAAGGGCCAGACCGGCAGAGGAGGGCGAGGTCTCACCGCAGTGTCATCCCGCAGGGATGCCATAGTCGAGACACTGGAGGAGTGCCCCGCAGGCGCCTGGATTGCTGCCGACGAGCTCCTCCGATTCCTGCGTGCGACGGGCACGGACCTCTCAGTGACGCGCAACGCATGGGGCCTGTACATCAGCGACCAGCAATACGGTTCTCTCGGGCACATGGGTGCGGAGGACATAGTCGACCGACGCTACTTTCTTGCATTCCTCCTCGAGTACGCTGCCACCTTGGGCCTGATCGACGTGGCCTTGATTCCCCCAGCAGGGGCCCGCCATGACTACGGCGGGCTCTGGGGGACGGACGACCTTGTCTACTTCAGCCGATATGACGGGCTCATCTACCTTCGAATCACCCGCCTCGGTGCATACTGCCTCGGCACGGATTCCTCCTACCAGGCTCCTCCGGTTGAGGTGAGGGCGGTCCTGCGCGTGCTTCCGAACCTCGATGTCGCAGCCATCGGCTCGGATCTCCAGCAGGGCGACAGGCTGGCGCTCGATGCATACTCCGTGAGGGTCTCAGAGCTGGTGTGGCGGCTCGACGCAGGCAAGCTACTCATCGCCGTCGAAGAGGGCCGCCCGGTAGACGAGGTCCGGGAGTTCCTGGCTTCGCGCAGCAGCACTCCGATTCCGGACACCGTCCTGCGGCTGCTGGCCGACGTTGCCAACCGGGTCACCAAGGTGCGCGACCGCGGCCTCGCCCGCCTGGTCGAGTGCGCGGACGAGGCGCTGGCAGCGCTCATTGCACACGACACGCGAACGCGCAGGTTCTGCATGCGCGCGGGGGACCGCTTCCTGGCCGTCCCGTCGTCCTCGGAAGCGGCGTTCAAGAGGACGTTGCGCGAGATCGGGTATCTTGTGGCCGCTCAGGATGCCGTGCGGGCCAGGCAGCGACGCGCTGACGAACCTGATTCGGAATCGTCGCCGCCGACAAAGGGAGTGGAGAGTTGACCGGGTCCGACGACGCTGCGTTGATCATACAGAGCGATTCCACCGTTCTCTTGGACGTTCACGCCCGTCGTGCAGACGAGGCGCGAGCCGCGCTCGCTCCTTTCGCAGAGCTCGTGAAGAGCCCGGAACACGTGCACACGTTCCGCTTGACGCCGTTGTCGATCTGGAATGCGCGTGCAGCGGGATTGAGCGCGCAGCAGATGGTGGCGTCTCTCCGGGACCATGCGCGCTACCCGCTGCCGACAAGCGTCGAGCGGGAGATCCTTGACCTTGCAACGCGTTTCGGCCGGGTGGTCATCGAGCGCAGGGGCGACACGCTGCTCTGCTCGTGTTCCGATCAGGCGATTGCCGAGCTTCTGCACCGAGACCGAGGAGCGGGGGCCTACCTTGCAGACCGGCTGGACGACACGACGTTCCGGGTTCATCCGGGCGTGCGCGGTCTGCTCAAGCAGGCTCTCGTCGCCGCGGGCTACCCTGCCGAGGATCTCGCCGGCTACGCCAGCGGCGGCGCCTTGGCCATCGCGCTTCGAGACAAGACGTCCTCAGGCGTGCCCTTCGTTGTCCGCGAGTACCAGAGGCAGGCGGCCGAGTCGTTCTTCGTTGCGGGCTCGGAGAGGGGAGGCAGCGGAGTAGTCGTCCTCCCGTGCGGAGCGGGCAAGACGATAGTGGGATTGGCCGCGATGACGCTCGTGGGCCAGACGACTCTGGTGCTCACCACGAGTCTGACCGCGGTCAAGCAGTGGCGTCGTGAGCTGTGCGACAAGACGACTGTCCTGCCTAACGACATCGCAGAGTATACCGGCGAGCGGAAGGACACCGGACCCGTGACTCTGACCACCTACCAGATCCTCACGTGGCGCTCCGACCGCGAGGGGGAGTTCCCCCATCTCCAACTGTTCCGAGCACAGCCATGGGGGCTCATCATCTACGACGAAGTCCATCTGCTCCCCGCCCCGGTGTTCCGGGCGACAGCGGAAATCCAGGCTCGGCGGCGGCTGGGGCTGACCGCCACACTGGTCCGGGAAGACGGCCGCGAGGGCGACGTGTTCGCCCTTGTCGGGCCCAAGCGCTTCGACGTCCCCTGGCGAGACCTGGAGCGGCAATCGTGGATCGCCAGCGCTTCGTGCATCGAGGAGCGCATTCCGATGAGCTCTCGAATGCGCATGGAGTATGCCCTGGCGGACAGACGCTCGCAGTTCCGGATCGCTGCCGAGAACCCCCCACTTCTTCACGCTCGTGTCGCTCGATAGCCGTGAGGAGGCATTCGCCCACCATCGCAAGCTCTTCCTCACGGAGCAGGGCTACTCCTACGAAGTGGTCATACACTCGGAGACCGGGAGAAGCGCCAGGGGAGGGGGCAATGCCGGCATGAGACAGTAGGTTTGCGGCGCGTGTGATGGTCTTCCCCTTGCGGGACCGGTGGCGCCAAATCATGGGGCGCACGGCATGGAGGGGCCGGGCGCTTGGTAGTGGCCACCCGGTCCGTCCACGAGCTACCTCCCGCAGCACTTCTTGTGCTTCTTGCCACTTCCACAGGGGCAGGCAGGAATGGCTGAAGTCGAGGCTAGAACTCCAGCCAATCCGGGGCCAGGTCCCGCTTCTTGACGAGGGTCGTTCGTACGACGGCCGATGACACGCCGAAATCCGCTGCTACCTGCTCTTGGTTGTCAACGCTCAAGTCGAGAGCCAGGCGCTCTTTCATCTCATCATAGGGGCACAGGAGCTCCGCGGCAAAAGCACGCTGCCTCTTCTGCCGAAAAGACTCCGACCTTAGAGCAGGCAGGAGCCTCTCATCGGCCTTGCTCAGCAACTTGTCGCCGATCAGGCGGGCCAGATTGAACCTGCGGGCGACCGACAAGCGTGACCTCAGCACCAGCTTGCCAGCGTCGCCGTTCGCGATCACGAAGGAAAACGGGGCGGTCCCGGAATTCGGTTGGTCAGCAAGGATGTCCGGTTGGGCACCTGCCAAGCCAGCGAGCAGTCCATCTTCCAGCTTGTCGGTCTTCCTGCCAAGATGGCTCCGTAGCTTGCGAGCCGCCGTCTCCCCGACGGCCCAAGCGGGATCCCCTGTCGATGCGTTCAGTCCCAGGGTGGTCGGCGACCACGTCATGAGCTTCGTGTCACATCCCGATTGTGCCAGTTCCTCCAACTCCGCTCGGCCCGGAACAGCCGCGCCCCTACCGAAAGCGCACGCCAATTCCTCGACTGCGCTTTCGCCAAGGCTCTGAGCGTCAGCCAGCAGAGTGTTCACGTGCGACTCTTCACCTGAGTCCGGGTCTCGTCCAAGCATCGCTTCGAGCCTTCGGAATCGTTGCGAGTCGCAATCGTTCCTCTCGCTCTTCAGCTGGTCCCAGAGCGTGGCGAGGTTCGACTTGCCGACGCCTCTCGCCTGCAGTCTAGCCAGGACCTTCTCCACGAACTCGTCGACACCGTGCTCGAACTCCAGAGCGGCAATGGTCAGCCTGGCATCCGACAGGTAACGAAGTGGCTCAGCGGCGCGGCGCTGCGTCGGGCGCGCAGTCAAGGTGACAAACTCCCCATCCGTGTCCAGGGTGAGGTTTGGCCAAACGTAGCCACCGCCAATTGACCCCAAGTGGTGCGCCATCCCCCAGTCCAGGCCGCTCTGCCGAGGCTCCCAGCGAAGCCGCCACCAGTTCCATGCAAACCACTCTGCAAGGTGGTATCCCGAGAGAGGGATCTCCTTTCTCAAGGTGTCGACAAAGAAATCGTTGGCTTCGGACAGCAGCGTATCGCCGACCGCCAAGCCGATCATCCCAAAGGTCGCTTGCTCTTCGGGGCGGCCACGCTCCAGCGACTCCCAGTTGACTGTGATGACGAATCTACTTCCCACGCTTGTTCCACTCACTGATGACCTGGTTTCGGAAATCGTCGTTCGCCGCCATGGGGTAGCCGTGATACACACCGGCCTCGGAATTCTCCAACTGTGCTTCAAAGGGCGTGCCGTCCGAGTCAACGGCCCAGACATTTTGCGGCCACTGCCCGTGAACCTTGGTGCTGACCATGCCGCGCCGAAGACCTTCCTTCAACAGGCCAAGCGCCTTGTTCCTGGGGAATTCCTGCTCCGCATCGCACAGAGTCTTCCCGGGGCGGGGGCTGGCCGGCGGCGTAGGTCCGTAGTCCCCTGGTCGCCGCTTGTGCTCCGGGTTCCCGCCGTACCGCACAGAGGCGACGGCGTCCGAGCTTCCTGCGAGACCGTCCTCCGGGAGTGGAGCGATGCTCCTCTTCGGGTTGTACACGCCTTGCCTTGGCTCCAATCCTCCCACCTCGGTCGAATCGCTCTGCCCCCGCCTCTCGGGTGCGTTGCGTCATTCTAACCCAACTTGAGCGGTTTGACCAGACGTACTGGCCGAGAATCGCCCGCCCTGCGTAGCAGCGGTGGTCCCTCGCAGCCTCTACCTGGCCCAGCTCGAAGATCGTCTGGGACCTGGCGCAGTGGCTGCCGTGACCACCGCGGCGCAGGTGGCCGGGGCACTTCCCCAGGTGCTCAACTCGTGGTCGGGCAAGGGTCTGCTCCCGGCAGCGGCGCCTCAGCAGCCGGCGGATTGCCCTGGAATAGCGGCGGGCGGGGCGTGCTGTCCGGCTTCTTGCGGGGTTTGCGGAGGCAAGGGGTGCGGTGCGCTCCCCGGGGGGGCCTCGAACTGCTGCTCTTCTACGATACTGGAATCAGGCAAGAAGTGCTCATCCAAGCCGCCTCCCTGCATTCTTACGGACAAGCCGTAGGGAGAAACCGAAATCCGCAAGAACCCGTTCATTCCTCCGGCGACCATCAGAACACACCCCGCTGCAGAGTGGTACAGGCCCACCGTTCTTGCAGTGTGGCGGCCTTTCCTGCAGCCCGCCGTTCTGGCGGACCGGAGGCCTGCTCTACCGGAACAGCTGCTTGACCAGGAACAGCACGTTGGCGGGGCGCTCGGCAAGCCGGCGCATGAAATAGGGATACCACTCCCTGCCGTACGGAAGGTAGACGCGGACACGGTAGCCGGCCCTGGCCAGGGCGAGTTGGAGGTCGGTCCGGATGCCGTACAGGAACTGGAACTCGAGCTGGTCCTTGTTCAGGCCGTTCCTTGCAGCGACCTCGCGGCCGTGTGTCACGAGTTTCTCGTCGTGGCTCGCGATGGCCAGGTAGAAGCCCTTGGAAGCGGCGGCCGGAGTGAGACCGACGTCGATCATCTCTGCATACTTCGCATCGACCTGCGACTTGCGCTGGTACGCGACTTCGGGCGGCTCGCGATACGCCCCCTTCACCAGCCGGATGCTCCCTCCCAGCTCGATGATGCGGCGCTCGTCGTCAACCGAGCGATGCAGGCAGGACTGGAGGCAGACGCGCAGCTTCCGGTTGAGCGGCAGGAAGCCGAAGTACATGTCCAGCGTCACCTGCGTGTAGGGGGAATCCTCCATGTCGATCTCGACCGAAAGGCCCAGGTCGGTGCTCTTGCGGACGAGCGCCTCCAGCCGCTTCCCGCAGGCAGCGGGATCGAGCACGAGCCCCATCTGGCTCGGCTTGATCGAGATCGTAGAATCGAGCCTCTCCGCGTGAATGCGGTCGAGCATCACGTGGTACTCCTGAGCGGCGGCATCGGCCTCCGCCTCCGTGGACACGGATTCCCCCACGTGATCCATCGTCAGCAGGATGCCCTGGTCGAGCAGGCGCCTGCCGCTGACCACCGCCTCGTCCAGCGAGTTGCCCGCGATGAAGCGCTGCACGAGCCGTCGGGTCAGGCGGCTGCTCATGACGAACCGCTGCATTCTCTTGCTGCGGGACAGGAACAGGAAGAAACGTCTCAGCATGACAGCACACCTCCCGCCGGATCGCTGAACCGCTCCTGGTAGTGCAGGGCCGGTTCAGCGTCCCCCTACGGCATCGTCCCCGGACCCGGTCTGCACCGCGGCCGATGCGCCCACCCCCTTGGGATCCGTTTCGGACTGCACTGCTGCAAACGGCGCCAGGGCGCCGAGGCTGCCGTCGTTGAGCCCGCGGGCAACCTTGTAGCTGACCGTCCTGGCTGCCTGGTCGGAGACCCCGACGAGCCTGCCCGGGAAAAGCCCGAGCACGAGCACGCCCAGTGCGGCCAGGATGAGGGCGAACGAGGAGGTCGGGCTGACGATCTCCTCGGGTTCCTCGCCCTCGGCCTTGCGCATGTACATGGCCACCATGGGCCGCAGGTAGTAGTAGACGCTGAACAGTGCGTTGACCAGTGCGATGACCACCAGGATGGTGAGTTTTCCCCGGCCCACGACCACCAGCTCCCTCAGCAGCGCGAACTTGGCAAAGAAGCCTGCGGTGGGGGGGAAGCCGGCCAGCGACAGCAGGGCCAGCGAGAGCAGGGCGGCAAGCCCCGGCCTCCTCGTGGCAAGCCCGGCCAGGCGCTCCAGCGTCGTGGACTCATCCCCTCCACGGCCCAACCTCGCCAGCACTCCGAACGCCAGCAGGGTGGCAAGCCCGTAGGTCGCCAGGTAGAACAGCACGGCACCGTTGACGAAGCGGAGGCTGGCATCCCCGGACCCGAGCTGCGGAACCAGGGCGAGCCCGGTCAGCAGGTAGCCGGCATGGGAGATGCTGGAGTAGGCCAGCATGCGCTTGACATCCTCCTGGTGCATGGCGAGCAGGTTGCCCACGGTCATGGTGAGCACCGCGACCGCGATGGCCAGGTCGACAAAGGTGAAGGAGCGTGCGAACAGCTCGGGCAGCATGGCCACGAACACGACCCGCAACAATGCGGCGAACGAGGCCGCCTTGACTGCTGCGGCCATGAACCCGGTCACCGGGGTCGGCGCCCCCTGGTACGCGTCGGGTGTCCAGAGATGGAACGGCACCGCCGCGATCTTGAACCCGAAACCGACGAGTACGAGCCCGGCCGCGGCATACAGGATCGGCCCGCACTGGCCTGCGGAAAGGACTCGTCCCAGCTCGTCGAGACGGAGCGTTCCGGTCTCGCCCCAGAACAGGACCATGCCGTACAGGAGCAGTGCGGAGGCCAGCGAGCCGGTGATGAAGTACTTGATCGAGGCCTCGGCGCCGCGGGCCGATGTGCGACGCATGGCCACGAGCGCGTACACTGCGAGGGCCATGGTCTCGAGGCCCAGGAACAGAGAGAACAGCTCCACAGCAGCCACCATCACCATCATGCCGGCCAGGGCAAACGCGTGGAAGCTGTAGAACTCGCCGTGGTCGAGGTTGTTCTCCCGGTCGAACCCGGTGGCGGTGAGGACCGAGAAGGCAGCGATCAGAGGCAGCAGGATCCAGAAGAAGAGCGTGAACGCGTTGACCGACAGGGCGGACATCCATCCCTCGACCGGCGCCTGGGATCCGGGCCACATCCGGATTGCGGCAGCGGAGGCCGCGGCAAAACCGAGCGCTGAGAGCCAGGCCAGGTGCGTTCCTCCCGAGGCCTCGGGCGACCGGAACAGATCCATGACGAGCACGATGATGCCGGTCAGGGTGACGATCAGGACAGGGGCCAGCAGGAACAGATCATTCATGTTTTCCTCCCTGCTCCTCCGGCGGCCCGACGTACCACTGCAGGGG